>CAZTOV010000040.1:0-18404 GCA_964615175.1 uncultured Burkholderiales bacterium
CTTCGAGGAGATCGCCAAGTACCGGGCCGCCCGTCGTATCTGGGCGCGGTGGATGAAGGAACGCTACGGGGCCACCAACCCGCGGGCGATGCTGTGCCGGTTCCACACCCAGACCGCCGGTGTCTCGCTCACGGCCCAGCAGCCCGAGGTCAACATCGTACGCACGGCGCTCGAGGCGCTGGCGGGCGTGCTCGGGGGGACCCAAAGCCTGCACACCAACTCGATGGACGAGGTCATGGCCCTGCCCTCGGAGCGGGCGGCTCGTATCGCCCTGCGCACGCAGCAGGTGATCGCCCACGAGACGCGGGTTCCCCACGTGGCCGATCCGCTGGGTGGCTCGTGGTTCGTGGAGTCGCTCACCGACGAGGTCGAACGCCAGGCGGAGGAGATCTTCGCCCACCTCGACGAGTTGGGTGACGGCTCCATGCTCGAGGGCGTCCTGCGGGGCGTCGAGAACGGGTACTTCCAGCGCGAGATCGGTGAGGCCGCCTACGAGCTGGAGCGCAAGGTCAACGACGACCGCCACACCGTCGTGGGCGTCAACGCCTTCACCGAGGGCAACGAGGACTCCGAGTTGGAGATCCTCCACATCGGGCCCGAGGTCGAGGAGCTGCAGGTCAAGCGCCTCACCACGGTGAAGGACGAGCGCGACGACGCCGCCGTCACCGCAGCGCTGGAGCAGCTGAAGGCCCATGCCGGCGAGCCCGACGCCAACCTGATGCCCCCACTCATCGACGCCGTCCGCACGTACGCCACGGTCGGCGAGATCTGCGACGCGCTCGCCGACGTGTGGGGTCGCTACACCGAGGATCCCGTCATCTGAGCTGACCCGCCCGTCAGGGGGCGGGTCCGGCGCGTTCGGCTTGTTTCTTGGCGCGGATGTTGCGGATGTCGTCGCGGGTTTTCGACTCGTGGTGGGGCCAGCAGAGTCGTTGGAGTTGGTGGTAGGTGGTGCGGCCGCCGAGGCCGACGGCGGTCTTGTGGTCGCGTTGTAAGCGCCAGCGGTGGTGGCAGCCGGGATGTCGGCAGACGCGGTCGCGGATCCTGACGGCGGTGTCGAGCACGGCGGGGATGTGGGCGCGGCCGGGGAGGTCGATCGTCTGGACGTCGGTGCCGTGTTCTGCGAGGTAGTCGTGGAGTTTCTCGGTGGTGAGTTCGGCGGGGTTGGTGGTGCCGAGATGCGCGACGCGGTGCACGTCGATGCGGCCGTGGTCGTCGCGGGTGATCGAGCTGGCGGTGACGAAGGCCCCGTGTTGGGTGAGGTCCATGGCTTGCTGGACGGTGATGGGACCGATGCCGTCGATCTCGCAGGTTTCGCCCTTGACGACGTAGCCGCGTTCGCAGGCGGTGTCGTCGATGAGGATGTGCATGGTCACATCGGGGAGGCCGAGGCCGGCGAGCGAGCCGCCGGCGTCGGCTTCGGCGGCGGTCTGGGCCATCAACACGAGCGCGTCGGCGGCGATCTGGCCGGCGGTGAGCTTGAGGCCCTTCTTCTTGGCGTCGGCGGCGACCTTGTCTCGGAAGCGTTGCCAGTGGGTGTCGAAGATGCCGCCCGGCATGGCGGCGAAACGGCCGCCGAGCCGGTAGGCGCCTTCTTCGTCGGGGCCACCGGATCCGTAACGCTGGTCGTGGATCTTGGCCTGGCGTTCCTCTTCGTCGGAGACCTCCGCTTTGGCCTGCGCGGCCTTCTTCTTCAAGCCGTGGAGCGATTCGTCTTCGGCCGCGTCCAACAGGTCGTCTTCGGCGTCGGGGTTCTCGTCGGCCGCCCCGCCGATCACCTCCGCCTGATCATCAGACACACCGCCGGACCCGTAGCGGTCGCGGAGCTTCTCGTGGCGGTCGAGCTGCTCGCCGAGCTTCAGCTTCTTCTTCGCCTTCGCCTTCGACGTGCCCGACTTGTCGGCGAACCAGTCCTCGGCTGAGCGGTGTCCCGACTGTTTCCACGCGTGCGCCGCCGCCGCACGAGCCGCGGCGCGGACCCGGATCGAACCCGCCGCCCGTTCCAGACGGATGGCTTCGTCCATCACCGCCTCGGCGTCGTCGCCCGACACCCGAGCAGGCTCGAACTCCCGCCCCATCTGAGAGGCCCGCTCGGCCATCGCCCTCAACTCATCGAACATGCCCCCATCATGAACGAGGGGTGTGACAGAAACCCCGGGATCTGAGCCGTCTCGCCAAAAAAGCTTCGGAAAATTCTCTGGGTCGACCAACGCGCTCCAGGGTGCCGGATCCTGAGCGAGGATGTGTCGATGTGACCTGCCAACCCTTTGCGCCTCGTATCCGGCGGTAGATGATGTGCACTGCGGCCAGGAGTGCCGACCGGTGGGGACGGTCCGACCCGCTCGCGAATGTCGATCTGCAGAACGCTCCCGCACCATGTATCGGCACATCTACTGCGTCCCGGAACCGGCGGTTGCGCCTCGTCCCCGCTCACCACTCGATGGGGCTGGTCTCCCTCACGATCCGCTCCCACTCTGTGTCGTCGACCTCCTTGCGGACGCTGAGCGCCACCTCGGCGTCAGGCCCTGCTGGCCAGCGGAACTGGCCGGCTGCACCGTCGATCGCTTGGGCGATCACGTCGGCGACGAGCCCGGGGGGCGAGGCTTCGGACTCCCGCTCCTCGTCGTGGGCCATCACCTGGTCGTAGAGACCTCGATAGGCCTCGTGGTCGGCGCCGAGCCACTCAGCGTTCGACGACCACGCGGTGGCGATCTTGCCGGGTTCGACCACGGCGACATCGATGCCGAAGTGTGCCAGCTCGAAGCGCATGGCCTCGCTGATCGCTTCGAGGGCATGCTTGCTGGCGGCATAGAAGCCGTTGAGCGGCGTCACGAGCCGGCCGGCCACCGAGCTGACGTTGACGATCGTGCCGCTCGCCCGCTCACGCATCTGAGGCAGCACCGCCCGAACCATGCGGACCGTGCCGTACACGTTGGTCTCGAACATTGCCCGGACCGGTTCGAGCGACACGGTCTCGACCGCACCATCGAGTCCCCAGCCAGCGTTGTTCACCAGTACGTCGACTTCGCCGGCTTCGTCGACCGCCCGGGTGATCGACGCCTCGTCATCGATGTCGAGCGCCAGTCGGGCTGCCACGTCGAGTTCGTCGAGGGTCTCGGGTCGCCGGGCTGTGGCGACGACGTCGTGGCCCAGCTCACTCAGCAGCACCGCTGCTGCTCGTCCGATACCGGTCGAGCAGCCAGTGATGAGCACACGAGGCATTGCGCGAGGCTAAGTGGTGTTGAACCTGACGACGCGGACCCGCAGAGTACGTCGGTCATCCGGCGGAACACGGTCCTCGCATCCCCGCCGAGATCCGGCGTTTGGGGATGGTGTTGCGACCTCTGGGATGGTATCCTTACCTATCTATAGTAGTAAGGAGCCTGTGATGGACGCTGCCGCGAAGGTCACCTCGAAGGGTCAGGTGACGGTCCCCAAGTCGGTCCGTGATGCGTTGGGGATCAAGGAAGGTGACGAGGTCGTGTTCCGGGTGGAGGGCAACCGCGCGGTGTTGGCCCGGACCCCGGATTTCTTGGATCTGGCCGGATCGATGCCGGTGCCGGCAGCGAAGCGCAACGTGGCGTGGGATGAGGTGTTGCGCCGGTCGCGGGCTGATCGGGCTGTGGCGCGGCGTTGAACGCGTTCGTCGACACCAACGTCCTGGTTCGGCATCTGACTGGTGATCCGCCGGAGCTGGCGGCTCGCGCGACGGCGTACCTCGGGGCCGAATCGGACCTCTTGCTCACGGACCTCGTGACGGCAGAGACCGTCTACGTCCTGGACTCGTTCTATGAGGCGCCCCGTGAGCAGGTCGCCGAAGCGCTCCGGTCACTCATCGCATTCGAGTCGATTGTGTGTGTGGATCCGGCATTGTTACTCCGAGCGGTCGAGGTCTACGAGACGGACCGGATCGACTTCGCTGAGGCCTACCTCGTGGCATGCGCGGAGAGTACCGGCGTGGGTCGCGTGGCGTCGTTCGACCGCTCGATCGACCGGGTCGACACTGTCGAGCGGGTGGAACCGCCGCCGGTCTGACGCTTCGGACTCAGCCGCCTGCGACGAAGGCGACCACGACGTAGGCGGCGTGGCGGTCGAAGTTCTGGCGTCGCCGGTCGTAGATGGTCGTGGTACGAGGATCCGCGTGACGCGCTGCGATCTGAACGTCGCGGAGCGGGACGCCGGCGTCGAGGGCAGCCATGATGAATGCCGCCCGCAGCATGTGCGGGTGCACGTGACCGAGTCCGGCACGTTTGCCGATCGAGCGGACCGAACGGTGTGCCGTGCGACGGTCAAGTCGTTGACCGTCGCGACGTCGCAGGATGGGCCCTTCGTGACGCTCACCGACGGTGAGGTCGATGGTGCGGGCCGTTCGGGGAGCGAGCGGAACGATCGCCGGCTTGTTGCCCTTCCCCACGATCCGAAGCGTCCGATGACCCCGGGAGAAGCCCAGGTCCTCCACGTTGGTGGCACAGGCTTCTGACACACGGAGACCGTTCAGGCCGAGGAGCCCGGCAAGCGCTGCGTGATCGCGGTCGTAACGCTCGGCCGTGAACAGGAAGGTGCCGAGCTCGCCGCGGTCCATGGCGTGCGCCTCCGCCGGTTCGACCCTCGGGCGGCGTACATACTGCGCCGGATTCGACGCAATGCGACCGTCGATGTGCGCGAACCGGTAGTAGCTGCAGACGGTCGACAGACGCCGGTCGATCGTCGAGGCCGCCAACCCGTGGTCCTCGAGAGATGTTCGGTAGAGCTCGATGTGCGGACGGGTCGCCTCCAGCACCTCCAAGCCGACGTCGGCCGTCCACTGGAAGAACGTTCTCAGATCGTGGCGGTAGGCCTCGAGCGTCCGCCCGCTATAGCGGGCCAGGAACGCAGCGGCGGCCAGTTGGGCTTCGTCGACAGGAACCTCGGCTGCGGTCGTCCGGATCTTCGAACTCGTCTGCTGCAGTGTCGTCATGGCAGTCCTCCTCGGTCGGAGGACCAGCCAACACCGCACCCGCTCCCGGCGATCGGGGGCGGTGGGTGTAGCGGCGAAGGGTCACTCTCGTCGGTGCCCGACGACAGTGCACAGGCCGATCGGGAGTTCTTCGTCGCCGAACGACGTCCCGACGGTCGCTTCGACGCTGTGCTCGCCCAAGAGCGATGGGATCCCGGTGGTGTCGACGAGAACGTTGTCATGGCGTTCGTCGTCTCGGCGCCACGTACCCTCGTCGTCGCGCAGAAACATGGTCATCTCGCGTACGAACCGGTCCGGAGACGGGATAGAGAAGCATGTGATCAGCACCCAGTCGTCCTCGATCCAGGCCTTTGGTGGCACGTCGATGCGGTGTCGTCCCCATTCCAGGTCACAGATATCGAGTGCGAGAAGGCCCCCCGGTTCGAGGGCGGCGGCGATGTTCGCGAACGCCTTGTGGATGGCAGCTTCGCTGGGGAGGTAGTTGAGGGGATGCCCAACCGCCACGACCGCGTCCGCGGCCGGTATTGGATCCTCTGGAAGCATGAGCTGCAGGATCTCTTCAGCGTCCGGAACCGTGTCGCGAGCGAGCTCGAGCATCGCCGGTGACGCATCGGTGGCGAGCACCCGGTGGCCGGCATCGATCAGGTGACGGGTGAGGAGACCACTGCCGCACCCGAGCTCGACGACGAGACCGCCGTTCTCTCGCACCGGCTCCAGGAGGGCGATGATCCCCGGTGCGACAGCGTCGGCGTGGAAGCCGAATCCAAGGTGATGGATGCGAGCGAGATCGGAGCGGTAGTAGTGAGGATTCACCCCGACAGGCTCACACCGCCCCACAGCCGACACAAGACCTGCCGATGAAGAAGGGATCGTCGCGTCAGTGACCCGGCGTTATGGGGCAGGGCGTCAGACCCGCAGTTCGGGTAGGTCGGAGATTGCACCGGTTGCGGTGGCCGCGCTTGCTTCACGACGGCCCGCGAGCCAGAGCACAACTTCCGCTACGGAGCCTTCAAGCGTGACGGTTGGCCCCGTACCGATCGTGTTCTCACCGTGTGGTGTGCGAATCACGAGCTGCATGTCTTGAACGAGGCGACGGTGGTAGAGCAGCAGCCACTCCACGACGTGCGACAGCGCTTCCGGGGCGGCGCGTGGCTGCTCGGCGAGGCTGGCGCGGCGGACGTCTTCGTGATGGACGAAGACCTCGAACATCCCAACCGGGGCGAGCGAGTCTCTGAGGAGCAATCGGGGCGGCTCTCGATCCAACCGCTCGACCGCCCACTCGAACCCGCGGCGTTTAGGGCCTCGGATGCTGCGGTCAGCGAAGCGACCCGCAACGTCGTTCAGTCGTATGCCCTTGGCAACCGCCACTCGTGCGAGGAAGGTCGGCACGCCCGCGAGTTGATCGAGGGACACAACGTGCGCGGCGATGTCGTGGGCAGACCAGCCCTCGATCAGGGTGGGTGCGTCGGGTCCTACTACCCGCAGCGTCTCCGCGAACGCGCGGCGCTCGTCCACAATCGCTTCACTCAGCACGACGCGAATCTTGGTCTTGCGGGGCGTGCCGGTCTAGCCGGCGTGCGGGGACGATCGACAAACCCGAGTGCTTGCGCTGCGCCGCGTTGCCCCTTGGACGCTCGACTTGTGGATGGACTCTGATGCTCCTGGCTACGGGAGGTCAAACAAGGACTGTTGGTCTCGTCGAGAAAGAGCTGGCGTTCGAGAGACGTAGAAGCCTGAGCGTGCTCGCTCGATGGGATCATCGACTTCGTCGGCGGTGAGTCCGGGTCTCGGGAAGAAGCGAATAGAGCACCGTCTGACGTATCCATAACGACTGTTCCGATTGCGAATCCGCTTCTCGTCCGTGAGGCGTTCGACCAGCGGCAAGATGTGTTCTGCGACGGACACTTGATATTGCTTTCGGTTCGGACCCTCCATGCACATTCTGGTTGCACCAACTACGAGGTCCGCGAGCTGGAGGATCTCGCTGGCGCCCGGAAACGATGGCTCCTGTCGGTGGTCCGAATCGACATAGATGAGGGCATCACGGGCCATTGAGATCCCGTAATCGCGCTCGAGCATCCAAACAGTGCGCCAGTCGACCTCAGTTGCACGACTTTCGAGTTGGCTTTCCTGGTCGTGAAAGACGGTCCCAACCTCGACGTTCTGACCGAAGCAGTGCTTGAGGCCTCCGGCGAGACCTGCGCGAAGGAAGCGGACGTAGATGTTGTGTTGTCGGTCTCGCCGAGTAGATCCGAAGCGTTCCGACACCAGCTCATGGGTGTCGATGCCGACAACGGCGAAGTGCGCACGATCGTCCGGGTACATCACCCGCGTCAGCCAAGCCTTCGCCAGCTGTGCCTCCTCAGCGCGAGTGATGTCCGCGAACCGCATTTCGCCGTAGTAGCCGATCCGTTGCCGGTCGGCCCGTAGTCCGGTAATCAGGTCTAGGGCGCGATTCTGACGAAGCATGATCGCAGCGATGTACAGCCATGGCTGACGGCTCCGCGGCTTGGATTCGTCCACGTAAACGGAGACACGACGGCGACGAACCGACTCGAGATCGGCCCGATGGCGTTCTGTCGTTGGCGAAGCATCCAAGAACTGAACTCCCAGTTCTTCGTCGACGTCACGGTACCGAGCACCGATCGCAGTGGTCATGACAATCATGCCGACCGCATGTCACCCAAGTGCCGGTATGGGTCACCCGGACCGCTACTAGCGTGACCGCTCATGGCCGAACTGAGACGTCGCACGATCGAATGGGCCGAGTCCGCGCCGGTGCGGATCGAGGCGCGGGGGGAGTCGACGGCATCCCCTCAGGACGTCTTCGAGGTGCTGGCTGACCACGAGCGCTGGCCGGAGTGGTTCACGGGAGTCCGGAAGGTCGAGGTCACCGGACCCGGCACCGGTGTAGGGGCACGCCGGCGAGTCGTGATTCCGGGCGCCACGGTCGACGAGGAGTTCATCGTCTGGGAGCCCGGCGAACGATGGGCGTTCACGGGCACCGCGGCGCGACCTCGTTTCACGCGCTCGCTCGTCGAGGACTGCCGCCTCGCGAAGACGAAGAACGGTGGAACCGCCATCACCTACACGATGTGCCTCGACCCGCCGCCCGTGCTGCGCCCACTGGTGAAGTTGCTCGCCGGTCGCATCCGGGCGAACAACCGACGGGCCCTCGCCAACTTGGCGCAGCGCGCTGCGGAATGACCGACCGGCCGGTGCCCGAGTCGGTGGCGGCTGCGCGCCAACGCGCCCAGGCCGCCGGCTTCGAGCTGTCGTCCGAAGCGGAGGTGGGGCAGCTGCTCGCTGCCCTCGCCGCCGCCGTCCCCGAGAACGGCCGGATCCTCGAGCTGGGCACCGGCGTGGGGCACGGTCTGGCCTGGATCGTGGAGGGGCTGGGAGCGCGCGACGACGTGGAGGTGGTCACCGTCGAACTCGACGCCGACACCCAGGCCGTCGCACGGCAGGCCGACTGGCCCGGCTACGCCACCTTCGTGCTCGGTGACGGCTCGGATGCGGTTGGCGAGCCCGAGAGCTTCGACCTCGTCTTTCCCGACGCGCCCGGCGGCAAGCTCACGAACCTGGCGGGCACGATCGCCGCGTTGCGTCCCGGCGGCGTGCTGCTCGTCGACGACATGGACCTCGACCGCCACACCGAGCCGTTCGTCCGCGACGACGGGACGACCTTCGATCTGCGCCCGGCGCTCGTCGAGGTCCGGGCGACCCTGATGGACCATCCGGACCTGGTCTGCGCGGAGTTGGACTGCGCCAGCGGCGTGATCGTCGCGGTGAAGCGGCGAGGCTGAGCTCCCGCCGCTCATCGGTCGGCGGGTCAGGTGAGGCCGGGTTCCTCCTGTCCGTTCTACGCGTTCAGGATCGCCCCGAACTTCCGGCCGATCTCCTCGGTGGCCTCGGCGGCGCGTTCGGAGAGCCCGGTGAGCTGGACGAACACGTGGGTGAGGTCGTCGTAGCGGAGGTGGGTGACCTCGACGCCGGCGTCGCCGAGCGCCCTCGCGTAGGCGTCGACCTGGTCGCGCAGCGGGTCGAACTCGGCGGTCACGACCACGGCCGGGGGCAACCCCGCGAGATCGGCCCCGAGAGGGGAGATGTCGGGGTCGGCGGCGTCGGCGTGCGCGCAGTAGGTGTCGAAGAACCAGCGCATGGTCGAAGCGGGGAGGAACGGGATGTCGTGGTGTTCTTCGAAGGACGGGTGGTCGGTGGTGCCGTCGACGCCCGGGTAGATCAGCAACTGGGCGGCCAGGGTGGGACCGTCCCCGTCACGAAAGCGGCGGGCGACCACCGTCGCCAGATTCCCGCCGGCCGAGTCCCCGGCGACCCCCAACACCTCGGGGTCGATGCTCAACTCGCCCGCGTGCTCGGCCACCCACCGGGTCGCCGCGTCGGCATCTTCCACCGCCGCCGGATAGGGATGCTCGGGCGCCAGCCGGTAGTCGACGGCGACCGCCACGCTACGGGACGCTTCGGCAAGCGCTCCACAGGCGCCATCGTGGGTGTCGAGATCGCCGATCGTCCAGCCCCCTCCGTGGAAGTAGACGAACCCCGATCCCGCCGGTTCTGACGGCCGGTACACGCGCGCAGCGAGCGATCCGCCGGGCCCCGGAATGTCGAGTTCGTCGACCTCGACCGAGCCGGGGCGGGTTGACATGCTCCCCAACGCCCGGTACGCCGCCCGGGCCTCGTCGAGGGGCAGGTCCTCGGGGCGCGGCTGGTCGAGTGATCGGATCTGCTCGATGACGGTTGCGATCTGCGGGTCGAGTGTCATGGAGGGGCAGCATGGCGCGGATCGGGTCGCGTGAGCAACGATCGGGTCGTGACCGACCAGCCGGAGACGGGCCAGGAAACCGACGAGATCCCCGAGGAACGGGGCACGCCGCTCGAGGAGCTGGGCGTCCTCGCCGTGCAGGAGAAGGAGATCGCGCCGGGGCTCGTCCACGTCGAGATCTACACGTGGAAGGGCCTGCTCACCCTCCTCTGGCACGGCGACCGTGACGCCGAGCGGGTCCTCGTGGCCGGCGGGGGCGCTGCCGGCGGGCTCCTGGGCCCGGCCGAGGGCCTCTACCACGACCTCGGGGTGGCCCTCGCCGAACAGGGAATCGGCACCATCCGCGTCTCGTGGCGGCGCCCCGACGACATCCCGAAGTGTTCCCACGACCTGGCGGCCACGTGCGAGCTGGCGGCGATGCGCGGCGCCCGCCGCTTCGTGACGATGGGTCATTCGTTCGGGGGCGCCATCGCCGTCAGGATCGGTGCGACGTTCCCCGGGCTGGTGGCGGGGGTGGTCACGCTGGCCACCCAGTCGGCGGGCTGCGAAAACGCCGCCGGTCTCGAGGGGCGCCCGCTGCTGCTCTTCCACGGCGACCGCGACGAGCTGCTCCCGCCGCACGTCAGCGAGACCGTGAACATGTTGGCCGGTGGCCACGGCGAGTTGGTGATGCTTCCCGACACTGGCCACCTCATGTCGGAGTCGGGCGCGCTGTTGCGGGAACGGCTCCTGGAGTGGATCCCAGCCGTCCTCGCCGGCGACGCGCCCGACGCCGGGTAGCCTCCAACTCCATGTACTGGGAGCAGGCCTTCCGACGCTGCGCGCACGGACGGCCGGGCATGGGGCAGGGGCCCCATGCTCCGGAGGAGCCGACGAGATGTCGGCGGGTCAAGTGATGCCGCCGACGATCACGCCCGCCATGGTCGCTCGCACGCGCCGGGTCGCCGAGCCCCGGTGGTCCCGCGACGCCCGCTTCCTCGCGTGGGTCGACTCGTTCGACGGCCGTTCCGACATCGTCGTCGCCCCGGCGGACGCCTCGGCTCCGCCGCGGGTGGTGACCGCCGACATGCCGGCCAAGTCGGTCGCCTCATACGGCGGGGGAGTCTTCGACTGGGCCCCCGACGGAAGCCTCGTCTACGCCGCCGTCTCCGGCGAGCTGGTCGCGGTGTCGTTGTCCGGCGGCCCTCACCGCGTCCTCTCACGGTACGGGAAGGCGTCGGCGCCCGCGGTCTCCGCCGACGGGTCCCGGGTCGCCTTCGTCCTCGAGCGGCACGAATCCTGCGCCATCGCCCTCGTGCCGCTCGACGGGTCCGCCTGGCCCGTGAAGGTCTCGCGCGACGCCGACTACGCCTTCGATCCCTCGTGGTCACCCGACGGGCAGCGGATCGTGTGGCACGAGTGGAACTTCCCCGCCATGCCCTGGGACGGCTCCATGATCGCCATGGGCACGGTCGAGGGCATCCGGCCCGTGGGCGATGTCCGCACCGTCGCCGGCGGGGACGGCGTGTCGGTCGGTCAGCCCCGGTACTCACCCGACGGGTCACGGTTGGCGTGGATCAGCGACGAGACCGGGTTCGAGAACGTCTGGGTCGGCGACTGGGACGGGTCCCGGGCGTCACCGGCCGTCAAGGAACCCCACGATCACGCCCTTCCGACCTGGGGTCCCGGACAGCGATCCTTCTCGTGGTCGCCCGACGGCCGTGCGATCGCCGTCTGCCGCAACGAAGACGGATTCGGGCGTCTGGCGGTGCTCCCCGTGGGAAGGGGCAAGGCCCGCGAGGTGGCCGCGGGTTGGTGCATCGCCCTCGACTGGAGCCCCCGAGGCCTGGTCTCCGTGCGCTCGAACTGGGACGTTCCCGACGAGGTCGCGGTGGTCGACCTCACGTCGGGAGTGCACCGCAGCATCAGTCGCGGGGCACCGGCCGGATTCGAGGACTCACGGCTCCCCGAGCCGGAAGCGGTGACCTGGAAGTCTGAACGGGCCAAGGTGCACGGGCTGCTGTGGCGGCCGCGTGGCGACGGTCGCGCCCATCGCCCCCCGCTGCTGGTGATGGTGCACGGCGGTCCGACCGGACAGGCGATGGCGCGCTGGAACGCCCGGATCGACTTCTTCCGCGATCGGGGATGGGCGGTGCTCACCCCCAACTACCGCGGGTCCACCGGTTACGGGCGCGACTACACCCAGGCCCTCACGGGCCGGTGGGGCGATCTCGACGTCGAGGACACGGCTGCCGGCATCCGCCACGCCGTCGATGCGGGATGGTGCGACGGCGATCGGGTCGCCGTGGCCGGCGGCAGTGCCGGTGGCTTCACCGTCCTCCACGTCTGTGCCCGCCATCCGGAGCTGGTCAAGGCGGGCGTCGACCTCTTCGGCGTGACCGACCTCTTCCACCTGCTCGAGGTCACCCACCGCTTCGAGTCGCGCTACCTCGACCGCATCGTCGGGACCCTCCCCGAGGACGCCGACCGCTACCGGGAGCGCTCACCGGTCACCCATGCGGCCGAGATCGAGGTGCCGCTCCTCGTCCTCCAGGGCGACGAGGACGTCGCCGTCCCGAAGAGCCAGGCCGACCGTCTGGTCGAGTCGCTCCGCCGCAACGGCGTCGACGTCGAGTACCACGTCTACGAAGGTGAGGGGCACGGGTGGGGGAGCCCCGAGACCGTCGAGGACGAGCTCCGCCGCACCGAGGCCTTCCTGACCAGGTACGTGCTGGACCGGTGACCGGCCGGTTCTCCTTCCAGGGGCCGAAGCGGGGAGCCGACCGGGCCGTCCTCCTCGCCCACGGCGCCGGTTCCGACAAGGACGCCGCGGCGCTCACGGTCGTGGCCGACGCCCTGGCCGACGCCGGTGTGCCGTCACTGCGGTTCAACTTCCCCTACCGGGTGCGGGGCAAGAAGGCACCGGACCGGGCCCCCGTGCTCGAATCGGCCGCGCGCGAGGCGGTCGACGAGCTCTGCGAGCGTACGGGGCTGGTCGCGGAGCGGCTGGTCCTCGGAGGCCGATCGATGGGCGGTCGTTACTGCTCGATGATCGTCGGTCACGCCGACGAACCCGTGCCGGCACTCGGATTGCTCCTCCTCGGCTATCCGCTCCACCCGGCCGGGAAGCCGGAGAAGCTCCGGGTCGAGCACTTCCCCCGCCTCGACGTTCCGGTGTTGTTCGTCAGTGGAACCCGCGACGCCCTCGCTCCCCACGAGGCGCTCGAGCGGGAGGCCGAGGTGATCCCCGGACCGCGGTCGTTCCACTGGCTCGAGACCGCCGACCACGGGTTCCGGCCCCTCAAACGCAGCGGACGGACCCACGAGGACGTGCTCGCCGAGTCGGCTTCGACGAGCGTCGAGTGGGTCAGAGCCCTGCCCGGGTGAAGCAACGGTGAAGTCCCGATGAACCCGATGACCCCGGTGCGCCCATTGCGCCGGCGCGGCGGCGCGTACGGGAGACTGGTGACGTGCGAGTCCGTCGCTACTTCGCGTTCATCGACCTCGGTGGGTTCACCGGGTTCACCGAGACCCATGGCGACCAGGAAGCGGTCTGGGTGCTGGGGCTCTTCCGGTGGCACGTGCGTGAAGTCTCGACCCGGCGGAGCGTGCGGGTGGCCAAGTGGCTGGGTGACGGCGCCATGCTCGTCTCCGTGGAGGACACGCCTCTCATCGAGGCGGTGATCGAGATCGAACGGCGGGTCGACGAGGGCGAGTCGCCGCTGGTGCTCCGCGGTGGTCTGGCCGGCGGTGAGGTGATCCTCATGGAGGGCGACGACTACATCGGCACGCCGGTGAACCTGGCCGCCCGCCTCGGGCAGGAGGCCGAGCCGCACGAGATCCTCGCGACCCCCGAGGTGGCGGAGGCCGCCCCCCCGTGGGTCGAGTGCCATCCCATGGACCCGGTCCGGCTCCGCGGCTTCCGCAACCCGGTCGAGGTGCTGAATCTGACCTACCGTGACCACCGCGCGGACACGGTGCAGGATCCGGTGTGCGGCATGGTGATTCCCGACGACTCGGTGGTGGCGTCGCGAGTTGACGACGACGGGCAGACGGTGGCGTTCTGCTCGCCATCCTGCGCAGAGATCTGGGACGACGGTGAGGAGAGCCGCTGATGGACGCGCACGAGACGCTGAAGTACGAGGTCGACGGGCACGTGGCGTGGCTGCGGCTCGACCGGCCCGAGAAGCTCAATGCGATGACGCCGCAGATGTGGGACGAGCTGGCCGATCTGGGTGCCGCGCTGGTCGACGACCCCGGCGACGTGCGCTGCCTGGTCGTGATCGGGGAGGGCCGTGCGTTCTCGGCCGGGATCGACACCAACACCTTTGGCCAGGACGACGGCGTCGCCGGTGACGGCGGGGCCGGGCTGCACGACGACCCGGTCGCCGCCACGGTCCTCCGCTTCCAGCAGGCCTACACCTGGCTCGAGGATGTCGCCTTCCCGACGGTGGCCGCCGTGCGGGGATATGCGCTGGGCGCCGGGATGCAACTCGCCGCCGCATGCGACCTGCGGGTCATCGCGCGGGGCGCCAAGCTCGGGGTGTTCGAACAGAAGTACGGCATCCTGCCCGATCTGGGCGGCACCCACTTCCTCCCTCGGCTCGTCGGGCCCGGGAAGGCGAAGGAACTCACCTGGACCGTCGCCGAGATCGACGCTGACGAGGCCTTCCGCATCGGATTCTGCGAGCGGGTCGTCGAAGATGCCGAACTCGAGACAGCGGTCGAGTCTCTCGCGGCCACACTCGCGAAACAGCCGCCGATGGCCGTTGCCGGCGCCAAGACGGCGATGAACGCCGCCGCGCACGGAGCACCTCGAGAGGAGGTGCTCCGGATCACCGCCGAGCGTCAGGCCGACTGCCTCCGCTCAGACGATTTCCGCGAGGCCATCACTGCGTTCATGGAGGACAGAGCCCCCCGCTACCGGGGCAGTTGAGCTAGCCGGTCGTGATGAATCCGTCGAGCGGGTCGGTGGCGCCGTCGAAGAAAGCCCATCGGCGGCTGTCGTCGGCCTTCACCGCGTACATGGCCAGATCGGCCTCGCGGAGGAGCTTCGCCCCGTCGGCAGCGTGACCGAGCGTCATGCCGATGCTGGCGCCCGCCCATATGGTCGTGTCGTCGTAGTCGATCGGGACCGCCAGCTCAGCCAAGATCCGCTCGGCGATCATCACCAGATCGCCCCGGCTCGTCACGTTGCCCGCCACCAGCGCGAACTCGTCGCCGCCGATGCGTGCCACCAGATCGCCTCGCCGCAGCGCCCGCCCGAGCCGCTCGGCGACTGCCATGAGGAGGGCATCACCCGCTTCGTGCCCGTGGGTGTCGTTGACGCTCTTGAACTCGTCGAGGTCGATGAAGACCAGGCCGATGAGGCCGTTCGGATCCCTTGCCGCCTCGGCGTCGAGCCAGTCGAGCAACGCCGTGCGATTCCCGAGATTCGTGAGCGGGTCGTGACGGGCTTCGCGGGCGAGCTCGGCCATCACCGCGTGGTTCTCCATGAGCATGCGGGTCAATCGCCGGAGATGGACCTCTTTCTCGCTGATGTAGACGCCGAGGCTCGTGGTGAGGATCAACGGAGCGACCCGGAACGCGGGGAGCTGGACGAGGCTCGCCAACGCTGAGGACTCGGCGGCTTCGCCGAAGGCGATCAGGGCGGTCGATCCGGCGAGTGCTCCCAGCGTGATGAGCACGACGACGAAGATCTGTGTCCGCCGGCCCTCGATGGCCTCGAGCGAGACGTCGGTGGCCCGGATGCCGGCCAGCCGCGCTTCGCGGCTGAACGTCGCCGCGGCGTCCGTCGGTCGATCGACGGTGCGCTTGCGTTCGAGTAGTCCCCCCACAGCCACGACGAGAGCATCGACGGATCGGCGTGGGTGGTTGACGCCGAGCCGACTCGTTGTGAGGGAATTGAGGGCGTTATGTACGAGATGTCGCGAGTGTCAGGGAGCGCAGGCAGCCCCGACCATGGCCGGCACCGGGGTGAGGTCCGGGACGCGGGGGAACGGCCACCCCGCCCCGGCGTGGCGGTCTTCCCGGTCGACGAGCACCGCGGTCATGCCGAGCTGGTCGGACGCGACGGCGTCGAACTCCGGGTGGTCGCCGACGAACCAGCAGTGCTCGGGGTCGGTTTCCATCTGGTCGATCGCCAGCTCGAACGCGGCGCGGTCGGGCTTCTCGACCCCGTGGGCGAACGCCGGGACGGCGGCTTCGAACAGGCCCCCGAGGCCGATGTGCTCGAGCACGGGATGGAGGTCGAAGTCGGAGTTCGAGAGGACGCCCAAGCGGACCCCGCGAGCGCGCAGGCGCTCGAGCGCCGGGCGGGCGTCGGGATAGGCGCGATAGGACTCCGGTGCCCAGAAGACAGCCCTCAGGCGGTCGACCACTGCGGTCGGGTCATCGGGACGCCCGAGCCGCTCGTACAGACCCTCGTAGAGCCGGTGGAACATCACGTCGGGCTGGTGAGGCCAGACGCCGTCGGTCCGGAGCCGGGGGACGTGGGTGGCGAAGACGTCGGCGAGGGCACGGCGAAGGTCGTCGACCGGCACCCCCACGTGGTGGGCGACCACGTGATCGGTGCCGCCGACCAGCTCGGCCAGCGTGTCGTGGAAATCGAACAGGACGGCCTGCGGCGGGGCGGGTTGCGGACGGGTGGTCACCCCCGCAGTATGCGCGACCGGGCGCGCCATCCACCTACCCTTTAATCTTCGTGAGCGCCTTCGTGGTGCGATCGGGCCGTCCCCTCGAGGGGACGGTGCGGGTCGCGGGGATGACCAAGAACGCCGGTCTGAAGCAGATGTGCGCGGCGCTGCTGGCGCCGGGAACGACCGTGCTGCGGAACATGACGCCGGTCGGCGACCTCCCCGTCATGATCGAGCTGTTCCGCCGCCTCGGCGCGGGGGTCGACCAGCCCGAGGCCGACGTGGTCGTGATCGACACCGGCGACGAGCTCGTGCCCGAGGCTCCCTATGAGCTGGTGTCACGCATGCGGGCCTCGGTCAACGTGCTCGGCCCCCTGCTCGCCCGGTGTGGACGGGCCCGGGTGGCCATGCCGGGAGGCGACAACCTGGGGAGCCGCAAGCTCGACATGCACTTCCGCGGCTTCGAGTCGATGGGCGTGCAGCTCGAGATCGTTCACGGCTACATCGAGGCGTCGACGCCCGGCCTGGTCGGAGCCCGTCACGTCCTCGATTTCCCCAGCGTCGGCGCCACCGAGAACCTGATGCTCGCCGGCGTGCTCGCCGACGGCGTCACCGAAATCGAAAACGCCGCCCGCGAGCCCGAGATTGCCGACCTCGCTTCGACCCTCAACCGGATGGGCGCCCGGGTGATCGGCGCCGGCACGTCGACCATCCAGGTCGAGGGAGTTGACGAACTCGACCCCGTCGACTCGCACATCATCCCCGACCGGGTCGAGGCGGGGACCCTCCTCGCCGCTTGTGGGATCGCCGGAGGGGAGATCACGCTCGAGGGTGCCCGGCTCGAGCACCTCGAGATGGTGGCGCTGAAGCTCGGTGAGATGGGGCTCAAGGTCTCACCCACCGCCGAGGGGTTGTGGGTGCGGTCCGAGGGTCGCCCGCGGGCGGTCGACATCGCCACGCTTCCGTACCCGGGCTTCGCCACCGATTTCATGCCGATGACGGTGGCGCTGCTCTCGGTCGCCGACGGAACCGCCATCGTGACCGAGAACCTGTTCGACAACCGGTTCGGGTTCGTCGACGAGCTGAACCGGATGGGCGCCGACATCCGTACCGAGGGCCATCACGCGGTGATTCGCGGTGTCGACCGCCTCTCGGGCGCTCCGGTCCGCTCGAGCGACGTGCGCGCCGGTGCCGCCCTCACACTCGCAGGGCTCGCCGCTGACGGTGAAACCACCGTGCTCGAAACGCACCACGTGGATCGTGGATACGCCGACCTGCCTCGGAAGCTGGCCTCGCTCGGAGCCGATGTGGAGCGCGTCGAACGCGATACTGGAGGGGAACGAGAGGAGGCGACGCCGTGAGCGACCAACCCACGCAACCCGTGCTGGGCACGGAGCCCAGTGGACCGAGCACGCCGGAAGGCGAGCTCGATCGCGCGCGCCTCGAAGAGGTCATCGACACCATGATCCGCCCCGCGCTCCAGGCCGACGGCGGCGACCTCGAACTCGACGAGGTGACCGACGACGGCGTCGTGCGGGTGAAGCTTGCCGGAGCGTGCGGCACCTGCCCGATCTCCAGCGCCGAACTCAAGGGTGGCGTCGAACGCATCCTCAAGGACCGGGTCCCCGGCGTGACCGAGGTGGTCGACGTCAGCGACGAGGGCACCGTCCTCAGCCTGGGCTGAGGAACCTCGTAGGGTCGGATGTTGCAACGTCCAGGAACGGCTCAGAGGTGCTCGCGCGAGTCGCCCGGGGGCGATGCGCAGCGTGCGACCGGTGGCACCGAGGTCCTGTGTTGAAGAGGGCGACGGTCCGGAGCGAGCGTGGCGAGCGTAGGGAGGAGCCCGGAGACGTGCCTGTCGCTTCCGACGAACTCGTCGCTCAGGCGCTCGACGGCGACCGTCGGGCCGTCGCCAAGCTCATCTCGATGCTCGAGACCGGCGGTGAACGTGCCCGCGAGGTGGTGGCCGCGCTGTTCCCGCACACGGGGAGCACCTATACGGTCGGGATGACCGGGTCTCCCGGCGCCGGGAAATCCACCCTCACCGACC
>CAZTOV010000041.1:0-17568 GCA_964615175.1 uncultured Burkholderiales bacterium
GCGGTGAAGTTCCCGACGGTGGGGATGTTGGTGGCGGCGCCGTGGAATGGCACGTTCCCGAAGGTGTAGACGGCGCCTTGGTCTGTGATCAGGTAGTAGCCGTGGCCGCTGGGGTGCATCATGGCGGCGGTGAAGTTCCCGACGGTGGGGATGTTGGTGGCGGCGCCGTGGAATGGCACGTCTCCGAAGGTGTAGACGGCGCCTCGGTCCGTCACCAGGTAGTACCCGTCACCGCTCGGGTGCGCGAACGCCGTCACGAACGACCCGACTGCGTCGATGCTCCGCGCCGTCCCGAAGAACGGCTCGTCCCCGAACGTGTACACCGCCCCCCGGTCCGTCACCAGGTGGTAGCCGGAGACATCGGCGGCGTCGTCCGTCCCCGATGACGTGGCGGAGAGCGACGCTTCGTCGTCGTCGACGATCGCCGTCCGGACGCTCGCATCACTCCCCAGAACCGCATGGGTCGGATCCTGGAGTTCGACGGTGAAGGTTTCGTCGCTCTCGTCCACTTCGTCACCGACGACCTCGACCGTGATCGTGGCCGAGCGTTCACCGGCGGCGAGGGTCACCGACCCGCTGCCGCCGACGAAGTCACTGCCTCCGGTGGCGGTGTTGCCCGTCACCTCGTAGTCCACGGTCACCGCACGTCCGCTCGCCGCGTTCAGGCTGACCGAGTACGCGTGAGGTGTCGTCTCGTCGGTGGCGCCTTCGGCGACGCGGCTCGGGCCGCTCAGCGAGACGACGGGCAGCGGATCATCGTCGGCGATCGTCACCTGCGTCGAGGCCGTGCCGACATCCGCCTCGGTCGCATCGCTGATGGTGGCGGTGAACGTTTCGTCGGCTTCGTCGAGGGGGTCATCGCTCAGCGGGACGTCGACGACCGTGTCGAGGTTCCCGGCAGGGATCGTGGTGCTGCCGGGCGTGCGGTCGTAGTCGGTTCCGCCGGTCGCGGTGTCGCCGGTGGCGCCGAAGGCGTAGTCGACCGTGACGGGCAGGCCGCTCTCGGTGTCGAGGGTCAGGGTCACCGGTGCCGTCGGATCGGACTCGTCGACGGCCTCGGACGGGCCGCCGATCGAGACCACGGGCCGAGGGTCGTCGTCGAGGATCGTCCCCGTGGCTTCCGGATCGGCGATGGCGGCATTGAGGGCAGCGGTGAGTTCGATGACGACGGTCTCGTCGTTCTCATGGAGCGTGTCGTCGTGGAGAGGGACGCCGATCACCTTCTCCGTCTCTCCGGGGGCGAACACCAGGGTGCGGAACGCGAGGTCCTCGACCGGTTCGGTCTGGCCGAGCGCGCGGGGCAGTACGACGCCGTTCTCGACCGCCTGGAGTCCCGACAGCGGATGCTGAGAAGTGTCCTCGGGGTCGCCGGCTGCGTCGTCGGGGGAACTGGTTCCTTCCGCTTCGGGGCTCTCTCCGCCGTCGTCGGGGGCTGTCGGCTCGGCCGGTGGTGTCCCGGCAGCCTCGACCTCCTGGGCGGCGGGAACCGTGACGGGGTCGACGAGGCCGCCGCTCGGTTCTCCGAAGTCGGCGCCGTCGTCCGCGGTCCCGGGGCCGGTCGCGGTTCCGTCTCCCACGGCGAACCCCACGGTCACCGGATCGCTGGAGGCGCGGTCGAGGGCAACGGTGAACTCGAGGGGGCCGGAACCCTCGTCGACCGAGGGGTCGTCGATCGACACCAGCGGCTGCCCGTCGGCGATCGTGGCGACCCCCCGCGAGGAGGGGGGCACCATGACACCCGGGCCACTGACGTCGAGTGTGAAGATCTCGATCCGTTCGGCCGCGGTGTCCCCGTGGACCGTGACCGGCACCGGTGTGGTCCCGGGCTCGGTGAACGTGAGTTGATCGGGCCCCACCGCGTCGTAGTCGTCCGGCGACGCGGCGGTGCCGTCGCTCGTCTCGTAGTCGACCACGACGGGCGCCGCGAAGGGGCCGTCGGCGTCGGGGTCGGCGTGACCCACGGTGACGTCGAAGGTGGCGTCGGTCACTTCTCCCGGCGGCGGTTCGGACACGGTGGGGTTCGACACCGACACGAGGACGGGGTCGGTGACGTCGTTGGCCGGGATGAACGTCACCCCCACGGGTTGGTCGATCACCACCGATCCGCGGCTGCTCGACGCGGAGGTGATCCGAAGGCCGAGGAGTTCGGGTCCTTCGGCGACGTCGTCGTCGACGACCGGCACCGGGACCGTGCGGCTCGCCTGCGAACGGGTCAGGGTGAACGAGTCGGCGACCGGCTCGAAATCGGTGTCGGGGCCGGCGAGGCCGGCGGGCGGGTCGATCTCCCCCAAGGTCACGTCGACGGTGGCGACCTCGACGTCGATCTCCTCGCCCTCCGCGGGGGTCAGCGCCGTCACGAGGAAGTCGGCGGTGCCGCCTTCGGAGGTGCCTCCGGGCGATCCGATCACCGCCAGGACGACCGGATCGCCGGCTTCCTCTGCATGGGCCGGGAGGGCCGGTGTCAGGGCGACGAGAGAGATCGCCGTGATCAGTGCGGCGAGCACGCGGAAACGGGTCATGTCAGCGTTCCTTGCCCGGCACGGCGCGATGCAGCGGGTCGTGGGCGGTGGATGCGGTGGTGGGGTGTTGTCTGGTCAAGGGGTTGTCCCTCGTCTGGTTCGGATGCGGCGGCGCAGTTGGGGACGGCCGCATGCGGTGTGCTGCTGGATCGTGGGTGGCGTTCGCGGACTCCTCAGGCGCTGCCGATGGTGAGCGCATCGGCAAGGGTGGCGCGCCCTTCGTCGGGGTTCTCGACGATCAGGTCGAGGTTGTCGTCCCCCGGAGCGTCGTATGCCGGGTCGACGTCGAGGGTGACGTCGATCCGGTCGTAGCCGCGCCAGACGACGGCGGCGACGCTGACGTCGGCTCCCGCGACGCGGTTGCCGTCCGCGTCGACGAGGATCACCCGGGGGACCGTCACACCGGCCGGGTCGGTGACCGGAACGAAGTGATCGCCGCCGACGACGAGTTCATGACCCTCTCCACCCGGAACGACCGGGGAGCTGTTTCCCTGGGCGTCGGTGACCGAGTCGACCCGGGGGCCAGGGCCGACGCCGATGCACGCTTGGCACAGCCCCCGACCGTCGTCGGGATTGGTCAGCACCAGATCGATGGCGTCGGCGCCGGGTTCCTCGTTAGGACCGCGCTCATCGACGCTCACGGTCACCTCGACCGTGGTGCTGTCCACGAAGTGGGTGTCGGTCACCGTGATGGGCGCGCTGTCGGCGGCGGTGACCACGATGCCGTCGACGAAGTCGGAGCCCGTGATGGTGATCGTCTGGTCGACCGCGCCCTGGGCGATGCGGGGGAGATCGAGGGGCGTCGGCGTCATGGCCGACGGCGCCGCGTTGACGGGCAGATCCGCCGTCGTTTGGTTGTCCGGGTGCACGTCCTCGTCGGAGCCGTTGACGACGCGCACCACCGCGGGGTCCGGTGCTTCGGAGCCCACGTCCAAGATCAGGTCGACCCGACCGTCGTTGACCTGCGCCGCGCTGAGCACGGTGACCCCCGCACTCTCACTCGTCACCTGGACGCTCGAGTGGAAGCCCGAGCCGGTCATGGCGATCTCGACCGGCTGCTGCTCGTCGGTGGCGTTCCGGCCCACGGCGGGAAGCGGGTCGACGCTCGGCGTTTCGATGACGTGGACCTCTTCGGTGAGGACGTTCTCGTCGCTGGTCACCTCGAGCTGCCAGAGCCCCGGCAGGGCATCGGCCTTGTCCGTACCGGCGACCGTTGCCACCAACTGCGTGGCCGTGTCGCTGGTGAGCGCGGTCGGCACATCGTCCTCGCCGTCGCGGGTGAGCCTCACCGCGGCGTCGTAGTCGGCTCCACCGAGGTTCTCTCCGTTGATCTCGACGGAGGCGTCGGTGCCCGAGTTGTCGATCGTGATCGGGGTGTGGGACGTGATCGAGGGCGGGTCGGGGATCGTGATGCACCCGACACAGACCGACTCGTGCGTCTGGCCGTTGCTGTCCTCCTGGGTCACCTTCAGGTCGAGATCGCCCCGCACGGCCGTCGCCGAGACGTCGACCACGGCGTCGAGGGCGTTGGGGCTCCAGATGTCGTCGATCGTGATGCCGACGCCGGTGGCGGGGAGCGGATTCCCCGTGTCGTCGACTCGGTCCGGATCCAGGACCTCGGCCTCCGGCGGCATGCCACCGGCCGGCGGAGCCGGTGGGCCGACCACGTCGGCGGCGAGATTCTCGTCGACCAGGAAGCGGCCCCGGATCGTGGCGTCGGCGGTGGTGCCGCGGTCGAAGGTGCTGCTGCCACTGGCGTCGTGCTCGATCGAGTTGACCTGGATCACCCCGGGCACGGCAACGGCGTCCGTCAAGCCTGCGACGGTGAACAGGGGCGTGGCCAGCGCGACGGCGGCCAGGGCTCGGAGCAGGCGGCTTCTCATTCTCGGACCTCGTCTTCCGTTCGGTGTTCGAGTCGTTGGGTCGGCATGGGACTAGATGATGTGGAAGGCGTCCTCGGCCACGGAGCGGCCCCGGTCGCGGTTGGTGACGGTCACGTCGAGGTCCCCGGTGGCCGAGCCGGCGACGTCGACCTCCACTTCGAGGACGTCGTAGAGATCACCCGGGTCGGCACCGGGCCGGGGTGCGAGTCGGGTCACCCGCACGACCTCGACCTCTCCTTCGACCTCGACGCGGGGATTGCTCACCCCCGGGCTCGTGGGATTCCCGAGGTCGAGCTGGTCGAAGTTGGTGCCGACGATCTCGAAGGTCACGCCGACGGCTCCCGGTGACGCTTCGGGCTCCGTCCCGGTGTCGGGGTCGACGACTTCCACGATCTTCGGTCCCTCGGTGACCGAGAAGCACGCCTCGCACCTGTCGGTGCCGCCGTTGGGGTTGGTCACGGTCACCTCGGCGTCGCCGACGGCGGCATCGGGGTCGACCGTGAATCGGAGCTTCAGGTCCGTGCTCGTCACGGAGAGCTTCTCGATCGTTCCCCCCTCGGCGGCGGGGATGTTCACCGACACGTCCGGATGCAGGTCGGTGCCGGGGAGGTCGAGCGTGCGCCGCTCCGCACCCTGGGCGAAGGACGGCGGGTCGGACGGTGCCTGGAGGGTCGGCCGGGCGACGACCTCGAGCGGGGTGGCATCGGTGCGTTGGTCGCCATGCGTGACCGTGACAGTTCCTTCCGCGAGCGTTGCGCCGTCAGCCACCGTGGCGGTGAAGGTGATGGCGTTTGGCTGGACGGTCTCACCCGACAACGAAACGCCGGTGAGGTCGGTGCTCACGGCGGCGGAGTCGTCGAACGATCCGGTCAGCTTCAGCGTGTAGCTCTGCCCCTGCACGACGTCGGGGGTTCCGTCCCCGTCGCCGTCGGGGAGGGCGGTCCCGTCATCGTTGGTGATTCCGGTGATGTCGGGGGCGGGCGTGTTGATCAGCAGCGTGTCACCGGCCACCACGGTGTTGGCGTCACTCGTGAGCGTGACCGTCCAGTCGCCGGCGGCCGCTCCGTCCTTCACCGAGCCGGCGATGTCGACCTCGAGCGTCGACGGTGTCGAGTTGACGAGGTCGACGTCGGTGGTCAGCGTCTCGTCGCCCTTGGTTAGCTCCACCGACGTGAGGGCTGCTCCAAGCAGGTCCGTGCCGTGGAGCGTGAAGCCGGCGTCGGTGTCGTCGTTGTCGATGACGCCCTGGGTGATGTCATCGGGTGCCGCGGTCGCCGGCGGGTTGGGGATCTCCAGGCAACCCGGGCAGACACCCTCGACGGGCTGTCCGAGGCCGTTGGTCTGGGTGACCTTCACGTCGAAGGTTCCCCGCTCGACATCGGCCGGCACCGACACGTCGACGGCGATCTGATCGGAGTTGTAGATGCCGACGTCGACGGCGACGTCTTCACCGCTCACGGGACCGGAGCCGACGCCCACGACGTCGACCCGCGGCGGGGTGCCGTCGTCGCCGATGAGGGGCAGGTCGGGCGAGAGGAATTGGCCCTTCACCACGGC
Source organism: uncultured Burkholderiales bacterium (assembly GCA_964615175.1). GTDB lineage: Bacteria > Actinomycetota > Acidimicrobiia > IMCC26256 > JACPCJ01 > CAZTOV01. The sequence continues at coordinate 5,960 of CAZTOV010000041.1, forward strand.
GCGGACGTTGACTTCGTCGCGGTCGAAGACGTTGTCGACGGGCGCGTGCTCGAGGTTGTCGATCGAATCGACCTCGAGCCCGGTGACGAAGGTCGTGAGGCCTTGGATCTGTTCGACGAGCCGGTCGACATCGTCGGTGTCGTTCGCCTCGATGACGGCCAGACCTTCGGCCTGTTCGACGTGTGCGGTGGAGTTGTTGCCGGTGACGTTGGTGATGCGGGCGCGCACCAGCTCCGGCGTTTCGGTGTCGGTGTCGTCGAGGACGGGTACGACGACCTCCGCGGTCGGGTTGTCGGAGTCGACGACGACGGGGCCGCTGGTGGCGGCGTAGTCAGTGCCCTCGGTGGCGAACCCGGGGACCGCGAGCATCCCGACCTCGCCGGGCGCGGTGGCGACGTCCACCGTGTAGCTGTCGCCGGCTTCGCCGTCGACGAGGCTGACCGTGAACACGGCTTCACCGGGTTCGGGGACCGGTTCGGTCGGGCCCTCGATCGTCACCGCGTCGACATCGGCGTCGTCGTCCTCGATGACCGCCTGGGCGGGTGAGTTGTCGACCGCCGTGGCGCTGGGACCGTCCACGTCGCTGATGACGACCTCGAAGGCTTCGGGGGTCTCGGTGTCGGCGTCGTCGATCGTCTCGACCTCGACCGTGTCTTCGAAGCCGTTCGCGTCGTCGAGGGTGACGGTGGTCGGATCGGCGAGTGGCGTGTAGTCGTCGCCGGCAGTCGCCGAGGCGGCGCCGGCTCCACCGTCGCGCGACTCGAGGGTGACGGTTGCCGGCGCATCGAGGTTCCTGCCCGTCACGGTGAAGGTCGCCGGATCACCTTCGTCGACCGGGCCGGTCGGTCCGGTGACGGTCACGACGTCGGCGTCGGTGTCGTTGGCGGAGATGACGGCGGCGGCCTGGCGGTTGTCGGGGTGGAGGGTGGCGTCGCCGGTGATGTCGGTGATCTCGACGTGGAAGGTTTCGGGGGCTTCGGGGTCGGGGTCGTCGAGGGTGTCGATGTCGATGGTGTCGGTGAAGCCGTTGGTGTCGTCGAGGGTGAGGGTGGTGTCGGTGGGGAGGGCCGTGTAGTCGCCGTCGGTGGTGGTGGCGGTGCCGTCGAGGGTGGCGAGGTCGACGTCGATGGTGTCGCCGGGTTCGGCGTCGGGCGACGTCACCGTGAAGGTCGCCGGATCACCCTCGGCGACCGGGCCGGTGGGTCCGGTGATGGTGACGGCGTCGGTGTCGGTGTCGTTGGCCTCGATGACGGCCAGACCTTCGGCCTGTTCGACGTGTGCGGTGGAGTTGTTGCCGGTGACGTTGGTGATGCGGGCGCGCACCAGCTCCGGCGTTTCGGTGTCGGTGTCGTCGAGGACGGGTACGACGACCTCCGCGGTCGGGTTGTCGGAGTCGACGACGACGGGGCCGCTGGTGGCGGCGTAGTCAGTGCCCTCGGTGGCGAACCCGGGGACCGCGAGCATCCCGACCTCGCCGGGCGCGGTGGCGACGTCCACCGTGTAGCTGTCGCCGGCTTCGCCGTCGACGAGGCTGACCGTGAACACGGCTTCACCGGGTTCGGGGACCGGTTCGGTCGGGCCCTCGATCGTCACCGCGTCGACATCGGCGTCGTCGTCCTCGATGACCGCCTGGGCGGGTGAGTTGTCGACCGCCGTGGCGCTGGGACCGTCCACGTCGCTGATGACGACCTCGAAGGCTTCGGGGGTCTCGGTGTCGGCGTCGTCGATCGTCTCGACCTCGACCGTGTCTTCGAAGCCGTTCGCGTCGTCGAGGGTGACGGTGGTCGGATCGGCGAGTGGCGTGTAGTCGTCGCCGGCAGTCGCCGAGGCGGCGCCGGCTCCACCGTCGCGCGACTCGAGGGTGACGGTTGCCGGCGCATCGAGGTTCCTGCCCGTCACGGTGAAGGTCGCCGGATCACCTTCGTCGACCGGGCCGGTCGGTCCGGTGACGGTCACGACGTCGGCGTCGGTGTCGTTGGCGGAGATGACGGCGGCGGCCTGGCGGTTGTCGGGGTGGAGGGTGGCGTCGCCGGTGATGTCGGTGATCTCGACGTGGAAGGTTTCGGGGGCTTCGGGGTCGGGGTCGTCGAGGGTGTCGATGTCGATGGTGTCGGTGAAGCCGTTGGTGTCGTCGAGGGTGAGGGTGGTGTCGGTGGGGAGGGCCGTGTAGTCGCCGTCGGTGGTGGTGGCGGTGCCGTCGAGGGTGGCGAGGTCGACGTCGATGGTGTCGCCGGGTTCGGCGTCGGGCGACGTCACCGTGAAGGTCGCCGGATCACCCTCGGCGACCGGGCCGGTGGGTCCGGTGATGGTGACGGCGTCGGTGTCGGTGTCGGAGGGTCCGATGACGGCGACGGCGGCGGGTTGCACCACGGAGGCGGCCCCGTCGGTGGTGGTGGCGTTGGTGGCGGTGACGGCGAGGGCTTCGGGGCCTTCGGGGTCGTTGTCGTCGGTGGTGGTGACGTCGATGGTGTCGGTGAAGCTGTTGGTGTCGTCGAGGGTGACGGTGGCCGCGTCGAGGGGGGTGTAGTCGTTGTTGGGGCCGGCCACCGCGGCGGGGAGATCGGAGTCGCCGAGGGCGACGTCGGCGGTCGAGACCTCGACGGTGACCACGTCGCCGGGTTCGGCGTCGGGCGACGACACGGTGAACGTCGCCGGATCCCCCTCGTCGACCAGACCCGACGGGCCCGAGATCGACACCGTGTCGACCTCCACCTCACCCGCATCGTTGGCGGAGATGACGGCGGCGCTGTTCGGCACCGCGATGGCGTGGCCATCGTTGGATGTGGCCGTGACGTCGACCACGAGGAGTTCCGGCCCCTCGGGGAGATCGTCGGCGAGCACGTCGACCTCGAAACTCATCTCGCTCAGGCTGTCGAAGACGAACTCCTCGGACTTCGGTTCGTAGTCGGTGTTGGGACCCGCCACGGCGAAGGGGTAGTCCTCACCCGGCTGCATCTCGAGGTCGGTGGTGGCGACGGTGACGGTGAGTTCGTCACCGCCGGACGGGTTGGCGATGACCTTGAAGACGATCGATGTCGAGCCGCCGGAGGGTTCTGTGACGACACCGGGGGAAACCACCACGACGGCGTCGGCTTCGACGTCCTGTGCGCTCGCGGGGCTCCCGCCTGCGAGCGCGACCACGAGACCGAGCGTCAGTACTCCGAAAATGCGACCTATCGTCATCATGTGCCCCGCCGAAGATCAGGCGTCGTGTTTGGTGTGAGGGGCGGCTGCTGAAGCCGTGCCCCCCATCTCCACTTACGTATGACCACCGCAGAGGGCGCGCGGATTTTCGAAAAATCGCGCCGTGAGAGGTAATGCAACCTCGTTCCGGGGCCGCCACCCGCCGTGGCGGTGGCCCCGGATGCGGGGCGGGGAAGCCGGTGCCCGTCAGGGCCAGGTGAGGGCGACGAGCTTGCGGGTGAGGTCGTCGATGTCCTCGGCGGTCTTGCGGAAGACATACTCGTCCTGGCCGATGGGGTCGGCGATGTCGTCGTGGGGGGCAACTCCCACCAGCTCGGTCGCACGGCGGTTCCGGCTCATCCGAGCGAGCCACTCCGAGACCGGCGTGTCGGGTGGGCGTATGCCCAGTTCGCTCTCCCGTCGCACCAGTTCGCGCAGCGTGAACGCGCGAGGCAACACCTCCGGCACGGCGGTGACGATCTCGCGCACGTGCTCACGTGCCATGGTCATGACGAGGTCGGCTGCGTTCACCATGTCGTTCGTCAGCGGACGCCCCGTGCGCTCGTTGATCTCGAGGCCCCAGCCCGCCGACAAGGTCTTGACCACCAAGGGGTGCACCGGTTGCCCCGTCGCCCGCACCCCGGCCGACTCGACCTCGGCGTCGATGTCGCGTTCGTCGAGCTGTCGTTGTAGCAACGCTTCGGCCATCGGCGAGCGGCACACGTTGGCCGTGCACACCACGAGGATCCGCATCGCGCTCACGCGGCGGCGATCGTCGTCGAGGACGAAGGTGGAATCGTCGAGGACGGCGTGACGGTCACGGTCACGGACGTCGCCGACCCGATGACGACGACGAGGTCGGCCTCGGGGCCGGCGTCGGTTTCGGTTTCGGTGTCGGGATCGGTGTCGTCGACGTCGGGAAGCGCCGCGTGGTCCGCGACGGCCTGCACCTCGGGACGGGGGTCGAGCCGCTCGGCGAGCGCCTTGGCCTCGCGCTCGAGCCCGGCCGTGTGCAACACCCGCGTCGCGTCCTGGGTCGGTGCGTTGTCCGGTTCGAGCACGCGGTAGCCGAGGTCCTCGATCTGCTGGGAGAGGTCGCCCGCCGCGCCCCGGACGTTGGTGGCGTTGAGCACGATCACCGTCAGCTCGGCCGGCTGACGCATCGGCGGCACGGGTTCGGCAGCGCTCACCGAGTCGCCCGCGACCGCGGTGGTCGACGGCGACGTCAGGGTGCTTCCGCGGACCGCGACCGAGAGGTCGGTGGAAGCCTCGGGGAGACCGCCGATCATGGTGCCGATGCCGGCACCGACCGTCAAGAGCAGGATGGAGAGGAGACGGTGCCGCCGCACGGGACCTCGGGTTCGATCGACAAACGTACGCGAATAACCGAATGCTACTCATAGGGTGTATTCGCCGACCGGATCGGAGGGGTCAGTGCGCAGCGCCGTCGAGGTGGCGGAGCGCTGCGAGGACCGAGACGAGCCGGGGGCTCGGCGGCGGGGGCGCCAGGCTCTCGTCCATGAACTCCTGAGCCACGTAGATGTACCCGTCGGGAGTCCGCACAACGCCGACACCCACCCGGTCGAAGTCGGGGTCGGTGAGGTTCTGGCGGTGGGTCGGGGAGGCCATGAACGCATCGGTGAGCTGCTCCACGGCGCCGCCGCGGCCCACGTTCTCGCCGACGCGCCACCAGCCCTTGTCGAGGCCCTCGCCGACGTCGGAGTGGGAGAGCTTGCCGTCGCGGGCCATCTCCTCGGCCCAGGCCTGAGCCTTGGCGTCGAGGTCGTCGCGCCCGCTGACGGGGGCCAGCCCCTCGGCTTCCCGGATCGCGTTGATCGACTCCACGAATGCTTCTTCGAGTTCGGGTTCGTCGGGCACCTCGGCCGGCCCGGCCAGCGCTGCCGCCGGCAGGATCGACCCTGCGAGCGCGACCAGCGCGCCCAAACACCCCAGCCAGATTGTCTTCACGGTCTCGCCTCTGTTGTCCCCACGCCCGCCCCGGGCGTGGACCTTGCTCCCAATCCCGGCATCGGCAGTACCGAGACCGTTCTGGTGCGAGCCGGTGAGACTTGGGTCGATCCCGCGAAGAGTTGGGAATGGGCGGCTTCGCGGTGCTCTCGAAGGATTCACGGCGGTGCGTGACGAAGTGAAGGGCAAGGGGCAGTGAGCCACCGCTGTCCGGGTTGTTCACTTCACGCTGCGTGGCAAATTGCCGGGAAGTTGGCGGGCATGGGTTGGTGTCACGAGTTCGGTCCTCAGATCCGCGAAGGGTGCAGCCATCCGATGGAGGCTCGCGTCGACGCCTGCGCGTGCCCCGAGTGCGGTGTGCGCTGCGAGGGACGCTTCGCCGGTTGCCCCGAGGTCTGGAGCCGAGGCCCTCGCGCGGTCGACCTGCGTGAGACCGCCACTGCACAGGCGGCTGCGCATGACGAGGCGGGGGCCCGCCCCTCGGGCACGCCGGTGACCCTCACGACCAACGGGCGTCACGAGGCGTCCGCCCAGGTCGAGGAGGTGGTCGACGCGCTCCGGGCGGAGGTCGGTGAGCTGGCGCGGCTGCTGAGGCGGCCTCGGTCGGCGCCCGAGTTGGTGCTCTCGAACGAACTCGAGGACCGCTTCGAACGGCTGCGCGCTCTGCTGACCGACGAAGCGAAGCGTCTCGGCGATACCGCCGGCGCCCTTGCCGACGCCGAGCGGCGGGCTGCCGAACTCATCGAGTCGACGGCGACCGAACGTTCACGCCTTCATCAGATCGCCGAACGGGCCGACCGCGAGCGCCAGCAGCTCGCGGAGCGGGAGGCCGACCTCGAAGCGAAGCGCATCACGCTGACGGCTCGCCAGGAGTACGTCGAGCGATTGGTCGCGGAGGCCGAGGCGCGGCGGCGCGAAGCGCGCCAGGACCATCGTGAACTCATGGAGGCCGCCCGCTCCGAGCTGCGGGAGGCCGATGCCGCCCGCGCCGAGGCGCAGCGGCTCCAGGCCGAGGTGGCCGCCCGCGAAGCGGTGCTCGAGGCACGGCACGACCGCCTCGAAGCGCAGGCCACCGAGATCGAACTCGAGCGCCGGCAGCTCGACGACCGCACCCGGGGCCTGGCCCACCGCGAGGGGGTCCTCGAGCAGCGAGAAGCTCGCCTCGCACAGGATCAGCAGGCGGCCGACCAGCGCCACCGCGAGCGTGAGGCCGAGCACCGGCGACGGGCGACCGCTCTCGCCGAAGGCGAGGTCGAGCTGACGACCGGCCGGACCCGACTCGAGCGTCAGCACGAGCGTCGAGCCGACGAACTCGAACGGCGTGCACGCGAGCTCTCCGAAGCGCAGGAGGCGCTCCGTGTGGCGCGGGCCGACGGGGAGCGCGAGCGGTCCGAACTCGAAGCCCTCCGAGACGGGCTGGACCGGCTCGCTGATCGTCGTCAGGTGAAGAAGGCCGTCGACGCCCTGGAGCGCGAACGGGCGACCCTGGCGAGCGAACGCGCCGCACTCGAAGCCGAACGCGAGGCCTTCGAGGAGCAGCAGCGCACGCTCGAAGCGAACCGTGCCGCGCTCGAGACCGCACGGACCGCCGTCGAGACCGAACAGACCGCCGTCGAGACCGAACGCCCGGTGCGTGGACGTTCTCGTCGCCGGGCGCGCTCACGGGGACGATCGACCGAGACCGACCCCTGGGTGGCGCCCGACGGTCGTGGCCGTGCCCCCGACAGTCACCCCGTCAAGGTGAAGACCGACTCCGGCATCTACCACCTGCCGGGCATGGCGGCCTACGACCGCACCAAGCCCGACCGCTGCTACCGCGACGCAGCATCAGCCGAGGCCGACGGGTTCCGCCCCGCCAAGCGCTGACGGAGACTCGAGAGATCGTCAGCCCGCCGCCGCGAGGTCGTGGACGTCGCGAACTCGACGACGCTGTTCTTCGAAGAACGCGTCGACGTCTTCGATGATGTGATCCACCGTGCCCTGGATGTCGGACGGGTCGTCGGTGACCGACCACCCGAGAATTCCCGACTCTCGAGACGCGACCGCGACCACGGCGGGTCTCAGCGTCGCGAGTCTCGTCAGTGCCTCACGGAACTCCTCGCCCGAAGCAAGGTCTTCGAGCTCCTTGCGATCCGATTCGTGAAGACACGTGTAGATCCACAGGCTTCCCGGCTCGAGGTGGCCGGCGAGGCAGTGGAAGAGGTATTCGACGTCGTGTTGGCAGATCACGCCCGCGGTCGGAAACTCGTGGACGTCGTAGGCCTCGATGAGTTCGGCATCGTCGGCCGGCCTCCAGGGGGCGGCCCACCGCTGAAGTGTGATCGTGTCAGCCATCCTGAGCCACCTCCTCTCGACGTTGCCGTCAGGCTGCGGGGGCGAAGTCGCGGACGAGTACTTGAGTGTTCGCCCTGCGAGCCTCTTCGGCGATTTCGAGGAGCTGTTCGGTGATGTCTTCGTCGACGTAGGCCTCGCCGCAGTTCTCACAAACCTCGGCAGGCACCTCGTTCACCACCACGGTCTGACCTTCCTTGTGGAAGGTCACCGTCGTAGTGCCTGATCGAGTGTCTCCGTTGTGGCACACGGTGCAGTTCATCAAAGGGTCCTGCGGGTCTTGAAGTCCGGCTCCCACATCGCCGGATCCGGCTGATAGGCGGTCTCGATGATGGTCTCGTCTGCCTCAATGTTGTCACGAACCGCGACATGGAGTGCTCCGAGCCTGCACCAGCCGAGGACGAGCCTGGCTGGAGGCCGAGTGCGCCCGGTCAGATTGAAAGCATCGCGGGGCACCGACACGAGGAGCATGGCAGAGGTACGTGGCGAACGAGCCGCTCACGCAGCGCGTCGGCATCCTGAGGAGAGATGCGCGCGGCAAAGACCCACGGTCGAGCTGATCTACACGCCCCGCCGGGCGGCTCGGTCGGCCTCCTTGCGGGCCCGGCGGCGTTCCCGCCGCGAGGGGCGTTCGCCGTTGGGCGTGACCCCCTCGGCCGCGCCGTAGCCCCCGTACCCGTAGCCCGTGTACCCGTATCCGTAGCCGCTGTGGCCGGGGGCCCGGTTGAGCACCACCCCCATCAGCTCGGCGTCGACCTGTCGGAGCGTGTCGGAGGCCCGGGTGAGGTGGCGTCGCGACGTGGAGCCGGCGGTGGCCACCAGCAGCACCCCGTCGGCCCACGAGGCGAGGACCGAGGCGTCGGTCACCGGCAGCACGGGCGGCGAGTCGACGAGCACGAGGTCGAACTCCGCGGCCAGACCCTTGAGCACCTCGCCCGCCCGTGACGACTGGAGCAGCTCGGAGGGCAGTGGGGGGATGGGGCCCGAGGCGAGCACCGACAGCCGGGGCACGTCGGGCACCTCCTGGACCGCGCCCGAGAGCGACTCGTTGCCCAGGATGACGCTGGTGAACCCCTTCTGGTGGCCGAGCCCGAAGAACTGGTGCATGCGCGGGCGGCGCAGGTCGGCGTCGACGATCACCACCTTGTAGCCGGCCTTGGCGAACAGGACCCCGAGGTTGGCGAGGGTGGTGGTCTTGCCCTCCCGGGCGATGGCGCTGGTGGCCTGGACGATGCGCATGGTGCGGTCGAGGCCGAGGAACTGCACCGACGTTCGCAGGGCGCGGTACGCCTCCACGGTCGTCGAGTCGGGTTCGACCAGCGACACCAGGTAGGCCCGATCTTCCTTCTTCCAGTCGCTGATCGCCGGGATGGTGCCGAGGTTGGGCAGCGAGGTGGCCCGCTCGAGGTCTTCCTCGTCGCGCACCGAGTCGTCGAGGTAGTCGAAGAGGAAGGCGAGGCCCACGCCGAAGATGAGACCCACCACCGACGCCAGCGCCCCGGTGCGCACCGGTTGGGGCTCGGAGGGCGACGAGGGCGCCTCGGCCGGGGTCACCAGTTGGGCGCCCCCGCTGCGCAGCGCCGTGCCCACCTGGAGCTGGTCGAGCTGCTGGCGGAACAGGTTCTGCTGGGTGACGAGCCCGGTCCGCTGTTCGCGCAGGGTCGCCTCGTCGACGGTGGTGGGGGTGGTCCCGTCGGGGGCGGTGCCGCCCTCGAGCTGGGCGTCGATGGCGGCGATCTCGGCACCGAGCGAGTCGATCTTGGCCTGGAGCGCCTGGCCCGCGTCGACGAGGTCGTTGACGGTCTGGTCGCGGCGGAACTCGATGTAGGCCTCGGCGTAGGTGTTGGCGATGATTGCCGCCCGCTCGGGGTCGGTGTGGCGGGCGGTGATGGTGATCACGTCGGTGGCCCCCACCTGGCCGGCCGAGATTCCGGGGGCGGCGCCGATGCGCTCCGCCACCAGCCGCTTGACCGGCTCGCTCTCGATCAGCTCGATCTCGGTCTCGACGGCCCGGTCGGCGTCGCGTTGCTGGCCCCCGCTCTGGTCGAAGATCGTCTCGCTCACCCGCGCCTGGAGGAGCATCTCGGCCTTGGCGGCGTAGACGGGGGTGCGCAGGAAGGTGGCGATCATGGCGGCGCCCACCACCACGGCGAAGGCGGCCACGATGACGCCCTTGCGCCGGTTGAGGATGCGCACGTAGTCGCGCAGGTCCAACTCGGGCTCGGGCTCGTAGACGAAGCCTTGGTTGTCGGGGTGGGCGGTGGCCACGGCGTGCTCCTGGTCTGCGATCAGCCGGGCGGCGACTCGGTACCCGTGCTCGGTGGTGCGGTGGTGGTCGTGCTGGTGCTCGTGGCGGTGCTCTCGGCCCCGCCATCGTCGGCCGCCACGGGAGCGGTGGTGGTGCTCCCCGGTGGTTCCACCGTCTCGGCCGGGCCGGTCGGAGCGCTCGCCACCGTAGTGGTGGTCGTGGTGGTCACCAGCGACACGGGCTCACTCGGGGTGTCCCACGGCGCGCCCGCGATCAGAGCCCCCAGGCCGCCACCGACGATCAGGAGGGCGGGACCGAAGAGCCGCCGCCCCCGGTGCCGTCGGTGGCGCTGGTTCACGAACCTCGGGTCGAGGCGGCCGCCGCCCGGCCGCGACGCCGCACGGCGATTCCGGCCGCGCCCAGGGCGGCGATGCCCAGGAGGATGCCCACGGTGGCGAAGCCGTTGCCACCGTCATCGGTGGGCGTGCTCACTGCCGCGGCCGGCTCGGTCTCGGGCTCGGCCACTTCGAACTCGAGCTGGCTCACCACGGGGTTGCCGTCCTCGTCGGTGCCGGTGGCCGAGATGGTGTGGGTGCCCGGGTCCAGGTCGTCGGGGATCTCGGCGTTGAGGTTGGCCTCGCCGTCGACGTCGGTCTCGGCCACGCCGAGGAACTGCGGGTCCGACTCGAGGATGAAGAACACGATGCCGTCGAGGCCGGGCACGGTGAGGCTCACGGTCACGGGGCCGTCGTTGGTGCCCTCCGCGAAGGCGTCCAGCTCGTCGCCGAGCGGCTCGAGGTCGTCGCCGGCGGCGTCGAGGCCCACGAGGATGGCGATGATCTTGGAGAAGCGCTCCGCCAGCTCCTGCTTCAGTTCGTCGACTTCGGGGTCGTCGGAGTTCAGCGCGTCGATGCGGGCCTGGCGCTCGGCGTCGTCGTCTCCGAAGATGTCGCCGATGTCGCCGATGATCTCGGTGACCCGCTCGGTCAGCGTCTCGCGCTGCTCATCGGTCAGGTCGGAGAGGTCGACGTCTTCGTCGTCGAGGTCGACGCCCAGGTCGTCGAGCAGGTCGTCGATGTCGTCGACCACGTCCTCGAAGGCATCCTGCACCTCGCCGAGCACCTCGGCGGGCGGCAGGGTCGGCGTGGTGACCGGCGGCAGGGTCGGAGGCGGGGCCGTGGGCGTGGTGACCGGCGGCGCCGTGGTCGAGGTGGTCGTGGTCGTGCCGTACTGCGCGAAGGCAGCCACCGGGCCGAGCCCCACCGCCACTGCCGCGGTCACGATCAACGTTCGCATCCACCGGTTCATCTTGAGTCCTCCTCATTCACCACGCGGCTACCTACTAGCGGTTACTCGCTACCGCCGCGCGGCGATGCCTCGCCTGGCGACTCATCGTCATCAGTAGCGCCCAGTGTGGCCAAAATCGCGGCCTGTGTCGAGTCTTAGCGCTAGGAATCAGGCCTGAGCGCTCGCGAACACCCCGATCCGTGCCTGGCAACGGCCACGGAGGGTGTTGGCCCTCGCCGGAGTCACCACGGGGATCCGGGCGATCTCTTCGACTCTGCCGGGCGTGAGGGCTCTCTGCCAGACCTGCCAGATGCGGTACTGCCCCCAGCGGCCGTGCACCGTCGAGCCGCGCTCGGGAGGAGAGGCTGGGTCGCGGACCTCTCGGCGGGATCGTGCCGCCGGACGGTCAGGCGAAGCGGCCGATGGAGGCGGCGACGCCCATGCCGGCGACGAGGGCGCCCGAGAACCACATCGTCTGGGCCCGGAACCGGTCGAGCATCTCGCCCCGCAGGTCCTTGATCTCGCCGCTGAGTTCGCCGCGTAGCTCGACGAGGTCGCGTTTGGTGGCGAGGTCGGCGGCGGGGTGGGGGAG
>CAZTOV010000042.1:0-17539 GCA_964615175.1 uncultured Burkholderiales bacterium
GCGCGCATTGTCTGCCCGCCGACATCTCGTCGGCTCCTCCGCATCATGGGGCCCCTGCCCCATGAGCGGCCGTCTGTTGGCAGCCGGTCATGCGTTTCAGAGGCTGACGGTCCGGAGCGGAGCGAAGGGAGGAGCCCGGGGACGGGAGGGTATGCGCGCCTCGGTGGGCCCCTCGGAAGGCGGTCCTGGTACCGTGTGCGTCCTCATGGCCAACATCAAGTCGCAGATCAAGCGCAATCGTCAGAACGAGCGTCGCCACCAGCGCAACCTCGGTGTCCGCACCGAACTCAAGACGCGCGAGCGCCGCGCCGTCGAAGCCGCCCAGGCCGGAGCCGACAACGTCGACGAGTTGCTACGCGACGCCCAGAAGCGCATCGACATGGCAGCGGCCAAGGGCGTGATCCACGCCAACAACGCCAACCGGCGCAAGGCACGCCTCGTCAAGCGCATCCAACGCGCCCGCGAAGCGGCTTCTTCCTGACCCTGACGCTGCCGGCCTCGTCGGCCGGGAGCCCGTGAACCGTACGACGCCCTCGACCGCGCTCACCGGCGGGTTGCCCGTCGAGCCCCCTTGCCCAGCACGGCAAGGCGGGTGACCAACACCTCCACCACGGCATCGTCGGGAGTGCCGCTCCCACCGCGGATGGCCACGTCGGCGTCGGCCAGCAGGTCGAACGCCCGGCGGATGCCATCGGTGCCGAGGCTCCGGGCCCGCTGCCACGCGAGCTTCGCAGGGTAGGCCTTGACCTTCCCGCCGAGGGCGGCGACCGCGTCATCCTCGTTCCGGATCGAGAGATCGTCGAGGCGTAGCACCCGGCGGAAGTGATTGTGGAGGATGGCCATGACCTGGAGTGGATGCATCCCCATGGCACCGGTCAGGCGCCGGAGGACCATGAGCGCCTGCGGCACGTCGCCGGCGTCGATCGCCTTCGTGAGTTCGAACACCGGCACCGAGCCCTGCTCGCCGAGGTAGGGCGCGACGTCGTCGGCGGTGAGGCGGGCTCCCTCGCCGAAGGCGGCAGCCAGGACTTCGAGCAGAGCGGGAACCCGTCCGGCGTCCTCGCCGAGGTTCTCCACGATGACGTCGCGGGCGCCGTCGTGCAGCTTCAACCCGGCCCGCTTGGCTTGCTCGGTGAGGACCGCCGCGGTGGGGTTGCGGCCTCCGGTGGTAGCGATCTCCTCGAGGCCGGCTGCCTTGGCGGCCTTCGAGAGGGCCGCCGGCACCCGCCCGGTCATCTCGAGGATGAGCACGGTGGTCGGCTCGGGATCGTCGAGATAGCCGGCGATCAGCCCGGCCTCGTCGGCGAGATAGCCGTCGTCGCTGCGCACCACCACCACTCGGCGCTCCGTCCCGAAGGGTGGTGTGCGGGCGCCGTCGAGCGCTGCGGCCAGCGCCGCTTGCCGCGCTTCGCTCCCGCCCTCCTGCGCCTCGCCGCCCCGCTGCGGCGGGAGCGTCGTCTCGCCGAGGGCGAGGGTGGGGTCGTCATCGCCCAGGAACCGCTCGGTGACCTCGGTGAGCGCCCGCGCCCGCAGCCCCGGGTCGGAACCCTTGACCATGACGACCGCAGGCGCGTCAGACACCGGCTTCCTCCTCCGCGGCGAGGAGCGCCTCGATCATGCGGGCGACCCGCACCGACCCGAGCACGTCGTGAACCCGCACCACCCGGCAGCCGTGCATCACCCCGTACGCGACGGTGGTGAGCGACTCGGTGCGTCGGTCGTCGACGTCGAGTGAGAGCAGCTCGCCGATGAACCGCTTGTTGGATGCGGAGAGGAGGAGGGGGTAGCCCAGACCGTCGAAGCGGGCGCTCTCGCGGAGCAGCACCGCGCTCTGCGCGGGGGTCTTCCCGAGGTCGAGGCCGGCGTCGAGCATGATCGCCTCGCGGGGAATCCCGGCCTCCTCCGCCCGCCGGGCCCGGTCGACGAGGAAGTCGCGCACGTCGGCCACGAGGTCGTCGTACTGGGGCTCGGGGTCGGGCACCCGGGGCTGGAGGCGGATGTGGGTGGCCACCACCGCCGCGCCGAACTCGGCGGCCACATCGAGATACTTGGGATCGCCGAATCCGCTGATGTCGTTGCCGATGACCGCACCCGCCTCGCACGCGGCCCGCAGGACGCCGGCGCGCCAGGTGTCGGCCGACACCGGGACGTCGAACCGGTCGACGAGGGCCTCCACGGCCGGGACCACCCGGTCGAGCTCCTCGGCCTCGGTCACCTCGGCGCCGGGCCCGGCCTTGACTCCTCCGACGTCGAGGATGTCGGCACCGTCGGCCACCAGCCGGTCGGCCTTCTTCAGGAAGGCGTCGAAGTTCCAGGTTTCACCCTGGTCGTAGAAGGAGTCGGGGGTGCGGTTGAGGATCCCCATGACGAGGGTGCGGTGGGTCACGTCATGTTCCCGAAGGCCGAGCCGGAGCGTGCGAGCACCCATCGCCGACGAGCCTACGACGGGCACGAGCGAAGGCGAGGCCCAGCGCCATCACCACGGCGACGCCAACCGCCGTGGGCCCGTTCACGACGAGGGGCATGCGCGCCGCCACGGTGGCGACCGCCTCCAGATATCCCGCGAGGAACGCAGTGGGGACGTGGAGGAGGTCGGCGACCTCGGGACTGAACCCGTCGATCAGCCAGGCGGCCGCGCCGGCGGCCAGGCCCCAGATCGTGAGCGGCCCTGCGGCCCAGGCCGCGGCGAGGTTCGCGGGGAGAGCGACCACGGGGAGTCCTCCGGCGAGGGGGATCAACACGGGCGCGACGCCGAGCTGGGCGGCGGTGGTGGTGGCCAGCGATTCGCGGACGACCATCGGTCCCGGAATGCGCTCGGCGATTGACGACGACCACACGAGGATCCCTGCACTCGCCGCGCACGAGAGGCGGAAGGCGATCGAATGCACGAGAAAGGGGTCGATGAGGAGGAGAGCGACGGCCGACAGGACGAGGAGACGGAGGCCCGCGGTCGGACGGCCGGTGAACGCCGCCAACATCGCCAGGGCAGCCATGACCGACGCCCGGAGGACCGAGGGTTCGAACCGGGTGGCCGCGGCGAACACGAGCACCACCGCGAGTCCGGTCGCGAAGCGTCCCGTGAGTCCGAGACGTAGGCGGAGCGGACCGAGGAGCGCGAGCACGAAGGCGACGTTGGATCCGGACACGACGAGGAGGTGGGAGAGGCCCGCGATCCGGAAGCTCTCACTGAGCGCGGGCGACAGTCCCCGGATGTCGCCGAGGAGGAACCCCGCGACCAGCGCGCGGTGGCGTGCCGGGACGTGGGTGATCCCTTCGAGGACGGCGTTCCGCACCGCGTTCGCCGGCCTCATGAGCAACGACGTCGAGGGGCCGACGTCGATGACGTCGGCGATCTGGAACTCGGCCACCAGATGAAGGTCGCGACGAGAGGCCTCGAAAGGCCCCAGCGGGGCGAAGCGACCCTCGAGCCGAACCCGGTCACCCGCCTCGAGAACGGTCAGTCGCGAGGCCGCCGGGCGCGAGGCTCGGGCCACGACGTGACGGTTCCCACCGCTCTGCGGCGCGCGGGCACGCGAGACCATCCGCTGGACCCGGATCGTGGCCGTCGTCTCCCACTGGCGCGGCGTCGGGTCGCCGACCAGCTCCGCATCGACGATCGCCCGTTGGCTCCCGGCCACGTCGGTCGAGATCGGCGTGTCCACGACGCCGTGGTGGGCCCGGACGGTCAGGCCGATCGACAGGACGGTCAGGCCGGCGAGGGCGAGGGCGGCGCGGCTGCGACCGCGAACCGCCAGGGCGCCGGCGACGAGAGCTCCGGCGAGCACCAGCCAACCGACCCCCGGTCCCGGTTCCACGATGTGCCCGGCGGCAATGCCCACGAGCGCCGCGGCGAGTGCGGAGAGCGGGGCAGCCGCATCGCGAAGCGCAGTCACACGGTGATCAGGGGCCGAAGCTCCTCGAGCTTGCTCGGGCCGATGCCCCGAACGCGCAGGAGGTCGTCGACGGACTCGAAGCGGTGGTCGCTGCGGGCGCCCACGATCGCCTGGGCGATGGTCGGACCGACACCCGGGAGCGTCTCGAGTTCGACGGCGGACGCGCTGTTGACGTTCAGAGGTCCGGTCGTGGCGCCGTTCACACCCGCAGCGTTCGAGAGCGTCTCCCCCTCGAGCGGAACGTGCACCCGCTCGCCGTCGCCGAGGGGCGCAGCGAGGTTGAGCTGGTCGAGGTCCGCGTCGGTCGCTGCGCCGCCGGCCGCGTCGACGGCATCGGCGACCCGGCTTTCCGGGGCGAGCGTCAGGACCCCCGGGCGGGCGACGGCGCCGGAGACGTGTACGACGATCTCCTTCGCGGAGGCTTGACCGGTCGACTCGGCGGTGACGGGCGTTTCGATGGCGGCCTCCTCGAGCGGCGCCACCTCACTCCCCAGGGCTGATCGGTACCAATAGAGCCCGGCGACCAGCGTCACGAGCACGACGGCGACGACGCGAGCGCGGGGGTCGTCTCGCCACCGATCGAGTCGATCACGCCAGGACGGCTCGTCGGGTGGGGGCGCCGGGCGAATCAGCCCGAGGCGCGCCGGGGGCGTGTCGGCTTCGGGTGGCGGAGCGCCCTCTTCGGCGTGGACGCGAAAGCGGACGAGGTGCGGCTCGCGGGCCGGGGCGGTCTCCATGGTTCTCCCGTTCGTCGGCGCGTTCCCGCGCGGAGGCGCGCGCGGGCGGGGAAGCAGAACGGGAGAAGTCGGGGCAACGTACCATGGCCCGGATCTTCAGCGCACGGAGGACCCGATGACCCATCTCTACATCGACGCCGACGTCGTGACCGACATGACCTGGAGGTACGTCCAGGAGCGACCCGCGCTCCAGCGGCTCTACGAGAAGGGGAAGGTGTCGCAGTGGAACGCCACCACCGACATCGACTGGAGCCCGGAGGTCGAGTTCGGATCCGAGCTGCCGGACCGCCAGCAGGTGATGGGGATCGAGATGCCCGAGTCACCGATCCACCGGCTCGGCGACGAGGCGGTCAACCGGTTCCGATGGGAGTTCCAGTCGTGGATGGTGAGCCAGTTCATGCACGGTGAGCAGGGCGCGCTCGTCGCGACGGCCCGGCTCGTGGAGACCGTGCCCGACCTCGACTCGAAGTTCTACGCCGCCAATCAAGTGGGCGACGAGGCCCGCCACGTGGAGGCGTACGCCAAGTACCTCAACGAGAAGCTGCAGCACTCCTACGAGATCAGCAAGCCGTTGGAGTCCCTCCTGATCGACATCATGGGCGAGAAGCGCTGGGACATCACCTATCTGGGGATGCAGATCATGGTGGAGGGGCTGGCCCTGGCCGCGTTCGGCTTCGCCAACGTGCTCTTCCACGACCCGATCATCAAGCAGATCACCGACTACGTGATGAAGGACGAGGCCCGGCACGTGGCCTTCGGTGTGCTGTCACTCCAGGGGATGTTCGACGACATGACGTCGGCCGAGCTGAAGGAGCGCGAGGAGTTCGTGATGGAGGCCGCGCAGTTGATGCGCGACCGGTTCCTCCTCGAGGAGGTGTGGGAACGCATCGGCCTGGACCCGCAGGAGGGCAAGGACTTCGCCAACGAGAACCCGCTGATGATGGCGTTCCGTCAGACGCTCTTCTCGAAGATCGTCCCCAACCTCAACAAGCTGGGTCTGCTGACCAAGCGGGTCAGTGCCCACTTCGACGACCTGGGCATCCTCGGGCTCAAGGACATGAAGGATTCGACCGCAGATCTCGATGGCGACATCCTCGAACCGGCGTGACGCCCGAGTTCTTGACTGCGTATTTCCCGCTGAGCGGGAAATACGCAGTCAAGAACAAGGACTAGCCGACGACGTTGACCAGCTTCGGGGGGACGGTGATGACCTTTTTGGGCTCGCCGGCGCCGAGGTGCGACTGCACGTTCTCGGAGGCGAGGGCGAGCTCGCGCATGCGGTCCTCGTCGATGTCGGCGTCGACCTCGATGCGGTCACGGACCTTGCCGTTGACCTGCACGACCATGGTCACGGTCTCGGCCTTGGCCATCTCCTCGTCGTAGGTCGGCCATGCCTCCTCGTGGAGGTGCCCGCCCCGGCGCAGCTCCCACAGCTCGGCGGTGATGTGCGGAGCCATGGGGGCGAGCACGAGGAGCAGATGGTCGACCGCGTCGTCGAGGGTCTCGCGCCGGGCGCCGACGTCGGACTGCACGTAGGCGTACAGCTCGTTGGTGAACTCCATGCACTGGGCGATCGCCGTGTTGTAGGCCCAGCGGTCGACGTCGTCGGTGACCTTCTTGACCAGTGCGTGGCGGCCGCGGGTGATGGCGCGGTCGGCGTCGGTCTCGTCGCGGTCGACGACCTCACCGACCTCGCCGGTGGCGAGGCGCCAGAGTCGATTGAGGTACCGCGAGGCGCCGTCGACGCCCCGGTCGCTCCAGTCGACGTCCTCGGTGGGCGGGCCGACGAAGAGCATGAACAGACGAAGGGCGTCGGCCCCGTGGCTCTCGAAGAATTCGGCCGGGCTGACCACGTTGCCCTTGCTCTTCGACATCTTGGCGCCGCCCATGCGGATCATGCCCTGGGTGAAGAGGCGGCGGAACGGCTCGCGCAGCTCCTTCGGAGCGAGGCCGAGGTCGGCCAGCGCCTTCATGAAGAAGCGGGCGTACATCAGGTGGAGGATGGCGTGCTCGATCCCGCCGATGTACTGCTGGACCGGCATCCAGTGAGCGACCTTGTCGGGGTCGAACGGGGCGTTCTCGTTGTCGGCGTCGCAGAAGCGGAGGAAGTACCACGACGAGTCGACGAAGGTGTCCATGGTGTCGGTCTCGCGGAGCGCGGCGTTGCCGCACTGCGGGCACTTCACGTTGAGGAAGCCCTCGTGTGACTCGAGCGGCGACTCGCCGGTGGGACGGAACTCCACGTCCTCGGGGAGGAGCACGGGCAGATCGTCTTCCGGCACGGGAACCGCGCCGCACTGGGGGCAGTGGATGACCGGGATGGGACAGCCCCAATAGCGCTGACGGGAGATGAGCCAGTCGCGGAGGCGGTAGTTGACCCGGGATTCACCGAGTCCGCGCTCGGTGAGGAACTCGGTCGCGGCGGCCTTGGCCTCGTCGACGGTCATGCCGTCGAGGAAGCCGGAGTTCTGCTTCTTGCCGTCGCCCGTGTAGACGGGCTCGCTCCAGCCCTCGGGGCGTTCGGTGGTCTTGACGATCGGCAGCTCGTGGACCACGGCGAACTCGTGGTCGCGCTCGTCTTCGCCGGGGACCGCCATGATCGCCCCGGTGCCGTAGGACGCGAGGACGTAGTCGGCCAGGTAGATGGGAACCGGCTCGTCGTTGAAGGGGTTGATGGCCTTGGCGCCCGTGTCGACGCCGCGCTTGTCGAGGGCGCCCTCGGTGGAGAGGCGATCGACCTCGCTGGTCTTGCGCACCCGCTCGACGAACTCCGTCACCGACTGCTCGTGCTCGGTGCCCCGCACGAGGTCGGGGACCATGGGGTGTTCCGGGGCGAGCACCACGTAGGTCATCCCGAACACGGTGTCGATCCGGGTGGTGAAGGCCCGGACGGGGTCGAGGTCGTCGCGGCCCTCGATGGCGATGTCGAACTCGACGCCCTCGGAGCGGCCGATCCAGTTCCGCTGCATGGTCTTGACCCGCTCGGGCCACTCGAGGGCTTCGACGTCGTCGAGGAGCTGCTGGGCGTACTCGGTGATCCTGAAGAACCACTGTTCGAGGTCGCGCTTCTCGACCAGGGTGTCGCAGCGCTCGCAGCGGCCCGACTCGGCCTGCTCGTTGGCGAGAGTGGTCCGGCACGAGGGGCACCAGTTGACCGGGGCGAGGGCCTTGTAGGCGAGGCCGGCCTCGTAGAACTTGAGGAAGATGTGCTGCGTCCAGCGGTAGTAGTCGGGCTCGCAGACCGAGACCTCGCGGCGCCAGTCGTAGGCCGCGCCGAGACGCTGGATCTGCTCCTTCATCACCCCGATGCGGCGGCGGGTGATGACGCCGGGGTGGATGCCCTCGTTGATCGCCGCGTTCTCGGCGGGGAGTCCGAACGAGTCCCACCCCATCGGCGACAGGACCTTGTAGCCATTCATGGAGCGGTGCCGGCAGACGACGTCGCCGAGGGTGTAGTTGCGCACGTGCCCCATGTGTATGGGGCCGGAGGGATACGGATACATGCAGAGGTCGTAGAACGCCGGACGCGGGTCGTCTTCGTCGACCTCGTAGGTCCCCTTCTCGGCCCAGTACGACTGCCACTTGGTCTCGACGGCGGCGAAGTCGTAGGTGGAAGCGCCTTCAGCCATGCGCCGGAGTGTAACGAGGGGCCACCCGTCCCCCGGAGTGTTTGCCCAGGTCAGGCGGGTTCGTCGGGCGCCCGGGAGACCGTCACACCCGCCCTCTACCGTCGTCGTATGTGCATCGTGTGCGACGAGTTCGAGGAGCGCCAGGCGGCTGGTATCGTCACGCCATCAGACGGGCCTGTAGCTCAGCCAGGTAGAGCGCTTGCATGGCATGCAAGAAGTCCCGGGTTCAACTCCCGGCAGGTCCACCCTTTGTCCGGGTTTATCCCGATTCCGTGGGAACGGATCGGCTATTGCCTCGGCGGCTTCGTCGCCGGTGAAGGTTGCTTCCGGACCCGTCGTCCCGGTCAACTTCGCGCTGACGGATCCGAACGCCGCGTGTTCATGTTCGAGGTACAGGTGGCCCAACGCGATCGGGCGATCCTCGAAGCCCTGCGCACCTTTCTCGGCGTCGGAAGCATCGGCGATTCGGAGCCTCGAGTTCCACATTGGCAACCGATCAGTCGGTA
Organism: uncultured Burkholderiales bacterium; assembly: GCA_964615175.1. GTDB lineage: Bacteria > Actinomycetota > Acidimicrobiia > IMCC26256 > JACPCJ01 > CAZTOV01. The sequence continues at coordinate 8,766 of CAZTOV010000042.1, forward strand.
CACCGCCGCGTCGCTAAAGGCACACCGGGCCGCAACGATCCCCTTCGCCGAACGCTTTCTGCTGCCCTCCGCGAAGCGCCGCCAGTTCGAGGAGTGGCGCGATGAACTCCTCGCCTACGACAGGAAACGGCCCAAACGCGTACGCTCCATCTGCGCCATCGAGGGCTGTGAGGACTTCGTTCGCGGTCAGGGCCTTTGCAGGAGGCACTACTACCGTGTCACCGGCTACTGACTACTTCGCCGGATTCGTGGCTGCGGAAGGCTGCTTCACCGGCACCAGCGACAACTCGCGGTTCACATTCTGCGTGGGGCTCGGAGCCACCGACCGGGAAACCGTCCAGGCGTTCCACACCTTCTTCGGTGTTGGCCGCATCGCGACGTCGCCTCGGCGAAAAGCTCACTACGACGACGAGGTCCAGTACGCCGTCGGCAGCGTGCATGACCTCATCGGCGTCATCATCCCCTTCATGGACGAGCATCTGCCGCCCTCCCACAAGTGGGAGCAGTATCTCGATTGGAGAGAACGTCTCTTCGACTTCTGGGATCATCGGGCTCGGCGTGCTTGGCCCCGGCGGCATTGCTCGGTGGACGGATGCAGGAACCTTCCGCGAGCGAAGGGCCTGTGCCGGCATCACTACTACAAGGCCTACGGCCGCTGATCAGCCGGCGGCGGCTTTTCCGTCGTCGTACTCCTCGCGGGGGGCGTCGGCCCAGAGGCGTTCGAGGTCGTAGAAGGTGCGGGTCTCGTCGAGGAACACGTGCACCCAGAAATCGCCGTAGTCCATGAGCACCCAGCGGCGTTCGTCGCCGCCCTCGACGCGGAGCGGCTCGGCGCCTTCACCGTCGCGGAGTTGCGCCTCGATCTCGTCGACGATCGTCTTGACCTGCCGGTCGTTGGCGCCGCTGGCGATGACGAAGTAGTCGGTGATCCCGATGATCTCTCCGACGTCGAGGAGCGCGATGTCCTCGCCCTTCTTCGAGGCAGCGGCGGAAGCGGCCGCCAGCGCCTGTCGATGGACATCTTCCTTGGAACTCACTGCCCCGATGTTCGCGGCCGCAGCGCCGATCATGCACCTCCCGGCTCGAAGTCGCTTCCCACGATAATCACCACGTCGGCCCCACCGACGACGTCGTCGGACCGCCGCAGGTCGCCCACACCGAGCGCCTCGATCAACCGCTGCGCCTCCGGGGCGAACGCGGCATCACGCACCACCACGAACGTCTCCTCCAACCCGAACTCCGCCGCGTTCCCCGTAAGCACCACGCGGGCACCCGCCGGGATCAGCCGCGCCGCCACCTCGCGGGCCAACCCGCCGGTCCCGACCCCGTTGCGGATCTCCACATTCACCCGATCGGCCGCATACACGAGCCCACCGAACACCTCGACGACCTCGGTCTGCGCCGTCGCCTCGTCGATCGCGTAACGCTCCCCTTCCGGAAGCCCCAGCGACACCACGTCGAGGATGTCGAACACCACCCGGCGACTCCCCAGTTCGGCGAGGAGCGACGCCGTGCGGTCGATGCCGTCGTCATCGAGCCCACCCGCCGCACCGAGCCGTTCGGCTGCCAGCCCGGCGGCGTCGCCGTCGAGGCGGGCCAGCCACCCCTCCAGCACGGCGTGCACGGTCACCAGGTGATCGAGGTCGTTGACTCCGTCGGCCCGCTCGGTCACCAACATCGCCGCCTGCGCGGCGGTCACCGCCCGGCTCCCCGACCGGAACGCCTGCTCACCGAACCGCAGGGGTGACCGCAACCGGATCTCGAACGGCGCCAGCGGCTCGAACACCGCCGCCAACGCGTCGGCTTCCAGTGTCAGGGTCGTCGTGACTTCGACCCCGAGCGCGTTCTCCACGGCGAGATCGAGCGATGTCGAACCTGCGTCGGTGGTCTCGGCGAACGTCCGCGAACCCAACGACGGCACCTCGAACTGCGCCGACCCGGGAAGCAACATCGCGCCCCCGTTGTCGGCCTCGGGGTCGACTCCGAACAGGACTCCGGAGGCACCGCCTTCGTCGCCGGTGGGCCAGGCCACCAGCAGACTCTCGGGCTCGTCGACCGCCGACGCCCCCGGACCTGAGGGCACGAGCTTGCGGAACCCCTCCCGCACGAGATCCGGACCGACCCCGGTCACGACCCCCGCGAGCGCCAGGACCGCCACGACGCCCACGGCGATCAGCCGGCGTCGCCGGTGCACCCGCTGCGCGGCCCGCCGGCGCCGACGCGAAGGGGGACGCCGAGGAGTCGCGGGCCGACGAGGCGGAGCGGAGGCCTCCGTCGGGACACGGTCGCGGGGTGTATCGGCCACCGTGCGTCCGCGGCTCGTCATCGTCAGCGAGTGTAAAGACCTCGCTCTTCGATGACGCGGACCACCGAGGCGGGCACCAGCGCCTCCACCGGCTCTCCCGCCCGCAGCCGTCCCCGGACCTCGGTCGAGGACGCCGCGTGCTCGTCCATGGGCAGGATCTCGCACCGCCAACCCTGCGCCCGCAGTGCGCCGACGACATCCTCGACTCCCGCCGCCTCCTCAGGTCGCGGCGCCACGACGACGGTCGCCAGGTCGCGGATCTGCTCGGGACGTTCCCACGTGTCGAGACCGGCCGCGGCGTCCGCGCCGAGGATGAGATAGAACTCGCGGTCCGGATCCTCCCCCGCGAGCGCCCCGAGCGTGTCGGCCATGTAGCTCGGGCCCTGCCGTTCGACCTCCATCGCCGAAACCTCGAAGTCTCGGTGGCCTTCGACGAGCGCCTCGGTCATGGCCAACCGGTCGCCGGGGCCGGCATCGACGTCGTCGCGCTTCTGCCACGGGTCGCCCGCCACCACGAACAGCACCCGGTCCAGCTCGAAGTGCGCCACCGCCTCCTCGGCGAGGACGACGTGCCCGGCATGAGGAGGGTCGAACGTCCCACCGAGGATGCCGACTCGCGGCGTGTCCGCTGCAGCCATCCGGCGATCGTACCGGCGGGGCGACCAGTACCATCGGCCCCGATGACCTCCGCTGAAACGCGCAAGAGCGACGGGCACCGGCGTCGCCGTACCCGCGAGCTCCCCGTCATCGGCTGGCGCGAGTGGCTCGCCCTCCCCGACCTCGGCGTCGACGCCGTGAAGGCCAAGATCGATACGGGCGCCCGCTCGTCGACCCTCCACGCCTTCGATCTCGAACGTTTCGAACGTGGGGGACGACCCTGGGTCCGGTTCGTCGTCCACCCCGTGCAGCGCAGCACCCGCGAAACCGTCACGGCAGAGGCTCTCCTCCTCGACGAGCGTCACATCCGCAACTCGGGCGGGAAGCAGCAACTCCGACCGGTCATCCTGACCACCGTCGACCTCGCGGGCGATTGCTGGCCCATCGAATTGACCCTCACCAACCGCGACGAGATGGGCTTCCGGATGCTCCTCGGCCGCCAGGCCGTCCGCAACCGCTACGTCGTCGACGCCGGCCGCTCGTTCCTGGCCACCCCCCGGTCGGGAGAGCCCGCATGAACATCGGCATCCTCTCCCGGAAGTCGTCGCTCTACTCCACCAGCCGCCTTCGGGAGGCCGCGGAGGAGCGGGGACACAACGTGCGGATCATCGACTACCTCCGCTGCTACATGAACATCACGTCACATCGTCCCTCGGTCATCTACCAGGGCGAGGAACTCACCGACATCGACGCCATCATTCCCCGCATCGGCGCCTCGGCGACCTTCTACGGCACGGCGGTGGTGCGTCAGTTCGAGGTATCGGGCGTCTACTCGGTCAACGAGAGTCAGGCCATCTCACGGTCACGCGACAAGCTCCGGTCGCTCCAGCTCCTCGCCCGAGCGGGCGTGGCACTCCCCGTGACCGGCTTCGCCCGTTCCACCAAGGACATCGCGGGGGTCCTCGACGTGGTCGGCGGAACCCCGGTCGTGATCAAGCTGCTCGAGGGCACCCAGGGCGTCGGCGTCGTGCTCGCCGAGACCCGCAAGGCGGCCGAGGCCGTCATGGGCGCCTTCCGCCAGCTCGACGGCAACATGCTCGTGCAGGAGTTCATCAAAGAGGCCGGCGGCGCCGACATCCGTGCCTTCGTGATCGGCCGCAAGGTGGTCGCCACGATGAAGCGCCAGGGGGCGGAGGGCGACTTCCGCTCGAACCTCCACCAGGGCGGCAGCGCCGCCAAGATCAAGCTGACCCCCGAAGAGCGAACCACCGCCGTCCGTGCCGCCCGCACCATGGGCCTCAACGTGGCCGGTGTCGACCTGCTGCGCTCCAACCACGGGCCGGTGGTGATGGAGGTCAACTCCTCGCCGGGGCTCGAGGGCATCGAGCGGACGACCGGCGTCGACGTCGCCGCCAAGATCATCGACTTCACCGAGAAGAACGCCGCTCCCGGCAAGACCCGTGACCGCGCAACCGGCTGAACCCACCGCGGCCGCCCCGGTCGAGGTGGGCGGTCACGTCATCCGCCCCGGGAAGCGGAAGGCATTCGAGATCCCGGTGGCGCGCCTCCCCACCGACACGTGGCTGTCGATGCCGATGGCAGTGCTCAACGGCAGGCGCCCGGGCCCGTCCCTGTTCCTCTCCGCGGCCGTCCATGGCGACGAGTTGAACGGCGTCGAGGTCATCCGTCGCATCGTCGAGATCCTCGACGCCCGCACCCTCGCCGGCATCGTCATCGCGGTGCCGATCGTCAACGTGTTCGGCTTCGTGAACGAGTCCCGATACCTCCCCGACCGCCGTGACCTGAACCGCAGCTTCCCGGGGTCCGCGCGCGGTCCCCTCGCCTCCCGCATGGCCCACCTCTTCATGAGCGAGGTGGTCGCCCGATGCGACTACGGCATCGACCTCCACACGGGCTCGTTCCACCGCAACAACCTGCCGCAGGTCCGCGCCGACCTCCGCGACCCCGAGACCCGCCGGATCGCCGAAGCGTTCGGGGCCCCGATCCTGCTTCACAGCCGGGTGCGTGACGGATCCCTGCGCCAGGTGGCCACCAACGAGGGCACCCACGTGCTGCTCTACGAAGGGGGCGAGGCCAACCGGTTCGACGAGGAGCCGATCGCGGTCGGGATCGGGGGGACCCTGCGAGTCCTCTCCGAGCTGGGCATGTGGGACGGCGACGGCGTAGAACCCGCACACGAGCCCCTCGCCAGCGCCAAGAGCGTGTGGGTGAGGGCGCGACGGGGTGGCATCCTCCGCCTCGAAATTGGCCTCGGCGCCATGGTCGACCAAGGCCAGGTGCTCGGCTCGATCACCGATGCACTCGGTCGCTCCACTTCACCGGTACGCGCCCGCAGCGCCGGGCTCATCATCGGCGAGACCCGCAAACCCCTGGTCAGCCAGGGCGACGCCCTCGTCCACATCGCCGAGGCCCCCGGCCCTCCCGACGAGGCCCTCATCGAGGCCGTCGGCGTTCGCGACGACCTCCTCTCCTGACCTCCCGACGAGCGAGACCGGTGGCGATCACGATCCCGTGACGCGTCCAGGTCCGTACGTGCGCTGACCCTGCTCGCGCTTCAGGTTCGCCCGGTTCGTGCCGACAATTCCCGAGGGACCCGGTCCGGCGGGAGGCACTTCCGGGCAGTTCGTCCGATGCGGGCGGCGGGGGTCCGAAGACAGGCTGGACACCCGCCCACGCGGGGGAAGCGGGCAACGAACACCATGAACGAGGCTTCGTCCCTCGGGACGATCCACACCACGAACTCGCCACGGCCCCGAACGATCGGGGACCAGGACCCGGCCGCGGTACCGACCACCCGTGCGGTCGGGCCCACGATCCTCGTCGTCGACGACAACCCGGCCACTCGCCGGTTCGTGCGCGAGACCCTCGCCATCGAGGGATATCGGGTGATCGAGGCCGACGGGGGCGCCGGCGCCATCGCGGCCTGCGAGCACGAGGCGCCGGCACTCGTCCTCATCGACCTGTGCATGAGCGACATGCGCGGCACCGACGTGCTCCGGCGTCTCCGGAGCCAGCCGACCACAGCTTCCACACCGATCATCGTGTTCACCGGCGCTCCGGAGGAGGTCGACGACACCCATGCCGACACGGAGCATGCGTTCTCGGACCTGATCGCCAAGCCCGCCGACGCCGACGTCCTGCTCGAAACCGTGAGGGCCCACCTCGAGCCTCCCCAGCCGGCCGCGACGCCCGCTGCCCACCGGCCCCGCAAGGTGCTCCTCGCCGACGACGACTCCGCCCGAGCGATCCGTCTCCGACTCCATCTCCGTCGTCTCGGCTTCGACGCCATCGTGGCCCCCGACGCCGAGACCGCTGGGCGCATGGCGCGTCGAGAGCGACCCGACGTGATCATCGCCGATCTCATGCTCTCCGACGGCGGCTCCCTCCAGCTCACGCGCGATCTCAGGGCTGACGCCGACCTGGCGTCCGTCCCGATCGTGATCAGCTCGTCGACACCATGGAGTCAGGTGCAGGAACGCTTGGCCTTGCGGGCCGGTGCCACCTCGTTCGTCGTCGCCACGCCGGATCTCGGCAGCATCCGTGACGCCCTGGTCTCCGCGCTCGAGACCCCTCCCGCGTTCACCCCTCACGAGGCGGACGCCCGAGACGATCTGTTCGATGGCGATGAGCGCCCCGACCACATCCTCGCCGAACTTCAGCGTCAACACGCCGCCCGTCGCGACGCCGCCCGCAGTCACGAGCGAAGTCAAGCGGAGCTGGCCGTGTTGCAAGGTCTCACCGAGATCGTCGGGGGCTCCGGCGAGCTCGACACGATCCTCACCGAAGCGTTGGGCCGCTGCCTCCACGCCATCGGCGCGTCACGCGGGGCCGTCTTCCTCACCGACTTCGACGGGAGCTTCGCCCTCCACGCGCATCTCGGCGACCTGGGCCGCCTCCCCGGCGCCCGGCTCGCTGCCGGAGAGGACCTGTTCCACCGCGTGACCAGCTCGCAGGAGACCGTGGTGGTGGACGACCGCCTTGACGCGGACGGTCGACCTTCCACGATCGTGACCCCGATCGTGTCGGGCGACGAGTGCTTCGGCGTCCTGGTCGTCGAGGTGCCCGCCCACGAGGATCTCCGCTTCTGGATGCATTTCCTCCAGCTCGCCGGCCTCGGCCTCGGGTTCGCCGTGGCCAACGCCCGCCAGTCACAACGACTTCCCGGCCCGCACGAGGGCGACGATCTCGACATGCGTGACCCGCTCACCGGACTCGCCGCCGCGACCCGCCTCGAGCTGAACCTCGCCACCGCCCTCGAGGAGGCGTCCGCCGGGCAGTCGGGAGCCATGCTGCTCATCGATGTCGATCGCATCCGCCACGTGAACGACGCCCTCGGCCACCACACCGGCGACCAGTTGCTCAAGGGGATCGCGCGGCGGCTGGCGACGGTCGTACACCCGGGGATGACCCTGGCACGTCTGCACAGCGACGTGTTCGCCGTCCACGCTCCCGCGGTGGACAGCGTGGAGGACGCGGCCGACCTGGCTCGACGTCTCCTCCGCACGCTCGACGCTCCGGTCCGCTGCAACGGCTACACGCTGTACGCGACCGCCAGTGTGGGCGTCGCCCTCTACCCCGACCACACCAGCCGCCCCGGTGAGCTCCTCCAGCACGCCCACAGCGCCCTCGATCTCGCCAAGGGGAGAGGCGGAGACACCTGCGAGGTCTACACAGAACGGACCGGCGACACCCTGTGGCAGCGGCTCACGTTGGAGCAGGGGCTACGAGGTGCGCTCGAACGTGAACAGTTCGTTCTCCACTACCAGCCCATCGTCGATCTCGGCACCTCCGAGGTCATCGCGGCCGAAGCGCTGCTGCGCTGGGACCGGCCGCTGCACGGCATCACCACCGCCGCCGGCTTCATCGAGATCGCCGAGGAGACGGGCCTCATCGTGCCCATCGGCGCGTGGGTGCTCGAAGAGGCCGCCGCCCAGATCGCCGAGTGGAATGGCCGCGGAGCACGCGTCGACCGCCTCGCCGTGAACGTCGGAGCCCGCGAGTTCCACGACGCCCACGTCGAAGACACCGTGCGCCGGGTCGTCGACGAGACCGGAATCGACCCCGCCTCGCTCTCGCTCGAGATCACCGAGCGGGTCGCGCTCGCCGACATCGACCACGCCGTCGCCACCCTGGGCCGGCTTCGGGACCTCGGAATCCACACCGCCCTCGACGACTTCGGCACCGGCTACTCGTCGCTGCGCTATCTCCAGGAGCTTCCGATCGACACGGTCAAGATCGACCGATCGTTCGTCGCCAACGCCGCCTCGGACGACCGGGGACGTCCGATCCTCGAATCGATCGTCGAGCTGTCCCACCGCCTCGGTATGCGGGTGATCGCCGAGGGGATCGAGACCGATCGCTGCCTCGAATTGGTCCGCTCACTCGGCTGCGACGAAGCCCAGGGCTTCCACCTCGGCCACCCCGCCCCCGCCACACAACTGGAAGGGTTGCTGTGACCCCTCGTTCTTGACTGTGTTTTGCCCGCTGAGCGGGCAAAACACAGTCAAGAACGAGGGATCAGCCGTTCTCCATCACGTTGGAGACGAAGGCTTCGAGTTGGCGGAGGTTGCGGCATTCGTAGACGCCGTCGCAGTGCTGCGCATAATCGGCGATGACCGAGTCACCGGTGTCCCAGTACCCGCGGGGCTCGGGGTTGAGCCAGTACACGTGACGGGCCTTCTCACCCAGATCCTTGAGCACCCACGACTGGGTGGCGTGGTAGTTGTTCCGGGCGTCGCCCAGGACGATGACCGACGTCTTCGACGACACGTCGCGCAGGTGCCGCTGATGGAACACCTCGAGGGGAACCGCTCATCCACCTCGTAGGCCACCACCCGGGCACCGGAGTCGG
>CAZTOV010000043.1:0-16933 GCA_964615175.1 uncultured Burkholderiales bacterium
GCCGCCGGGCAGGCCATCCAGAACGCCAACCTGCTCCTGGGCTTCGACGAAGCCGCGGGGCTCGAGACGATGGGGGTCATGCCATGAGCGTGACGGCGCCCAAGGGATTCGTCGCGGGCGGGCTCGCCTGCGGCATCAAGGCCGGCGACCTCGCCGACCTCGCCATCGTCGCCACCGCCGACGGCGAAGCGGTGCCCGCGGCGGGGGTGTTCACCACCAACAAGGTGCAGGCGGCGCCGGTGCAGGTGAGTCGTGAACACCTTGCCGACGGGCGGGCCGCCGCCGTCATCCTCAACTCGGGCAACGCGAACGCCGCCACCGGCGAACGGGGTCTGGCCGACGCCCAGCAGATGGCCAGGCTCACCGCCGACGGCGTGGGCTGCTCGTGGAGCGACGTCCTGGTGTGCTCCACCGGTCACATCGGTTTCCCGCTCCCGATGGACGTGATCGAGGCCGGGATCCCCAAGCTCGCCGGGCAGCTCGGAGGCGACAAGGCCGCCGGCACCGAAGCCGCCGAAGCGATCATGACCACCGACACCCGACCCAAGCAGGCCTCGGTCGTGCTCGGCGACGGCACGACGATCATGGTCGGCGGCATGGCCAAGGGGGCGGCGATGTTGGCCCCGTCGATGGCCACCATGCTGGCCGTGGTCACCACCGACGCCACCGCCGAGCCGAGCGTACTGAAGGCGTTGCTCGACGAGGCCGTCGACCTCACGTTCCACCAGCTCACCATCGACGGGTGCACCAGCACCAACGACACCGTGCTCATGCTGGCGAGCGGCGCGGCCGGTGGACCACCGGTCGAGGTGGGTTCGAACGCGTTCCACGCCATGAGCGGAGCCGTCACCGACGTCCTCGCCGACCTCGCCGAGCAGATGGCACGCGACGCCGAGGGCGCCACCAAGCTGGCGCGGGTGCACGTCGGCGGTGCCCGCTCGAAGGAGGAGGCCCGTCGGGCGGCCCGGCAGGTGGCCGACAGCCTGCTCGTCAAGTGCTCGCTCTATGGCCGCGATCCCTACTGGGGCCGGGTGCTGTCCGAACTGGGCGCGAGCGGCGTCACCCTCGAGCCCGACCGAGTCTCGATCGCCTACAACGGCATCGTCGTGTGCCGGGGCGGCGTGGCGGCCGACCACGACGTCGACGCCGTCACCGCGGTGATGGAGCAGCGCGAGATCGAGATCTCGTGCGATCTGGGTCTCGGGACCGGAGGGGCCACCGTGCTGACCTCCGACCTCACCCACGCATACGTCGACGAGAACATGGGGACCTCGTGACCACCGGCCTCACCGCCGAGGGCAAGGCCGGGATCCTGGTCGAGGCGCTGCCCTACATCCAGGAGTTCTGGGGCAGGACCGTCGTCATCAAGCTCGGGGGTTCGGCCATGACCGACCCCAAGTTGGCCGACTCGTTCGCCGAAGACGTCGTGCTGATGCGGCTGGTGGGGATGAACCCCGTGGTCGTGCACGGGGGCGGTCCGCAGATCAGCGAGCACATGCGCAAGCTCGGCAAGGAGCCCGAGTTCGTCGACGGCCTGCGGGTCACCGATGCCGAGACCATCGACATCGCCCGCATGACGCTGGTGGGCAAGGTCAACCGCGAGATCGTGGCCGCCGTGAACCGCCACGGCCCCTACGCCGTGGGGGTGTCGGGTGAGGACGCCAACCTTCTCGCCGTGCGCCAGCGCGACCCCCGACTCGGATACGTGGGCGACATCGAGACGGTCAATGCAGGTGTCCTCGAGCGGGTGCTCCGCGAGGAGCTGATCCCGGTGGTCGCCACCATGGGGGTCGACGCGTCGGGCCAGGCCTACAACGTCAACGCCGACACGGTGGCCGGCGCCATCGCCGAGGCGCTGGCCGCGGAGAAGCTCGTCTACCTCACCGATGTCGAGGGCATCTACGAGGACTTCGACGACAAGGGCTCGCTGCTGAGCCAGGTCGACGCCGCCCGGCTCGAGGGCCTCATCGACTCGGGCTCCCTCTCGGCGGGCATGATCCCCAAGGTGGCCTCGTGCCTCTCGGCGGTGCGCAGCGGTGTGGCGCGGGGCCACATCCTCGACGGCCAGGTGGCTCACGCGCTCCTGCTCGAGTTCTTTACCCGTGAGGGCATCGGGACGATGGTGATGCCGTGACGAGCAGCAACTTCGACGCCATCCGGGCCCTCGACGCCGACCACGTGATGCCCACCTACGGGCGCCTCCCGGTGGCGTTCGTGAGGGGTGAGGGCACGCGGCTGTGGGACAGCGAGGGCAAGGAGTACCTCGACTTCCTCTCGGGCCTGGCCGTGACCTCGCTCGGGCATGCGCACGCCGAGGTGGCCGAGGCGGTGAGCGCGCAGGCGCGCACCCTCGTGCACGTCTCGAACCTCTACTACACGGACGTCCAACCGCGGCTGGCGGCAAAGCTCGACGGCCTCCTCGGAGGCGGCGGCAAGACCTTCTTCGCCAACTCGGGTGCGGAGGCCAACGAGTGCGCCATCAAGCTGGCCCGGCGCCACGGGCAGGCGAACGGTGGGCCCGAGCGCTTCCACGTGGTCTCCACGCACCGGTCGTTCCACGGACGCACCCTGGCGACGCTGGCGGCGACCGGTCAGCCCGAGAAGCAGGAGCGGTTCGCCCCCCTGCCCGAAGGCTTCCGCCAGGTCGCGCACGGCGACGTCGAGGCCCTGCGGGCCGCCCTCGACGAGCGCGTGTGTGCGGTGATGCTCGAGGTGGTGCAGGGCGAGGGGGGCGTGAACCCCTTACCGGAGGGTCATCTCGAGGCGGTGCGCGAGCTGTGCGACGAGCGCGAGGTGCTGCTGATCGTCGACGAGGTCCAGACCGGGGTCGGCCGCACCGGGGAGTGGTTCGCCTTCCAGCACTCCGGGGTTCGCCCCGACGTGGTCACGATGGCCAAGGCCCTGGGCAACGGCGTGCCCATCAGCGCGTGCTGGGCGGGCGGCGCGGCGGCCGAGGCGTTCTCGCCCGGCGATCACGCCACGACCTTCGGCGGCCAGCCGCTGGCCGCCCGGGCCGCGCTGACCGTGTTAGAGGTCATGGAGCGCGACGACGTCCCGGGGCGGGCCGCCCGTGCCGGGAAGCGCCTGGCCGACGGGCTGGCGTCGCTCGACGGCGTGACGGACGTCCGGGGTCTCGGCCTGCTCCTGGCGGCCGAGATCGGGGCCGACGCCGCCGAGGTCGCGTCCGCGTGCCTGAATCGGGGGCTCGTGGTCAACGGCATGCCGCCGCATTCGGTCCGCTTCGCGCCGTCGCTCCTGGTGTCCGACGACGAGATCGACGAGGCGGTCCGCATCTTCGGGGAGGTTCTGACATGAGCGAAGCGCAGCTGAGCGGGGCCCGAGCGGCCCGGCTGCGGAGCAGCCAGGAGCGGGAGACATGACATCACGATTCCTGGAGGTCGACGACCTCGATCATGCGGCCCTCGCGGCCGTGCTCGAGCGGGCGGTCATCTGGAAGGCGGAGCCCGAGCGGATCGAGCCCGCGCTGGCCGGCCGGGGCGTGGGGGCGTTGTTCGAGAAGCCCTCGACGCGAACCCGGATCAGCTTCGAGATGGCGGTGGCCACCCTGGGTGGACACCCCGTGAGCCTGCGGGGCGACGAGGTCGGGTTCGGCTCGCGTGAGACCCCGGCCGACATCGCCCGCACCCTGAGCACCTACTGCTCGGTGGTGGCGGCCCGGGTGTTCGACCACGCGGTGCTCGCCGAGATGGCCGACGCCCTGGAGCCGGGCGGGGTCCCGGTGGTCAACCTGTTGTCCGACCGCTCGCACCCGTGTCAGGCGCTCGCCGATCTCGTGACCTTGAAGGAACACTGGGGGTCGCTCGAAGGGCGGCGGATCGCCTACGTCGGCGACGGGAACAACGTCGCCGCGTCGCTCGCCATCGGCGCGGCCATGACCGGTCTCGAGGTCGTGGTGGCGAGCCCGCCGGGTTACGAGCTCGACGAGGACGTGGTGGCGCAGGCGCGGAATCTGGGCGGCACCGTCGACCTGCACGGGCAGCCCCACGAGGCCGTCCAGGGGGTCGACGCCGTCTACACCGACGTCTGGACGTCGATGGGACAGGAGGCCGAAGCGGCGGCTCGGCTCGCCGCCTTCGAGGGCTTCTGCGTTGACGAGGCGCTGATGGAGGCGGTGGGCGGCAAGGCGCTGTTCCTGCACTGCTTGCCCGCCCACCGGGGCGAGGAGGTCACCGACGCGGTGATCGACGGCCCCCAGTCGGTGGTGTGGCAGCAGGCGGGCAACCGGATGCACGCCGCCCGCGCCCTCCTGGTCGAACTGCTCGGGGAGGAGTGAGGTCAGTGAAACGCGTGATCCTTCTGCAAGGTGCTCGGACGGCCGGGCATGGGGCAGGGGCCCCCGGCGTGGCGATGGAGAGGCGACCCGGCGGCGTGTCCGGGGAGGACGGCCGGGCATGGGGCAGGGGCCCCATGCTCCGGAGGAGCCGACGAGATGTCGGCGGGTCGAGAAAGGGAGCCGACGAGATGTCGGCGGGTCAGTAAATGGCAACCCTCGGAAAGCCTCAGCGGCAGCACCGGATCGCCCGGCTGCTCGAGGAGCAGGTGGTCTCGAGTCAGGGCCAGGTGGTGGAGCTTCTGGCCAACGAGGGGGTCAACGCCACCCAGGCGACGGTGAGCCGCGACCTCGAGGAGCTGGGGGCGGTGAAGGTCCGCATCCCCGGCGGCTCGACGGCCTACGCCATCCCTGAGCACGCCAAGGAGCGTCCGGTCCCCGAAGATCACCTCAAGCGGGTGATGGGTGACTTCGTCGTCGAGGTGCAGCACAGTGGCAACCTGGTCATCCTGCGGACGCCTCCGGGCTCGGCTCACGTGATCGGATCGGCCCTCGACCGGGCGTCGCTTCCCGACGTGATCGGCACGGTGGCGGGCGACGACACGGTGTTGGTGGTGTGCAGCGAATCGGCCGGCGGGGCGGCGATCGCCGACGAGTTGTCGGGTCTGGCCGGCATCGACCCCGACGTGTAACGGCCGGACTTCGACGAAGCGAAGAGGAGCAGAACGTGGCAGAGCGGGTGGTCCTGGCGTACTCGGGAGGTCTCGACACCTCCGTGGCGGTGCGCTGGATGCGCGAGGAGTGGGGCGTAGAGGTCGTCGCGCTGGCGGTCGACGTCGGCCAACCGGGCGAGGACTTCGACGCCATCCGCGAGCGAGCCCTCGCCGCCGGCGCCGTCGAAGCCCACGTGGTCGATGCGCGGCGCGAGTTCGCGGACGACTACGTCGCGCCCGCCATCCGGGCCAACGCCCTTTACGAGGGGAAATACCCGCTCGTGTCGGCGCTGTCCCGGCCGCTGATCGCCCGCCATCTGGTCGCTGTCGCGCGTGACACCGATGCCGACTCGGTCGCGCACGGCTGCACTGGGAAGGGCAACGACCAGGTCCGCTTCGAAGTCTCGTCGCGCGCTCTTGCCCCTGACCTCGAGGTTCTCGCCCCGGTGAGGGTCTGGGGCATGACCCGCGAGGACGCCATCGACTACGCCAAGCGATTCGACATCCCGATCACCCAGACCAAGGAGCACGCGTACTCGATCGACGAGAACCTCTGGGGGCGTGCCATCGAGTGCGGTGAGATCGAGGACCCGTGGTCGCCGCCGCCGCCCGACGTGTTCTCCCTCACGCACCTGGCGCAACCGGCGCCCGAGCCACGGGAAGTGGTCGTGCAGTTCGACGCCGGCGTTCCCGTCGCGTTCGATGGGCAATCGCTCCCGCTCGACGAGCTGGTGCAGGCGGCCAACGGCACCGTGGGTCCGTTCGGTTGGGGCCGCCTCGACATGGTGGAGAACCGGCGCGTGGGGATCAAGAGTCGCGAGATCTACGAGTGCCCCGGCGCACTCGCCCTCATCGCCGCACACGGAGACCTCGAGTCGGTCACCCAGGAGCGGGATCTGATGAGGGAGAAGGCCCGTCTGGAGCCGCGTTACGCAGAGTTGGTGTACGACGGTCTGTGGTTCTCGCCGCTGCGGGAGGCCCTGGACGCGTTCATCGAGTCGTCGCAGCGGTTCGTCACGGGCGACGTTCGACTCCAGCTCGCGCCGGGATGGTGTGCGCCCAACGGCCGTCGGGCCGAGCGGCCCCTCTACGACTACGAACTGGCGACCTACGACGCCGCCGACGCCTTCCGCCACGAGGACGCCGAAGGGTTCGTGCGGCTCTGGGGCCTCGGCCTCGAGACGTGGGCGCGCCGCCAGGGTGGTGTGACCGGTGGCTGAGCCCGACGCGCCCGAGGGGGGCGACGACGCCCGCACGCTGTGGCACGGGCGGTTCTCCGAGGGCCCGTCCGATGCGCTGTTGGCTTTCACCGTCAGCCTGCCCTTCGACGTCCGCCTCGCGGCCGACGACATCGCCGGGTCCCGCGCCCACGTGAAGATGCTCGGCGAGGTGGGTCTGATCACCCCCGACGAGGCGTCGCTGGTCACGGCGGCGCTCGAGCGGGTCGAGACCGAGTTGAACGAGGGGACCTTCGAGTTCCGGCCCACCGACGAGGACATCCACACCGCGGTGGAGCGGCGGGTGACCGAGATCGCCGGCGACGCCGGCGCCAAGCTCCACACGGCCCGGAGCCGGAACGATCAAGTGGCCCTCGACCTGCGGCTGTTCGCCCGACGTGAGGCGGCCGGACTCCGGGCACGCCTCCTCGAGCTGGCGGCGGTGCTGGTCGAACGGGCCGGGGAGGTGGGCGACGCGGTGGTGCCCGGCTACACGCACCTCCAGCGGGCGCAGCCCGTGCTCCTCGCCCACCACCTGCTGGCGCACTTCTGGGCGGTGGCGCGCGACGCCGAGCGAGTCGGACGCTGCGTCGACGCCGCCGACGTGTCGCCCCTGGGCGCCGGAGCCCTGGCGGGGACGAGCCTTCCCATCGACCCGTCACGGGTGGCGTCCGAGCTGGGTTTCTCGCGCACCTTCGAAAATTCACTCGACGCAGTGTCGGATCGCGACTTCGTGGCCGAGCTGCTGTTCGCCGCGGCGCTCACCCAGGTGCACCTGTCACGCCTGGGCGAGGAGATCGTGCTGTGGACGAGCGAGGAGTTCGGGTTCGCCCGACTGGCCGACGAGTACGCCACCGGGTCGTCGATGCTCCCGCAGAAGAAGAATCCCGACGTCGCCGAGCTGGCCCGGGGGAAGGCAGGGCGGATGATCGGGCACCTCACCGCGCTGCTGACCACGTTGAAGGGCCTCCCGCTCGCCTACAACCGGGATCTCCAGGAAGACAAGGAGCCGCTGTTCGACGCCGTCGACACGCTGCATCGCGGGGCGGCTGCCATGGCGGGCCTGATGGCCACGGTGGAGTTCCGCACCGACCGCATGGCCGAGGCCGCCGCCGACGTCGCCGGCGCGGCGACCGATCTGGCCGAGTACCTCGTGCGGGAAGGGCTGCCGTTCCGAGAGGCCCACGCCGTGGTCGGCGGCCTGGTGCGGCAGTCGGTCGAACGGGGCGTGCCGATGGAGGAGTTGGTGATGACCGAGCCCCGCCTCGGCCCCGAGGCCCTCGATCTGCTCGAACGGGGCAGCTCCGCGTTGCGGAGGACCAGTCCGGGAGGCGGGGGCGCCGAGCCGGTGCAGGCCCAGCTCGAGGCGGCCCGGGCGCACCTGGGCTCGTTGCAGGAGGCCTCGGGCTGAGCCGTCGACTCCCGCAGTCGTTCTACCGGCGATCCGCCCTCGAGGTGGCCCCGGATCTGCTGAACAAGGTCTTGGTGCGGCGCGATCCCGAGCACGGCCGCGTCGGCGGCCGCATCGTCGAAGTCGAGGCCTACATGGGCCCCGCCGACCCCGCGAGCCACGCGTACCGCGGCCCCACGGCGCGCAACGCCGTGATGTTCGGCCCGCCCGGCCATCTCTACGTGTACTTCACCTACGGGATGCACTTCTGCGCCAATGCGGTGTGCGGCGACGAGGATGAGGGCGTCGCGGTCCTGCTCCGCGCCCTGGCGCCGCTCCCGCCACTCGAACCGATGTGGGCCCGGCGGGCGAAGGCCCGCCGCGAACGGGACCTGTGCTCGGGCCCGGCCAAGCTGTGTCAGGCGCTGGGCATCGACCGTGACCTCGACGGCGTCGACCTGGTGGAGGGTGGCGTCGTGGAGATCGTCGACGACGGTGTGGCGCCGCCGGCCGAACCCGTCCGCGGCCCGCGGGTCGGCATCCGCGTCGCCACCGAACACCCCTGGCGCTTCTCGGTCCCGGACGATCCCAACGTGTCTCAGTCGCGTTAGCGCGACATCGTCGCGCTAACGCGACTGAGACACGATCAGGTCACGGCGATGCGCTCGAGGATGGGGCGGGTGTCGACGCCGGCGGGGAGGGTGCCGAGGGCGTGGCCCCAGTCGCCGCCGAGTCGGGTGGCGCAGAAGGCGTCGGCGACGGCGGGAGGCCCGAAGCGGACGAGGAGCGAGCCCTGGAAGGCGAGTGCCATCTGTTCGACGAGGCGGCGGGCTTCCACCTCGAGGTCGGCGGGCTCGGCGATGGCGGCGTCGATACGCTCGACGGCGGCATCGAGGTGCGGGTTCGCGCCGGCGGGCGCCCGGAGTTCTTCGAGGAACGCGTCGACCGATTCGGGGTTGCGGGCCATCGCTCGGAGGACATCGAGGCAGATGACGTTGCCGGAGCCCTCCCAGATGCCGTTCAGGGGGCTCTGGCGGAACAGCCGGGGCATCCCCGACTCCTCGACGTAGCCGTTCCCCCCGAAGCACTCGAGCGCTTCGGCGACGTGGGCGGGCGCCCGCTTGCAGAGCCAGTACTTGACGATGGGGGTGGCGATGCGCTGGAGGGCGACCTCGTGGTCGTCGACGACGGCACCGTGCTCGCCGCGGGAAACGGTGTCGAAGCAACGGGCGAGGCGCAGCGCCGCGGCGGTAGCGGCCTCGCTCTCGACGGCGAGGTCGGCGAGCACGTTCTGCATCAGGGGCTGTTCGGCGAGGCGCTTGCCGAACGCTTCCCGGTGCCGCACGTGGTGGGCGGCCTGCGCCACCCCGTGTCGGTACTGGGCGGTGGCGCCGAGCGCGCAGTCGAGGCGGGTGTGGTTGACCATCTCGATGATGGTGCGGACGCCCCGTCCCTCCTCGCCGATCATGCGGGCGTAGGCGTCGACGAACTCCACCTCGCTCGAGGCGTTGGAGCGGTCGCCGAGCTTGTCCTTGAGCCGCTGGAGGTGGAAGCCGTTGCGGGTGCGGTCGGGACGCCACCGGGGGAGGAGGAAGCAGCTCAGCCCGCCCGGGGCCTGCGCGAGCACGAGGAAGGCGTCGCACATGGGGGCCGAGGTGAACCACTTGTGGCCCGTGATGCGGTATTCGGTGCCCGGCCCGCCGGAGCCCACCGGCTTGGCGCGGGTGGTGTTCGCCCGCACGTCGGAGCCGCCCTGCTTCTCGGTCATGGCCATGCCGCAGGTCACGCCGGCCTTGTCCTCGGCGGGGGCGAAGGTGGGGTCGTACACGTCGGCGGTGATCCGGGGTTCCCACTCGGCGCTCACGTCGGGTTGGTGGCGCAGCGCGGGGAGCACCGAGTAGGTCATCGAGACGGGGCAGGTGTGGCCGGCGTCGACCTGCGACCACACGATCAGCTTGGCGGCCCGGGCGACGTGCGCGCCCTCACGCTCGTCCCGCCACGGGCGGGCGTGGAGCCCGTGACCGACGGCCACCCGCATCAGCTCGTGGTAGGCGGGGTGGTACTCGACTTCGTCGGCGCGGTGCCCGAAGCGGTCGTGGGTGCGGAGGACCGGCGGGTTTTCGTTGGCCTGGAAACCCCAGCGGATCGCTTGGGGTGAGCCGGCCAGGGCTCCCAGCTCGGTCAGCTCGGCCTCGGCCCAGCCGGCACCTTCGCGCTCGACGGCTTCGCCGAGGGGGACGTCGTCGGCGAAGACGTTGTGCCCTTCGTAGGGCGGTGGCTGGTTCAAGACCTCGTGGGTGGCGACCATGGCGTCCTCCTGCGCTCGCGCACCGTCGAGCGTAGGCCGGGGTCATCGGTCGGGTCTCCCCGGTCAGAACGACGCCCAGCCCTCCATGGTGAGTGAGCCGAGGTCGCTGGCGAGGATCCCGCCTTCCGACACGGTGTAGAGGGTGTGGCCGATCACGAGGGACCGTTGGATGGCGTGCCGGTTCGGGTCGTGGTCGTCGTGGCTCACCCGCCCCCGCACCGACAGCGCGTCGTCGTCCACGTCGAGGACCAGGGCACCCAGGAAGGGGTCGGACGGCGGCGGCGGGGGAGATGCGGCCGGGGCGTCGGCGCCCGGAACCGGTTCCTCCAGGATTCCGACCTCCCACACCTCGATGGGCACCACGGCGGTGTGCTCATCGGCCCACCACAGGAAGGCCCGGTGGTCGTGCTCGACCGGGGACTGCGCGCCCTCCACGAGTTCCTGGTCGAGCCGGCCGATGTCGGACGGGTCGGCGACGTCGAAGAGCGAGATCTGGGTGCCGAATGTGAGGCCCTCCTCGGTTGCTTCCTGCCCGACGCCGAGGAGACGCCCGTCGGCGACGGGGTGGAGGTACGCGGAGAAGCCGGTGATCTTCAGCTCGTCGAGGACGGTCGGTCGGGTGGGGTCGGAGAGGTCGATGGCGTAGAGCGGGTCGATCCGGCGGAACGTCACCACGAAGCCGAGGTCGCCGACGTAGCGGACGGCGTGGATGGTTTCGCCCCGACCGAGGTCGCCGACCCGGCCCACGGTCTCGAGTCGGTCGCCGTCACGGGCGAGCACGCTCAGGAAGCTCTGCGACGGTGGCGGGTCGCCGGCCGGTGCCCACGGAGATCCGGCGGTGGTGGCGATGCGCAGGTGCCCGTCGCGCTCGGAGAGCGACCACTGGTTGAGGAGCTGACCGGGCACCCGCCCCGATGCCGTGTACTCGGCGGTGTCGGCGTCGGAGATGTCGAAGGCGTGGAGCGCGGTGGTGGCGTCGTCGACCGAGCCGGAACGCGCCGGGTCGTGCCAGGCGCTGGTGGCGACGTAGAGGGTCTCGGTCGACGCGTAGACGGTCTGGGCGTCGGCGACCACGGTGTCGGTGTCGAGCGGGTCCATCGATCCGGACGGGTCGAGGGTGAGGAGCGTCACCGTGCCGAGGCCGGCCGGTTCCGGAGGGCGGGCGACCGCGTCGCAGGCGACGAGCGGCTCGGTGCGCATCTGGTCGCCCTCGCCCTCGATCCGCTCGGGGAGCCACGCCTCGAGCCGGGTGTCGTCGATGTCGGCGGCGGGGACGAACTGCGGGCTCGAGTGGAGCACGAGACGGAGCCTGCCTTGGTGGAGGCGGGCGGTGACGTAGTCGCCCTCGAAGGTGGCGTCGTCGACCACCTGGAGGTCGTTCGGGTCGGAGAGGTCGACTGCGGAGACGACGGTGGCGGTGGACCCGGGGCCGATGACGGTGCTCGCGGCGACGTCGCCGGATGCTGCGCCCGGCTCGACCGGAAGGGGTTCGGGGAGGGGTTCGGGGAGGGGTTCGGGGACGGGTTCGGGGAGGCGAACGGCCTGTCTGGAGCGGGTGAGCACGATGGCGCGGTCGGCGTGGAGGAACAGCTCGTGGGAACCCGCGGGAAGCGCCAGGGAACCCAGATGGTCAACCGTGTCGCCGGTGGGGTCGAGGAGGTGGAGACGGCCCTGGGCGACGGCGACGATGCGGCGTCCGTCGGTCTTGACGATGTCGGGTTCGTCGACGCCGACCTCCTGGATGTTGGTGCCGGAGTAGTCGGCGTCACCTCCGGCGGGCGCGAGCGCCACGCCGGGTGCTGAGGACTGGGCCGCGTCGCCCGCGGACTCAGCCACCCTGTCGCCGCCTTCGAGAGGGATCGCGTCGACCACGACGTCACGCCGACCGCCCGAGCCCGGGAACGCGCCGTCCATGTCGGCGGCGGTCTGGTGGAAGTAGTCGAGCAGCTCGCCGCAGTCGTCGAAGGGTTCGAGATCGGCGGTCAGCTCGAGCGCCAGCTCCATCTCCGCGGGCAGCTCACCACCGGATCCGGGCCCGGAACCGTTGGTGCCGCCGATCGAGACGACCAGCGCCCCGATGGCGAAGACGGCGATGGGAACGGCAAAGACCACGTTGCGCCGGCGCACGAGCACCTCCCGGTCGTTCGGATCGGTCACCCGCTATGACGCTGCGGCAAGGGTCAGAAGTTCCCGAGCGCTAGGGATTCGTCGTTGTGGTCGTCGGGGGCGGGGAAGTCGTGGTGGTCGTGGTGGAGGAGGTCGTCGTCGTGGGTGGCGGTGCGGTGGTCGTCGTGGGCTTCTTCGTGGTGGTGGTGGTCGGGGGCGCGGTGGTGGTCGTGGGCTTCTTGGTTGTCGTCGTGGTCGGCGGAATCGTGGTGGTTGTGGTCGTGGACGAAGTCGTGGTGGTGGGCTCGGGGCAGGCCTGGGCGGCGGCGATGGCGGAGTCGCTGTAGCCGCTGGCGGCGAGGTCGTCCTCGTCGATCCCGCGGAAGGTGATGGTCTGCTCGCCGGTCTCTTCGTCGATCTCGATGTCGTAGAGCGACTCGCAGGGGAGGCGGGTCTTGATCTTCTTGGTCACCTTGAACGCCGGCGCGTCGGGGAACTCGCCGGGCGGCGCCCACTGGAGCGCCTGTTCCATGTACGCCTTCCAGATCTGCGCCGGGTACGACCCGCCCGTCACGCGCCGGTCGGTGAGGGGCGGGTACATGGGCGTCGGCTGGTCGGGGTGGCCGACCCAGACCGCGGTAGAGAGGCTGGTGGCGTAGCCCACGAACCAGGCGTCGCGCCATCGCTGGGCGGTGCCGGTCTTCCCGGCGATCTCGTCGGTGATCTCGAGGCGGGCGGCGGTCGCGGTGCCCCCTGAGATCACCCGCTTGAGGATCTTGGTGACATTGCGGGCCACCATCTTCGAGAGCACCCGGCGCCGCTCGCTGGGCGCCTGGTAGATGGTGTTGCCGTCGGGGTCGGTGATCTTGTCGACGAAGCTGGGGTCGGTTTGCACGCCGTCGGCGGCCAGCGTCGAGTATCCGGATGCCATGTCGAGTGGCGACACCTCGTTCGTGCCGAGCACAGACGAGGGGAACGCTCGGAGCTTCGACCGGATTCCCATGTCCTGAGCCAGGTCGGTCACCACCTTGGGGCCCACGTCGAGGATGAGCTGGGCGTAGACGGTGTTGGTCGAGCGCACGGTGGCGTCGGTGAGGGTGAGCGCGCCGTAGCCCCCGCCGCCGTAGTTGCTCACCTTCCACTCCTGGGTCCCGTTGGCGATGTCGAGGGTCACGCTCCCGGGGGCGGAGTAGATCTGCGACGGACCGATGCCCTCGGAGAAGGCGGCGGTGAGGGCGAAGGGCTTGAACGCCGAACCGGCCTGCCGGCGGCCGACCGTGGCGAAGTCGAACTTGGCCTTCTCGTGGCCGCCGAAGAACTCGTAGCCGCCCCAGACGGCCCGCACCTTCCCCGTCGACGGCTCCATCGAGAGCAGGGCGGCGATGATCTGATCTTCCTCGGACAGGGTCTCGTTCACCGCCTCCTCCGCGGCCTGCTGCATCCGCAGGTCGAGGTTGGTGTGGATCCGCAAGCCACCCTTGAAGAGGAGGTCGCGACGCTCCTGGCGGGTCTCGCCGAACTCCTCGTTGTCGAGCACGAAGCGTTTGACGGCCTCGACGTAGTGACCCGCCTCGTAGTCGTCGTCGGGCGTGATCAGCTCCAGCTCGGAATCGAGGGCGTCCTCCATCTCGTCGCGATCGATCATCCCGTGGTCGAGCATGCTGCGGAGGACGAGGTGTCGGCGGGCCTCCGACACCTCGGGTTTCTCGTAGGGGTTGTAGCGCTCGGGGGCCCGGATCATTCCCGCGAGGAGGCTGGCCTCGGCGAGGTCCAGGTCGATGGCGTCCTTGCCGAAGAAGCGCTTGGCGGCGGCCTCGGCCCCGTAGGCCCCGTTGCCGAAGTAGACGGTGTTCAGGTATCGCTCGAGGATGGTCTCCTTCGAGAAGTTCCGCTCCATCTGGTAGGCGAGCGACGCCTCCTTGATCTTGCGGCCGACCGTCTTCTCCCGCCCGATGAGCACGTTCTTCACGTACTGCTGCGTGATGGTGGATCCACCCTCGACCACGGCACCCTCCTGGGTGTTGCGCAGGAGGGCCCGCATGGTGGCGCGCAGGTCGAAGCCGTTGTGCGAGAAGAAGCGCTCGTCCTCGATGGCGATGACCGCGTTGACCAGCTCGTCGGCCACCTCGTCGAGCTCGACCGGCTCGCGGTCCTCCTCGGCGTGGAGCGTGGTGACGAGGGAGCCGTCGGCGGCGTAGATGAACGTCGAGCGCGCGACGCTGCTCACCGGCTCGAGGGGGACGGTGTAGGAACAGGCGCTGGCGATCAACGCCACACCGAGGATCGAACTCAGCAGGCGTCGTCGACTGACGCCCCTGGCGGGTACCCGCATCCCCACGATTCTACGGGTTGGAGGGGGGTTTCTCGGTGTCAGGAACCATCGTCGGGAGCCGTGGTCGTGGTCGTCGAGGATGTCGTGCTCGACGTGGTGCTCGAACTGGTGCTCGAGGTCGACGTGGTGCTCGTGCTGGTGGTCGACGTGGTGCTCGTGCTCGAGCTGGTGCTCGTGGTCGTGGATGACGTGGATGTCGTGGTGGTGGACGACTCGGTGGTGGTGGTCGGCGGCGCGGTGGTCGTGGTGCTCGTCGACGTCGACGTCGACGTCGACGTCGTGGTGGTGGACGTGGATGATGACGTCCTGACCTCATCACACGGGTCGGCGTCGTCGTCGTCGGTGAGACTTGCCACCACCTCGAGATCGCTGGAGTCGGCCCGGAGGCAGGTCGACCGCGTGCCGGTGTCGAGGAGCACTCCGGCCTCGAACGCCGGAGCGGGTGCGAAGTCGGCAGGGTCGCGGTCGGTGTGGGCCGCGGTCATGAACTCGTGCCAGATCTGGGCGGGCCACGAGCCCCCGGTGATGCGGCGAGGTGTGAGGGGCGGACGCATGGGCGTCGGCTGGTCGGGGTGGCCGACCCACACCGCCGTGCTCAGGTAGGGGGTGAAGCCGACGAACCAGGCGTCGCGCCACTCCTGCGCCGTTCCGGTCTTTCCGGCCGCGGGCTGGTCGGGGAGGAACGCCGCCCGCCCGGTGCCCGAACGGACGACGGATTCGAGCACCTCGGTTACGGTGAGCGCCACCGACTCGTCGAGCACCCGCTCCCGGTTCGGGGTGCGTTCCCAGAGCACCTCGCCGTCGGCGTTCTCGATGCGCTCGATCACGCCGGGATCCACCCGCACCCCGCCGTTGGCGAGCGTGGCGTACGCGGTGGCCATGCCCAGGGGGCTGACCTCGTTGGCGCCGAGGACCGCGGCGGGCACGGGACGCAGGTCCGCGCGGATGCCCATCCGCCGGGCCAGGTCGGTGGCCCGCTTCGGGCCCAGGTCGACGATGAGCTGTGCGTAGACGGTGTTGATGGAGCTGGTGGTGGCGCGGGCGAGGTCGACGGTGCCGTGGCCGCCCCCGCCGTAGTTCGACACCTCCCAGTCCGGTTGCCCGTCGGGCATCTCGATCTCGATCTGGGACGGGGCGGGGTATGACTGTCGGGGGCCCACACCGGCGTCCAGGGCCGCGGTGAGGGCGAACGGCTTGAAGGCGGAGCCGGCCTGGCGGCGGCCCTGGGTCGCGAAGTCGAACTTGGCCTTCTCCGCCTCGCCGAAGAAATCATGGCCGCCCCACAGGGCGCGAACGGCACCCGTCTCGGGTTCGAGCGTGACGAGGGCACCGACAGGAGCGGCGCGGTCTTCGAGGATCTCGGCGACGGATTCCTCGGCAGCCTGTTGCATCGCCGGGTCGAGCGTGGTGTGGATGCGCAGGCCGCCGGTGAAGAGCAGGTCCCGGCGGTCGGCCCGGGTGGCACCCAGCTCCTCGTTTGCCAGGACGAAGCGCTTGGCGGCTTCGACGCAGTGACCGGCCGCGTACTCGTCCTCCGGTGGACTCACGTCGATGGGTTCACGGCGGGCCTCGCGAGCCTGCGCCCGCGTGACGTCGCCTGCCCGGACCATCTCGTCGAGCACGGTGTCGCGGCGTGCCTGGGCCCGCTCGGGGAACTTCACCGGGTCGGTGCGCTCCGGCGAGCGGACCGACCCGGCGAGGAGCGCGGCCTGAGCCAGGGTGAGGTCGGAAGCCGAGGTGTCGAAGAAGCGTTGTGCGGCGGTTTCCACGCCGTAGGCGCCGAGCCCGAAGTACACGGTGTTGAGATAGCGGGTGAGGATCTCGTCCTTGTCGAGACGACGTTCCACCTGGTACGCGAGGGAGGCCTCCTTGATCTTGCGGGCGACGGAGCGGTCGTCCTCGTCGAGCAGGGCGTTGCGGACGTACTGCTGGGTGATGGTCGAGCCGCCCTGTTCGATCTGGCCGCTTTCGATGTTGCGCAGGGCGGCGCGGGCGACACCCTTGACGTCGATGCCGGCGTGCTCTCGGAAGCGCCGGTCCTCGACGGTGATCACGGCGTCGATGAGCAGCGGGTCGACCTCGTCGAGCGTCACCGGCTCGCGGTCCTGTTCGGCGTGCAGGCGTGCCAGCAGGCTGCCGTCGGCCGCGTAGACGAACGAGGAACGGGCCTGGTTGGCCGTGGGGGTCAGGTCGACGGCGTAGCTGCACGCCGAGGCGATCATTGCCAGGACGGCGATGAACAGCGTGAATCGCGTGGTGCGGTTCTTCGGCATGCGCGGTTGGCGCCCCCCGGGGTCGTGGGCTCGGTCGGGCTCTGTATGAAGCCTTCCCCGAGCGGGGCGGATCGAAACGCGGAGCCGGGCAGCGCCTGCGGTACCGTCCTGCCGTGTCCGTCGACGTGCAGGAGCAGTTGAAGATCCTCACCGCCGGAGCCGTCGACGTGGTGTCGGAGGCCGAGCTGGCCGAGAAGCTCGAGGCCGGGCGTCCACTGCGGGTGAAGCTCGGGATCGATCCGACGGCGTCCGACATCCACCTCGGCTTCGCCGTCGTGCTGCGCAAGCTGCGCCAGTTCCAGG
>CAZTOV010000044.1:0-5507 GCA_964615175.1 uncultured Burkholderiales bacterium
GCGGTGAGCTTCGAACCGATCGTGGCTTCCGGCCCCAACGGAGCCAAGCCCCACGCGAGGCCGAGCGACCGGGTCGTCGAGCCCGGCGAACTCGTGGTGCTCGATTTCGGCGCCAAGGTCGACGGCTACTGCTCCGACATGACGCGCACGGTGTCGGTCGGCGACCCGGGCGACGAGGCTCGACGGATGTTCGAGGTGGTCCTCGAGAGCCAGCGACGAGGTCGTGAAGCCGTCCGGGAAGGGGTCGGAGGAGCCGAGGTCGACGAAGTGTGCCGTGAGGTCATCGCCGACGCCGGCTGGGCCGACGCCTTCCTCCACAGCACCGGCCACGGGGTGGGTCTGGAGATCCATGAGGCACCGACGGTCGCCGCGACGTCGGGTGATACCTTGAGCCCAGGCCACGTCGTCACCGTCGAGCCTGGGGTCTACCTGACGGGTGTCGGAGGCGTGCGCATTGAGGACACCGTGGTCGTCACCCCCGACGGTTGCGAGGTCCTGACCGGTTCTCCCAGAGAGCTGGTCCTCGAGTGATCCGAGTCCGGAGGAAACGGTGCCCACCATCTCGACCAACGACTTGAAGAACGGCATGGTCCTCGACCTGTCCGAGGGCCTGATGAGCGTTGTCGAATTCCAGCACGTGAAGCCCGGGAAGGGCGGCGCCTTCGTGCGCACCAAGCTGAAGAACTTCCGCAGCGGCGCGGTCATCGACAAGACGTTCCGGGCCGACGAGAAGGTCGAGCAGGCGATCATCGACCGGCGCGAGATGCAGTACCTCTACCGCGAGGCCGACGCCCTGGTGTTCATGGACACCGAGACCTACGACCAGCTCCGCGTCGACGTCGACGCCGTCGAATCGGTGGTGCCCTACCTGAAGGAGGGCGACAACGCGGTGCTCGCGCTCCACGAGGACGTGGTCGAGGGCATCGACCTGCCCGCGGCGGTCGAGCTGAAGGTCACCGAGACCGAGCCCGGCATGCAGGGCGACCGCGTGTCGGGTGCCCGCAAGCCGGCCACCCTGGAGACGGGGCACGTCGTGCAGGTCCCGCTCTTCGTCGAGCCGGGTGACGTGTTGAAGGTCGACACACGCAGCGGCGAATACCTCACGAGAGCCTGAGCATGAGCGTGCGGAGTTCCTGATGGGCACGCGGCGCGAGGCCCGGGAGCGCGCGCTGTCCCTCTGCTACGAGCTCGACGTCCGCGACCGCGATGCCGACGCGCTCCTCGCCGACCTTCCGCTGCCCCCCGACGACTACGCGGAACGGTTGGTCCGAGGTGTCGACGCCGAGCACGCCACCCTCGATGCGACCATCGACGCCGCGGCCGAGCACTGGTCGGTCGATCGGATGGCGGTGGTCGACCGGGTGTTGTTGCGGATCGGCTGCTACGAGCTGATGTACTGCCACGACGTTCCCGCCGGAGCTGTGATCAGCGAGGCCGTCGAGCTGGCCAAGCGCTACTCGACCGAGGAGTCGGGCCGCTTCGTCAACGGGGTCCTCGCCCACATCGCCCGTGACGCCCGTTCGGGCGAAGTCGACGATGTCGCGGCCGGCTGAGCTGGCCGGCTCCCCGCTCGCCCCGACCGAAGTCGAGCCGGTCGTCGACGACCCCGCGGGCGAGAGTGAGAGCCGTCCCGACACCCCCTGGGTGGTCGTGGTGTGGGACGACCCGGTCAACCTGATGTCGTATGTGGTGATGGTGTTCCAGAAGGTGTTCGGCTACTCGCGCGAGAAGGCCACCGAGCTGATGCTCGACGTGCATCGGAAAGGGAAGGCCGCGGTGAGCGAGGGGACCCGCGAGAAGGCCGAGGCCGACGTGGCCCGGCTGCACTCGTACGGCTTGTGGGCGACCATCGAGAAGGCCGGGGGCGGCGACCGGTGAGTCCCGACTTCCGGCGCGAGTCCGACGATCGCGTCCGGGTCCGCCTCGAGGCAGGCGAAGCGGCGCTCCTCCAGAGCCTCGAGGGTCAACTGCGGGCGCTGATCGCCCAGGACGAGGGTGGCGTCCGCGACCGCCTGTTCCCGCGCGCCTATCTCGACCCCACCGAGGACACGGCCGAGGAGGAATGGCAGCGACTCACGCACGCCGACCTGCTCAAGTCGAAGCTCCGGGCGGCGGAGGTGTTCGCAGAGTCGCTCGAGCGGGCCGACACGGCTGGGAGTACCACCGAGGTGGTGCTCGAACCGGACGAGGTCGAGGCCTGGCTCGGGGCGCTGAACGACCTGCGCCTCGCCCTCGGCGTCCTCCTCGACGTGACCCCCGAGACCGACCCGTCGTCGGTGCCTCCCGAAGATCGGCGCGCACCGGGCCTCCATCTCTACGGATGGCTGACGTGGCTCCTCGGCTCGCTCGTCGATGCGGTCGATCCCCGCCGGCCGGGCGACCCGTTCTGAGCCCCCGTGCCTCAAGATTCCGGCATTTCGTGACGATCATGTCCACGAAAGGCTGGGTGGCATGACCATTGCGCTGCGCTCGCGGGTTTCCGCGTTTGAACACGCTGCCGGCTCGTCCGGCGACGATCGGACGCGCGCGGGCGTGTCAGAGTCTCCACGCGGTCTGTTGCTCGCGGCATGGGCCGGGGTATTCTGCGTCGCCATCTTGCCGGTCGCGTACGCGGCGTCGTGGGCTCCTCGCGTCACGCTGCTGCTCCCATTGGTCGTTCCGGGCGTCATCACACTCGTTGTCGCATCTTGGCGCCGAGTCCCGGCAGCGCGGTTGGGTCTGGCGTTCCTGGTCGTAGCCGGACTCAGCACCGCGCTGGCTGACCAACCCGTCCTGGCTCTGGTAGGCAATTACAACCGTGGGAGCGGGTGGCTCTTCCTGGCAGCCGGGTTCGGCCTGTGGGCGCTCGGCCTCGAACTCGGAGAACGAGGCCGACGTCTTGTGGGGACCGCGCTCATCGCGGGTGTCGTGGTCTCTGCCTTGGTCGGATGGCTGCAATCCGCGCTTGAGATTCCGATCGCCCAACTCGACGCCGGCGGCGGACGCGCACAGGGTCTGACCGGAAACGCAGCCACGTTTGGTGGCTTGGTGGCGGGCGGGTTCTGGCTCGTCGCTGATCGGATCGCGAGCGACGAGCGGTGGATCCGTTGGTCGATCGTGGCGGTGGTCGTTTCGGGAGCGGTGCAGTTGTCGGGGAGCCGGGCCGCGCTGGCTGTTCTCGGAGGGTTCACCCTTGTCTGGCTTGTACGAACCGTGCGTCGGGATTTGGTTCGGCGAGGGTTCGTGCTCGTCGTGGCGGTTGGAATGGGCGTCGTTCTCTCGATGCAGATCGCCGCCGGAGGGGCGGCCACCTCCCGGGCCCGCGACTCGGTCGATCCGACCGCGGGCAATGGTCGGGGGGCCACGTGGGTAGCGGGCGTCAGCGCAATTGGCGAGCATCCCGTTCTGGGAGTCGGTCCGGCGCGGACCAAGGCCGTTGTGATGCCCCTCCTGGGCCCGGAGCTGGCCCGTACCGAAGCGCTCGACACCGAGCCTGATGATGCCCACAACTTCTTGCTCGAGTACGCGGTGACCACGGGCATCGTCGGCGGGGCTCTGTTCGCCGGATGGATGATCGCCGCTGGACGATACGCGCGCGGCCCGGGTGCCGGGTTCGCCGCCGGCATCGCAGTCGTGGGGTTGTTCCAACCCGTAGCGATGGCCACGGCCCCGCTTGCCTTTCTCGCCTTCGGATCGGCCCATTCGCGACCCGGAAATCCAGTTCGGGATTGGGGTCGCGTGGCCCGTGGGGCCGGGCTGCTCGGTGTGGTCCTCGGCTTGGCAGCAGGTGGGGTGTTCTTGAGAGGCGAGATCGCGCTCGGTCGCGCGTATACGGACTCGTCCGCGACCGCGGTTGCGACCGCCGATCGGCTGCTTCCGCCCTGGTCGATCGTGCCATCGATCGAGTGGCGCATCCACGCCTTCGAGGCGATCACCGAGGACGACAGCGAGGCCTGGGACGCGGCGCTTGCCGCCGCGCGGCGGGCGGTCGAGCGGGACCCGTCCTCGGCGCATTTGTGGGCGAACCTGGGCGACCTCCGCCTACGGTCCGACGATCTCGACGGGGCGCAATCGGCGTATGCGGAGGCCCTTGCTCGCCATCCGTGGTCGATCCGCGCCATCAACGCCAACATCTACTTCTCCGATCGTCGGGGCGACGCCGCCCAGGTGCACGAGCTGTGTGAGCGGCGGGGCGAGCTCGGCGTTCCGGGCGCGTGTCCCGGATCGGTGGTGTCAATCTTCGATCGGTGATGGTCGGGCGCGCCTTCATCGGATAGGCTGAAGGTCGAACCGTGAAGGGGGTCCCGAGAGGCCCCTACGGAGGAGACAGCACCACATGGCCGACGCCGCCAACCCGGGCGCTGGCGGGCCCGTGCCCGCAGACGCTCAAACGGACCACGACAACCGAGACGCTTCCGCTTCAACGGCTCCCGAGGGGAGCCGTTTCGTTCGTCGGGCCCAGGTCTTCGACGCCGACGACCTCCGCCGAGCGGTCACCCGGATCGCCCACGAGATCGACGAGCGCAACCACGGCCCCCACGACGTGGTCCTGGTCGGGCTCTACACCCGAGGCGTCGCCGTCGCCCGACGCCTGGCCGCCGCCATCGAGTCGTTCGAGGGCGTGGCGGTGCCGGTCGGTGCGCTCGACGTCTCGTTCCACCGCGACGACTTCCGGCTCCGCCACGTCCAGCCCCAGGGCCCCACCGAGATCCCGACCGACGTCACCGACGGGGTGGTGGTGATCGTCGACGACGTGCTCTTCACCGGTCGCACGGCCCGCGCCGCCATCGAGGGGGTCATGGAGCTGGGTCGACCCCGTGCGGTGCAGCTCGCCGTGCTCATCGACCGGGGCCATCGCGAACTCCCCATCCGGGCCGACTATGTGGGAAAGAACCTCCCCACGAGTCAGAACGAAGACGTCCGGGTGCGTCTCGAAGAGGTCGACGACGAAGTCGACGGCGTCGAGATCTGGGGCCCGCCCGACGAGATGTCGGCGGGAGAATGACATGAAGCACCTGCTGGGGATCGCCGAACTCGACCGGGCGGGCATCGAGGAGATCCTCGATTCGGCCGAGTCGTTCCTCGAGGTGACCCAACGCGAGATCGCCAAGGTCCCGGCGCTGCGGGGCCGCACGGTGGCCAGCGTGTTCTACGAGGACTCCACCCGAACCCGTTTGTCCTTCGAGGGCGCCGCCAAACGGCTGTCGGCCGACACGCTCACCTTCTCTCTCAAGGCGTCGTCGGTGAGCAAGGGCGAGAGCCTCCGTGACACCGCGAAGACGATCGAAGGCATGGGAGCCGACGCCATGATCGTGCGGCACCCGAGCGCCGGCGCGCCCCACCGGGTCGCGACCTGGGTCGACGCCGCCGTGGTGAACGCCGGCGACGGTTGGCACGAGCACCCCACCCAGGCGCTGGTCGACGCGTTCACCCTGCGCCGGCGCCTCGGCCCCGATCTCGACGGCGTGCACGTGGGGATCGTGGGTGACGTCAACCACTCACGCGTGGCGCGCTCGAACACGCTGGCG
>CAZTOV010000044.1:5607-16687 GCA_964615175.1 uncultured Burkholderiales bacterium
GGGGATCGTGGGTGACGTCAACCACTCACGCGTGGCGCGCTCGAACACGCTGGCGCTGGCCGCCCTCGGGGCACGGGTCACCCTGGTCGGTCCGGCCACGCTCATGCCCCCCAGCCTGGACGGGTGGCCGGTCGAGTCGAGTCCCGATCTCGACGCGGTGCTCGGAGATCTCGACGTGATCTACCTCCTCCGGCTCCAACGCGAGCGCCAGGCCGAGGCGTTGTTCCCGAGCTTGCGCGAGTACACGTCACGCTGGGGCCTCACCGCCGAGCGCGCCGCCCGGCTGCCGGCCGGCGCCGTGGTGATGCACCCCGGACCGATGAACCGCGGCATCGAGATCGCGCACGGCGTCGCCGACGGCCCCGCTTCGCTCGTGGGCGAGCAGGTGGCCAACGGCATCGCCGTGCGCATGGCCGTGCTCTACCGGGCACTCGGCGCCGGCGAGGAGGCGGCGGCATGAGCGAGTTCGTGATCAAGGGCGGGCGGTTGGTCGACGCCAGCGGCTCCCGTGACGGCGACGTGGTGGTGCGCGACGGCCGCATCGCCGAGGTGGGCGAGGGCCTCGACGCCGACCGGGTGATCGACGCCGCCGGTTGTGTGGTGACCCCGGGCCTCGTCGACCTGCACGCGCACCTGCGAGAGCCGGGCATGGAAGAGGCGGAGACGGTCGAGACCGGGGCCCGCGCCGCCGCCCTCGGTGGGTACACGGCGGTGGTGGCCATGCCCAACACCACACCGACGATCGACAACGCGGCCGTGGCCGGCCACGTGCTCGCGCTCGGCCGGGATGCGCTGTGCGATGTCCACTCGGCCGGCGCCATCAGCGTGGGGCGCGAGGGTGGGGCGCTGGCCCCCTTGGGCGAGATGCACGCCGCCGGAGTCCGCATCTTCACCGACGACGGCGACTGTGTCGACGACGCCCGGCTGATGCGGCGGGCGCTCGAGTACGCCCGGTCCCTGCCGGGCGCGGTGATCGCCCAACACGCCGAAGAGGGCCGTCTGGTCGAGGGTGGCCACATGCACGAGGGCGCGTGGTCGAGCCGCCTCGGCGTTCCCGGTCGCCCCTCCGTGGCCGAGGAGGCGGTGGTCGCTCGCGACCTCGCCCTCGCCCGCACCACCGCGGGCCGCTTGCACGTACTCCACGTCTCGACCGCCCGATCGGTCGAGTTGATCCGCGCCGCCAAGTCGGCGGGCGTCGCGGTGACCGCCGAGGTCACGCCCCACCACCTGATCCTCACCGACGAGGCGTGCGCCACCTGGGACCCGGCATTCAAGGTCAATCCGCCGCTGCGCACCCAAGCCGATGTCGCCGCCCTCCGCGCCGGGCTGGCCGACGGGACCATCGACGCCGTTGCCACCGACCACGCGCCGCATCCCCCCGAGCAGAAGGACCAGCCGTTCGCCGAAGCGCCGCCGGGCATGTTGGGTCTCGAAACCGCCCTGGCGGTGATCAACACCGAGCTGGTCGCCGCCGGGGTGCTCGCCCTCGACTGCGCGCTGGCCCGCTGCTCCTGGGGCCCGGCCGCCATCGCCGGGCTCACCGAACACGGGGGTCCCGTCGGGATCGGGGCGGCCGCGAACCTGTGTGTCTTCGACCCCTCGGCGACCTGGGAAGTCGACGCCGGCGCCCTGGCGAGCCGGGCCGTGAACAGCCCCTGGGCAGGCCGCAAACTCACGGGACGGGTACGCCACACGGTGCTGCGTGGAGAACCGGTAGTCGTCGACGGGGAGGCACAGCGATGACCGCGATTCGGAGACCGGCGGCGCTGTTGGCGTTGGCCGACGGCACCCGCTTCGAGGGCGAGTGGTGCGGCGCGGAGCCCGCCGAGGGAGCCGCCACGGGCGAGGTGGTGTTCAACACGACGCTGACCGGATACCAGGAGGTGCTCACCGACCCGAGCTATGCCGGCCAGATCATCACCTTCACGTACCCGCACATCGGCAACTACGGAGTCAACGACGACGACGACGAGAGCGCCCGGCCGTACTGCCGTGGGGTCCTCGTGCGCGACCTGCCCCGACGTCACTCCAACTGGCGCGCCGAGGGCGACCTCGAGACGTTCCTCAGGGAGCGGGGTGTTCCGGGCATGACGGGGATCGACACCCGCCGGCTCACGCGGCACCTGCGCGATCACGGTGCGCTCCCCGGCGCCTTCGGGCCCACGCCCGACGCCGAGGCCGAGACGCGGGTCGTTGACGCTGCGGGGGCGTCCCGTCCCACCGACGGGCTCGATCTCGTTGCCGAGGTCACCACCGCCGAGCCCTACGCCGTGGGCGACGCCGACGCGCCGTACTCGGTCGTGGCGTACGACTTCGGCATCAAGCGGAGCATCCTGCACCGGCTCACCGCCTCGGGGTGTCGTGTCGAGGTGGTCCCGGCGTCGACCCCGGCGAGCGAGGTCCTCGGCCGGGAGCCCGACGGCGTGTTCCTCTCCAACGGGCCCGGTGACCCCGAGCCGGTGGCGGGAGCGGTCGAGAACGTTCGGGCGCTGGTGGGCGAGGTGCCGGTGTTCGGCATCTGTCTCGGCCACCAGATCCTCGGGCTGGCGCTCGGCGGCACCAAGCTCAAGCTCCCGTTCGGTCACCACGGCGGCAACCACCCGCTCGAGGAGCTGGCGACCGGCAAGGTCGAGATCACCAGCCAGAACCACAACTACGCCATCGACCCCGAGCCGCTCGGCGCGTCGGTCGAGATCACGTACCGCAACCTCAACGACGGAGTCTGTGAGGGGTTCCGGGCCGTCGACGCCCCCGCCTTCGGTGTGCAACACCATCCCGAGGCCGGGCCCGGGCCCCACGACACGTATCACCTCTTCGACCGGTTCACCGAGCTGATGGAGGTTGCCCGCTGATGCCCCGCCGTGACGACCTCGAGTCGATCCTCATCATCGGGTCGGGCCCGATCATCATCGGGCAGGCGTGCGAGTTCGACTACTCGGGGACCCAGGCCTGCAAGGTGCTCCGCGAAGAGGGCTACCGGGTGATCCTGGTGAACTCGAACCCGGCCACGATCATGACCGACCCCGAGTTCGCCGACGCCACCTACATCGAGCCGCTCGACGTGGCCACCGTGGCCAGGGTCATCGAGAAGGAGCGACCCGACGCGCTGCTCCCCACCCTGGGCGGGCAGACCGCCCTCAACCTCGCCATCGACCTGGACGCTGCAGGCGTGCTCGCCGAGCACGGGGTCGAGCTGATCGGCGCTCAGATCGACGCCATCCGCACCGCCGAGGACCGTTCGCGTTTCAAGGCGGCGATGGAGGAGATCGGCCTCGACGTCCCCGGCTCGGGCTTCGCGTACTCGCTCGACGAGGCGCTCGAGGTGGCCGACGACATCGGATACCCGGTGATCATCCGGCCCAGCCACATCCTCGGTGGCGGCGGCACCGGCATCGCGGCCGACTCGGAGGAGATGCGGGAGGTGGCCGGCCGAGGCCTCGACGCCAGCCCGATCTCCGAGATCCTCATCGAGCAGTCGATCGTGGGTTGGAAGGAGTTCGAGCTGGAGGTCATGCGTGACCACGCCGACAACTGCGTGATCATCTGCTCGATCGAGAACTTCGACGCCATGGGGGTGCACACGGGCGACTCGATCACCGTGGCCCCGACACAGACGCTCTCGGACGTCGAATACCAGCGGATGCGAGACGCGGCGTTCGCCTGCATCCGTCGCATCGGCGTCGACACCGGCGGGTCCAACATCCAGTTCGCCGTCGATCCGTCGACCGGCGACATGGTCGTGATCGAGATGAACCCGCGGGTCTCGCGGTCGAGCGCCCTCGCCAGCAAGGCCACCGGGTTCCCCATCGCCAAGATGGCCGCCAAGCTCGCCGTCGGGTACACGCTCGACGAGATCCCCAACGACATCACCAAGAAGACGCCGGCGAGCTTCGAGCCGACCATCGACTATGTGGTCACGAAGATCCCCCGGTGGGCATTCGAGAAGTTCCCCGAGGTCTCCGGCGTGCTCGGCACCCAGATGCAGTCGGTGGGCGAGGCCATGGCCATCGGACGGACCTTCACCGAGTCGTTCCAGAAGGCGTGCCGCAGCCTCGAGACGGGCCGTGCCGGCCTCAACGCCGACACCGGAGAGGCCGTGTACGACCTGCTCTCTGACGACGACCTCGTGGCCCGAGTGGCCGTGCCGACTCCCGACCGCCCCTTCCAGCTCGAGGCGGCGCTGCGGCGAGGGATCTCCGTCGAGCGGCTGGCCGAGGTGACCGGGATCGATCCGTGGTTCCTCGACCAACTGGCGCTGATCTGTGAGGAGCGGGCGCTGCTGGTGGAGATCGGCTTCGACGCCATGACCCGAGCCGACTGGCGGCGGGTCAAGCGCCTCGGCTTCTCCGACGACCAGCTCGCGTACCTCTGGGGCGTCGACCCGATGGCCGTTCGCGACGCTCGTCTGGCGGCCGACGTGCGGGCCACGTTCAAGACGGTCGACACGTGCGCCGCCGAGTTCGAGGCCGCCACGCCGTACCACTACTCGACCTATGAGGACGAGGACGAGGTGACCCCGGTCGAGCGGCCGGCGGTCGTGATCCTCGGAGCCGGCCCCAACCGGATCGGCCAGGGGATCGAGTTCGACTACTGCTGCGTCCATGCGGCCTTCTCGCTCTCGGAGGCCGGGTTCGAGACGGTGATGGTCAACTGCAACCCGGAGACCGTCTCCACCGACTACGACACCAGCGACCGTCTGTTCTTCGAGCCGCTCACGGTCGAGGACGTACTCGACGTCTGCGACCGCATCGACCCCCACGGCGTGATCGTGAGCCTCGGCGGCCAGACGCCGTTGAAACTGGCCCACGGACTCGAGGAGGCGGGTATCCGCGTGCTCGGTACCGCGCCCGCGGCGATCGACCGGGCCGAGGACCGCGAGCACTTCAACGCGCTGTGCGACCGGCTCGGTCTCGCCCAGCCGCCCGGCGGGATGGCGACCACTCCCGAAGAGGCGCTCAAGGTGGCTGCCGACGTCGGGTACCCGGTGCTGGTGCGGCCCTCCTACGTGTTGGGTGGTCGGGCCATGGTCATCGCCTACGACGACGAGGGGATGCGCAACGCCATGGCCGAGCTGGCGCTCACTGGGAGCCTCGGGCGGGAGGGAGGCCTGTCGTCCGAGCGCCCCGCCCTCATCGACCGTTTCCTCGAGGACGCGGTCGAGGTCGACGTCGACGCCGTGCGCGACTCCTCCGGGGAGGTGCTCATCGGTGGGGTGATGGAGCACATCGAGGAAGCCGGCGTGCACTCGGGCGACTCGGCGTGTGCCATCCCGCCTCCGACGCTCACCCCTGCCACCGTCGAGAAGATCGAAACGCAGGCCCGGCAGCTGGCCGACGCCCTCGAGGTGGTGGGTCTCCTCAACGTGCAGTTCGCCGTGAAGGGCGACGACGTCTACGTGATCGAGGCCAACCCGCGCGCCAGCCGGACGGTGCCGTTCGTCGCCAAGGCCACCGGGGTGCCGATGGCCAAGCTGGCGGCCCGGGTCATGGTCGGCGCGACCCTGGCCGAGCTTCGCGAAGAGGGGCTGCTCAATCCGCCGCGGGAGGGCCACGTGTCGGTGAAGGAGGCGGTGCTTCCGTTCAACCGGTTCCCGCAGGCCGACACGATCCTCGGCCCCGAGATGCGCTCCACCGGCGAGGTGATGGGCATCGACCAGAGCTTCGGTATGGCCTTCGCCAAGAGTCAGAGCGCGGCCGGCAACATGCTGCCCGAGCACGGGGTGGTGTTCCTGTCGCTGGCCGACCGCGACAAGCGCCCCGGGTTGATCGCCGCCCGGCGCTTCGCCGACCTCGGCTTCACGATCGCGGCCACTGCCGGCACTGCGGAGTTCCTCGAGGGCGAAGGCGTGCCCATCGACACCGTGGTGGCGAAGGTGGGGGAGAAGACCGGCGTCGATGCCGTCGAACTCATCGCATCGGGGAAGGTCGACCTCATCGTCAACACGCCCCGGGGCCGCGGCCCTCGCGCCGACGGCATGCACATCCGCCAGGCCGCCGGTCGCTACAAGGTGCCCATCGTGACGACGGTGGCCGCCGGCCTCGCCGCCGCGGCGGGCATGAGCGAGCGCTCCGAACGCGAGCCCACCGTCCGCTCCCTCCAGGAGTACCACCGCGGCGACCAACTCCGCCTGGGGGTCTGAGAGGTGTCCACCCAAGTTCTTGACTGTGAATTGCCCGCTGAGCGGGCAATTCACAGTCAAGAACGGCGACGGGACTCGGCAGCTCGATGAGTCCGATGAGTTCGATGAGTTCGATGAGACGGCGAGTGGACATGGCGGTGCGGTTGGGGGCGGTGGAGCTTCCCAACCCGATCGTCGCGGCGTCGGGCACCTACGGCCACGGCGCCGAGGTTGCTCGCCAGGGTGACCCCACCCGCATCGGAGCGGTCACGACCAAGTCGGTATCGGCCGACCCCTGGCCGGGGAATCCCGCGCCGCGCGTTCACGAGACGCCCGCGGGGATGCTCAACTCGGTGGGCCTCCAGAATCCCGGCGTCGACCGCTGGCGCGACGAGGAGCTGCCGGCGCTCCTCGACACGGGCGCCCGGGTGATCGCCTCGATCTGGGGCCGCAGCGTCGACGACTTCGCCCGCGCCGCCAAGGGGGTGGCCGAGGTGGCCGACCGGCTCGTGGCCCTCGAGGTCAACGTGAGCTGCCCCAACCTCGAGGGCCGCTCCGAGATGTTCGCCCACTCGGCGGATGCCACCCGGGCCGCGGTCGACGCCGCGGTCGCGCAGGCCGAGGACCTCCCCGTGTTCGCCAAGCTGTCGCCCAACGTCACCGATCTGGTCCCGATCGCGGCGGCCGCGATCGACGCCGGTGCCGTCGGTCTCACGCTCATCAACACCCTCCTCGGGATGGCCATCGACCCCGAGACCCGCCGTCCGCGGCTCGGCAACGTCGGTGGCGGACTCTCGGGCCCCGCCATCCGCCCGGTGGCCGTCCGCACCGTCCACGAGATGCATGCCGAGTTCCCCGAGGTGCCGATCATCGGCACCGGCGGCGTGGCGTCGGGGGAGGACGCGGTCGAGATGCTTCTCGCCGGCGCCACCGCGGTGGGGGTGGGCACCGCGAGCTTCCGCGACCCCAGGGCCCCTCAGCAGATCGCCGCTGACCTCGAGCGGTGGTGCCGGCGCCACGACGTCGAGGCTGTGGCCGAGCTGACGGGCGCAGTGGAGACGCCGGAGTGAGCGAGCAGGCACGTGACCGACTCGTCCTGGGACTCGACGTCGCCACGTCCGACGAGGCACTCGGCCTCGCGGAGCGGCTGCAACCGTGGTTCGCGGTGGCCAAGGTCGGCCTCGAGCTGTTCACCGCGGTGGGTCCCCGGATCGTCGAGGAGCTGCGCGAGGCCGGCTACGAGGTGTTCGCCGATCTCAAGTACCACGACATCCCGACCACGGTGGGCCGTGCCGCCCGCGCCGCGGGTCGTCTCGGGGTCAAGTATCTGAACTTCCACGCGGCGGGCGGCCTCGAGATGCTGCGGGCCGGAGCCGAAGGGCTCCGCGAGGGTGCGACCGAAGCCGGGCACCCCGATCCGGTGCCGCTGGCCGTCACCGTCCTGACCAGCGACCCCGACGCGTCGACCTTCGACGCCCGCCTCGCCACCGCCGTCGAGGCCGGCTGTGGGGGAGTGGTCTGCTCGGCGCTCGAGGTGGCCGCCGTGAAGGAGCGACACGCGGATCTGGTGACGCTCGTCCCCGGCACCCGTCCGGCGGGGACCGACCGCCATGACCAGGCCCGCACGGCAACCCCGGCGGAGGCGGCGC
Source organism: uncultured Burkholderiales bacterium (assembly GCA_964615175.1). Lineage (GTDB taxonomy): Bacteria > Actinomycetota > Acidimicrobiia > IMCC26256 > JACPCJ01 > CAZTOV01. The sequence goes on from CAZTOV010000044.1 coordinate 13,375, forward strand.
GGGCCGGCGCCGACCTCCTCGTCATGGCCCGCGTGGTCATCGCTGCCGACGATCCGGAGGCCGCCGCGCGGGCGGTGACCGAGGAGGTCGAGGAGGCGCTCGACGACCGGACGGGGGCCGGTTGATCGGTACTGAGTGCTGCGTATACTGGCGGCCGCGCACTGCCCGGCGGCGAGAGGGGCCCTCACCGATGCGACACCGACGAGAAGTCTGCTGATGCCCCTTCCCCCGTCGCTCAGTCCCGAGCAGCGCCGCGCCGCTCTCGACAAGGCCGCCGCCGCCCGACGCCAGCGGGCCGAGGTCAAGGAGAAGCTCAAGGCGGGCGGGCTCCACCTCCGCGAGGTCCTCGAGATGGGCGACCGCGACGAGGTGATCGGCAAACTCAAGACCGTCACCGTCCTCGAGTCGCTCCCCGGGCTCGGCAAGGTCCGCGCCCGGCGGGTGATGGAGGAGCTGGAGATCAGCGAGAACCGTCGTCTCCGCGGCCTCGGCTCCAAGCAGCGCGAGGCCCTCCTCAAGAAGTTCGACGACCGCTAGCCGTCCGGTCGACGTTGGCGCTGCTCGTGATCGCCGGCACCTCGGGCGCCGGCAAGGGAACCATCGGACGGGCTCTCCTCGAGCGGTTTCCCGACCTCCATTGGTCGGTCTCGGCGGCGACACGCGTCCCTCGTCCCGGTGAGGTCGACGGGCGTGACTACCGCTTCATGACCCGCGAGCAGTTCGAGGAGCTGCGCGACGCAGGCGGGTTCCTCGAGTGGTTCGAGGTCTACGGCGACCTCAAGGGGACCCCGAGAGGTCCGATCGAGGAGTGGCTGGCCGCCGGCGATGACGTGCTCCTCGAGGTCGACGTCAAGGGGGCGCTGGCAGTGAAGAACCAGCTCCCGGAGGCGACGCTGGTCTTTGTCCGGACACCGGGGCGGGAAGAGCAACGCCGCCGGCTGGAGGGGCGCGGCGAGGACGACGCGACCATCGAGCGTCGAATGGCCGAGGCTGAGTGGGAGGAAGCGCAGGCGCGGCATTTCGACCATGTCGTCACGAACGCGGACCTCGATGAGGCCGTCGACGAGGTCGCTGGTATCCTGGAGGATCTGCGCGGTCGTTCGTGACTGCGTCCCACCCGACTTCCCGAGTTTCAGGAGCACGTAGATGGCCGAACGCCGCCCCTCGCTCATGCAGCCCCGAATCGAGACGGTGCTCGAGCGGACCGACAGCAAGTTCAACCTCGTCACGCTCGCCGCCCGCCGGGCGCGCCAGATCAACTCGTACTTCAACCGCCTCGGCGAGGGGCTGGGCACGGTGGTGCCTCCGCAGGTGAACGCCATCTCGCGCAAGCCACTGTCGATCTCGCTCCAGGAGATCGCCGAGGGGAAGATCCTCGCCGAGCCGATCGAGCCGAGCGACGAGGACGGCGACAGCTCCGACTCCGAGTAGGCGGAGCAGTGTCGTGACCGACGCCTCCACGCAGCCGCTCGCGGGGCGACGCGTGGTGCTCGGGGTCTCGGGCGGCATCGCTGCCTACAAGGCGGTCGAGGTGTGCCGTCGCCTGGTCGACGCCGGTGCTTTCGTCTCGCCGGTCCTCACCGCCGACGCCCAGCGCTTCGTGGGCGCGGTGACGTTCTCCGCCCTGGCCTCCGAGCCGGTCCGCACCTCGCTCTTCGACGCGCCCGAGCCCATCCCGCACACCCACCTGGGCCAGAACGCCGACCTCGTGGTGGTGGCGCCGGCGACCGCCAAGGTCATCGGCAAGTACGCCGCTGGGATCTCCGACGACCTCCTCACGGCCACCCTGCTGGCGACGGTCGCCCCGGTGGTGGTCGCCCCCGCGATGCACACGGAGATGTGGCAGCACCCCGCGGTCCAGGACAACCTCGACCGCCTCCGACAGCGCGGAGTCACGATCGTGCCGCCCGAGCGGGGCGTGCTCGCGGGCGGCGACGTCGGTGAGGGTCGCCTCGCCGACCCCGGTGTGGTCATCGAGGCCGTCCTGGGCGCCTTGGGACAGGGCCCCCTCGCGGGCCGACGTCTCCTCGTCACGGCCGGGGGGACGCGTGAGCGCATCGATCCCGTGCGGTTCATCGGCAACCGGTCGTCGGGTCGGATGGGCCATGCCGTCGCCGACGTCGCCGCCCGCCGGGGTGCGCAGGTCACGCTGGTCAGTACCACGGGCCTCCCCGTCGCGGCCGGCGTCGAAGCGGTGGGCGTCGAGTCGGCCGAGGAGATGCGCGACGCGGTCCTCGATGGTCTCGGCGACGCCGATGCGCTCGTGATGGCTGCCGCCCCGGCCGACTTCCGACCCAAGGCGGTCGCCGACCAGAAGATCAAGAAGGCCGACGGGGCCCCCGAGGTCATCCTCGAACCCACGCCCGACATCCTCGAAGCCGTCAAATCTGCCCGATCCGGCACCTATCTCGTAGGCTTTGCGGCCGAGACCGAACGGCTGCGTGAGCACGCCGAGGCGAAACTCAATGCCAAGGGCGTCGACCTCATGGTGGCCAACGATGTGGCCGCCGCCGATTCCGGCTTCGACGTCGACACCAACCGGGCCCTGCTGCTCGGTTCCGACGGCACGGTGGAAGACCTGCCGCTCATGACCAAACACGATCTCGCCGGCGTCATCCTCGACCGGGTGGCCGCCGCACTCGACATCAACGACATCGACAGGGAGAGGGGCGCATGACGCGCTACACGTTCACATCGGAGTCGGTCACCGAAGGTCACCCCGACAAGATGGCCGACCAGATCAGCGACGCCGTCCTCGACTCGCTGATCAGCGAGGACCCCAACGCCCGGGTGGCATGCGAGACGCTGGTGACCACCGGCGTGGCCGTCGTGGCCGGTGAGATCTCGACCGAGGCCTACGTCGACATCGCCGCGTTGGTGCGCGAAACGATCGCCGGGATCGGGTACACGAACTCGGAGGTCGGCTTCGACGGCCGCACCTGCGGCGTGATGGTCGCCCTCGACGAGCAGTCGGGCGACATCGCCGCCGGCGTCAACCAGGCGGAGGAGAAGCGGGGCGAGGAGACCGACGATCCCTACGAGGTCATCGGAGCGGGCGACCAGGGGATGATGTTCGGCTACGCCTGTGACGAGACCGACGACCTGATGCCCATGCCGATCTGGTTGGCGCATCGACTCGCCCACCGCCTGTCCGAGGTCCGCAAGGCCGACGTGATGCCCTACCTGCGCCCCGACGGCAAGACCCAGGTGACGATCGAATACGAGGACGGCGTCCCCAAGCGCCTCGACACCATCCTCATCTCGACCCAGACCAAGCCCGGCATCGACATCGAGACGCTGCTCAAGCCCGACC
>CAZTOV010000045.1:0-16383 GCA_964615175.1 uncultured Burkholderiales bacterium
TCCATCAGCGACAGGTAGCGCCGCATGTCGAGGATCTTGTCGAGGATCTCGATGTTCACGGGGCAGATCTCGTCGCACGCCTTGCACGACGTGCACGCCCAGATCTCCTCGGGCGTGACCCGTTCGAACAACGAGTCGGCCGAGACCGAGATCTCCTTGTCGACGCCGACCACCGGGCTCACCTCGGGATCGCCGGTGGCGGCCATCACCTCGCCCGACTTGAGGATGATCTCGCGGGGGTCGAGCGGCTTGCCCGTGGCATGGGCCGGGCACACCGAGGTGCACCGCCCGCAGATGGTGCAGGCGTCGAGGTCGAAGAGCTGCTTCCAGGTGAAGTCGGAGACCTGCGTGGCGCCGAAGCTCTCCAGGTCGGTCTCCATCAGGTCGGGCAGCGGTTTCATGGCGCCCTTGGGCCGCGGTCGGTCCTTCAGGTACATGTTCATCGGCGACGTGAACATGTGGCGGAGCTTGGTGGTGGGCAGCAGCACGAGGAAGGCCACGAAGCCCACGAAGTGGCTCAGCCACAGCCACCGGTGGACGTCCTGGAGCACCCCGACGGACATGCCGTCGAACCACTCGGCCATCGGGTAGCCGATGAACGACCACTTCTCGAACGACGGCGAGCCCTCGTAGGCGATGCGGATCGCCTCGATGAAGAACCCCGACAGCCCGATGAAGAGGAAGGTGCCGAGGATGAACGCGTCTTCGGGCTTGGTCTTGATGCGGATGCGGTAGGGGCGCTGGACGTAGCGGCGGACGATGGCCCACAGGATCCCGACCACGAAGATGACGCCGAAGAGGTCGGCCACGAACGAGTAGCCCATGTAGGTGTCGCCGTGGAGGAACTTGAAGCTCTCGGGGACCTGGTGGTCGACCTCGAGGACCAGCGTCGCGATGAAGAGGACGATGAAGCCGAAGTAGATCATCGAGTGCATGACGCCGGCTGCGGGGTCGCGGAGCAGGGTCTGCATCCACACGCCGCGACGGAAGTCGCGGAGACGGCGGTGAACGTTGCCCCGGGTGGTGCGGCGGTCGTCGGGCTTGCCCCGCTCGTAGTTGCGGACCCGGTTGGCCACCAGCCAGCCGACGACCACGAAGACCACCGACAGCGAGACGTAGAAGAGGCCCTTGAGGGCGCTGGGTACGTTGCCGAACGTCTCGCGGCGGATCGGCGAGTCGTCGTGGAAGTCGGTGAGTTGCGGGAGCCCGCCTCCGATGACGAGCACGGCGGCGCCGGTGACGATGCCGAGGGCGAGCGCGATCTGGTACGGCTTCAGCTTCAGCTTGGGCACGGCCGGACTCTACCGCGCACCCCTGTACCGGTTTTCCATCCAGGGTCACACACCCTGGATGCTCCCCCTCAGACGCTCTTGGCGTCGGCCTCCGAGAGGCGCTTGGCGAGGCCGGAGAGGAGCTTGACCGCGATCTCGGGGACCTCGCGGAGCACCGCGGCGAAGTCCTGCCGGCTCACCACGTAGAGCTCCATGTCGGTGTCGGCGACCACGGTGGCGTTGCGGGGCACCTTCTCGAGGAGCGCCAGCTCGCCGAAGAAGTCGCCCGCCTTCAACTGGGCGACCTTCCGGTTCTTGCGCTTCACGGTCGCCTTCCCCGAGCCGATCACGAAGAACTCGTGGCCGCGCTGGCCCTCCTTGGCGAGCGTGTCGCCCTTCTCGGCCTGGTGGAGGGTGGCGAACTTGCCGATCCGCTGGAGGTCGCGCTTGGCGAGGGTGCGGAACATCGGCACCTTGGCCAGACGGTCGTAGTAGGTGGACTTCTTCATGCGGGGGCTCATGCGCCGGTTGCTCCTTGGTCGCTTCGGTGAGCGCGACTACTGCACGCTCTTGGCGTCTTGCTCACGGAGGCGGCGGGCCATCCCCGTGAGCAACTTGTGGGCCAGGCCGGGCACCTCGTCGAGGAGCCCGGAGAACTCACGCTGGCCGAGCACGAACAACTCCATGTCGCCGTCGGCGACCACGGTGGCGTTGCGGGGCGCCCGGTCGAGAAGCGCCAGCTCGCCGAAGAAGTCTCCGGGGCCGAGCGTGGCCAACTTCTTGCCCTTGCGCAACACGTTCGCCTTCCCTTCGGCGATGACGAAGAACTCGTGCCCGGGTTTCCCCTCGGCCACCAGCTCCTTGCCCGCCTCGACCCGAACGTTCTCGGCTCGCCGTGCCACCAGCTTCAGGTCGTTCTTCGCGCACGCGGCGAACAGCGGGACCGAAGCGAGGTGGTCGAGATAATCCTGTTTGCCCATCTTTCCTCCCGGCGACATCTCGTCGCCTCCTCCACAGGGCGGGGCCCCTGCCCCACCCGTGGCCGTTCGCCGGGCAGCCTACTCGCACCATCGGGGACGGCAACCGGCTCCAGCACCTTTCACATGCGCGTAACAGCCGTGAAAACTCGCCTCCGTACGCTCCCGCCGTGATGCAGCGCAACGTGCAGCAGACGCCGGAGGAGCCGTCGGTCGCCCTCATCCGCTGGCCCGACGAGGAGGCGAGGCTGGTCGAAGCCCGGGGCGCCGGATGGCCCCGACTCATCCTGGTTTCCCCCGGCGCTGAGCCGCCCGGCATGGTCGACCCCCTCGAGGACTGGGTGCGCCTTCCCGCGCCGGACACCGATGTGCGGGTACGGGTCCGTACGTTGCAGCAGCGGGCCGCCGACATGCTCTCTCCCCACGTGGAAGACGGCGTGATCGCCTACGGCGACTCGTGGGTCCCCGTCTCGCCGGTCGAGGAACGACTCGCGGCCGAACTGTGCGAATACTTCGGCGTCGTGGTGAGCCGCCCCGCCCTGGTGCGGGCGGCCTGGCCCGACGACCCACCGAGCCGCAATGCCCTTGACGTCCATGTGCTGCGCCTCCGACGGCGCATCGAACCCCTCGGCCTCGAGATCAGGACGGTCCGCTCACGCGGCTACGTCCTCCAGTCGAGTTCCTGACAGAAATACGTCAGCTACTCGTCGCGGACCCGTAATCCCCTCGACGCGGGCGGGCAACGCGGTGCCTCCACACTGCCGCTCAGCACATTCATCCGACCGTCAGCACGCGCTGGCGTCCGAGCAAGCAGCAGGAGGCAGATCCGATGACCGGAGACGAGGTCAAGGTCGTCCTTGACAACACGTTCGTCTTCATCGCCGCCGTCCTCGTCATCTTCATGCAGGCGGGGTTCGCGATGTTGGAGGCGGGATTCACGCGGGCCAGGGACGCCGCGAACATCGTGATGAAGAACCTGATGGACTTCTCGATCGGTGCCGTCGCGTTCTTCGTGGTCGGCTTCGCGTTCATGTTCGGAGCCGGAAACGACTTCATCGGGACGTCGGGGTTCTTCCTCGATGCCGGTGGATATGACACCGGTTCGTTGAACCTGGCGACGTTCTTCATCTTCCAGATGGCGTTCGCGGCCACCGCGGCGACGATCGTCTCCGGAGCGGTCGCGGGCCGGATGAAGTTCAAGGCCTACGCCTTCTACGCGGTGCTCATCACCGCGTTCGTGTACCCGATCTTCGGCCACTGGATGTGGGGTGGCGGCTGGCTCGCGCAGGCCGAGTTCCTCGACTTCGCCGGCTCGACCGTGGTGCACTCGACGGGCGCATGGGCCGGCCTGGTGGGCGCCTGGATGCTCGGGCCCCGCATCGGCAAGTACGGGAAGGACGGGCGCCCGCGGGCTCTCCCCGGCCACTCCGTCCCCATGGCGATGCTCGGCACGCTGATCCTCTGGGTCGGCTGGTACGGGTTCAACCCGGGATCACAGCTTGCCGCCGACTTCCCGATCGTGAGCGACGTCGCGGTGACCACCACCTTGGCTGCCGCCGCCGGAGCGCTCATCGCCACCATCGTCACGTGGCTCCAGAGTGGTAAGCCCGACGTCACCATGGCCGCCAACGGGGCCCTCGCCGGCCTGGTGGCGATCACCGCCGGCGCGGTGTTCGTCTACCCCTGGGCCGCGCTGGTGATCGGGGCGATCGCCGGTGGCCTCGTGGTGGCGGCGGTGTCGTTCTTCGACCGCATCCGCATCGACGACCCGGTCGGTGCCATCTCCGTTCACGGTGTCTGCGGCGCCCTCGGCACCCTCGCCGTCGGCTTCTTCGCCGCCCCCGACCTGGTGGCGGTGGCCGGTCTCGGCGGAGCCGAAGGCATCTTCTACGGAGGCGGACTCACTCAGCTCGGCCGCCAAGCCCTCGGCGTCGGCGCCAACTTCGTGTGGGTGGTCGTCACGGCCGGGGTCATCTTCGCCGCCGCCAAGGCGATCGTGGGCCTGCGGGTCTCCGAGGAGGAGGAGATCCAGGGGCTCGACCTTTCCGAGCACGGGGTTCCGGCCTACGGCGAGTCAGTGATCGCCGGGGCCGCCCCGAGCCAGGCCGTCACGACATCCGCCTGACCGATCCGTCGAGAACGAGGAGCGATTCGATGAAGCAGGTGACCGCGGTGATCAAGCCGCACAAGCTCGATGACGTGAAGGAGGCCCTCCAGGGGGCGGGCGTACAGGGCATGACCGTCACCGAGGTGAGCGGCTTCGGCCGCCAGCGGGGCCACACCGAGACCTACCGGGGCGCGGAGTACACGGTCGACTTCGTCCCCAAGGTCCAGATCGCGATGGTCGTCGACGACGGTGAGGTTGACCGCGTGGTGGGCGCGATCGCCGAGTCGGCCAACACCGGCAAGATCGGTGACGGGAAGATCTGGGTCGGCGCCGTCGACTCGATTACCCGGATCCGAACCGGTGAGCAGGGCGCGGAAGCTCTCTAACACTCTCGTGAACGGCTCGTCCATCGCCACCCCCACCCTCACCGACCGCCCGGCGGATTACTCCGCTGGGCGGTCGTGCGACGTGAAGCTGGTGACCGTGATCGTGAGTCCACACTGCTTGGAGGATCTCGCCGAGGCCCTCGACGGCGCGGGTGGGGTGAGTGGCATGACCATCACCGATGCCGCTGGTTTCGGGCGCCAGCGCGGCCACTCGTCGACTTACCGGGGTGCTGAATACGTCGTCGACTTCGCCCCCAAAGCCCGGGTCGAGATCCTCCTCGCCGGAGTCGATGTGCGCCGGGTGGTCGAGGCGGTTAGCGCCGCCCTCCACACCGGCGAGATCGGCGACGGGAAAGTGTGGGTGACACCGGTCGAGGGCCTGGTGCGGATCCGCACCGGTGAGCGCGGTCGCGACGCGCTGTAGCTCCCGTAACATCGGAGGAGTCATGAGCCCCGACCCCGGGTCCCCGCGCCCGACCTCTCTCCTCCCTCTCCCCGCTCGCCCGGCGCTTCCCGAGCGTGCCGGCGTCGACGCGTGGGCGACGTCGTCGTCGAATGGCGGTCATCGGCCCGACGAGGCCCCGGCCGGTGGAAGACCGAGCCGTTGGTTGACGGCGGCGGAGTGGCTGGGGCGGTCATTCGTGACGCTCGCCGTCGTCACCGGCCTCTTCGTGGCCCATCAGCTCTGGGCCACCGACTGGCTCCAGGCCCGCGAGCAGGAGGCGCTCCGGGAACAGTTCGACGAGCAACTCGCCGCGGTTGGCGGCCCTGGGGGCGCCGACGGCGCGGTCTCGGAGGCGGCGCCGGCCGAGCCCACCCCCCTCGGAGAGCCGGTGCCGGATGATGGGCTCGCCCTCCTCGAGATCCCCCGACTCGATCTCGAGACCGTCGCCCTCGACAGCGTCGACCCCGACGACCTCCGGAAGGGCCCGGGTCACTATCCGGGCACCGCCGACCCGGGCGAGGCCGGAAACACGGCGTTCGCCGGGCACCGGGTGACCTACGGCGCCCCGTTCCACGGCATCGATCTCCTGAAGGCCGACGACGAGATCGTGGTCACGACCCTCCGTGGCCGCTTCGTGTACCGGGTCGAGGAGCAGCGCATCGTGGCGCCGAGCGACACGCGGGCGCTGGCGCCGAGCGACGACGCGCGTCTCACGCTCACGACCTGCAACCCCGAGCTGTCGGCTCGGGAGCGCCTGGTGGTGGTGGCGTCGCTCGACGGCGAGCCGTTGCCGCCGGCGGATGCCCCGATCGGCGGGGCCGGGACCGAGGTGGCCGCGGCGTCGAGCCTCGACGGATCCGACGAGCCCGGGCTGGGTGGCCTCGACGTCGGGTTCGCCCTGTGGGCAGCGCTCACCCTCGCCGTCGGCGGCGCCTGGTGGTGGCTGTTCCGTCGCCGCCCCGGGGTGCTCACGTGGTGCGCCGGGGCGCTGCCGTTCGTGGCCGTGCTGTTCTTCTTCTTCGGTCAGGTCGAAGGCCTGATCCCGGCCACGTTCTGACCCTGTGTGTGCATTGCGTCGCGCTCAAGCGCGACGCAATGCACACACAGGGTCTGGGTTATCCGGTGGCGGCCGTGCGGCGGCGGCGGACCTGGAGCAGCAGGGCCCCGCCGGCGGCGGCGAGCACGCCGGCCACGAGGATCAGGGTCGAGAGACCCGATCCGGTGGCGGCCAAAGGCTGCGCGGCTGCGGTGGTGCCGGTCACTTCACCCGCCACCGTGATGGGGATGCTCACGGTGCGCGGGGTGTCGTTGGCGTCGACGCCGCGGATCTCGATGGTGTGGGCACCCGGTTGGATCTCTTCGGGGATCGTGACCGTCGCCCGGATCACGCCCTCGCTGTCGGCGGTGGCGGTGGCGAGCTGGATGGGCTCGGACAGGACGAAGATCGTTCCGCCCGTGTCGGGCCCGAACCCGCTTCCCGTGATGGTGACGTCGTCGCCGGGGTCGGGGTTGTCGTTCGAGATGGTGCTCGTCGGCGGCGCCGTCGTCGTGGTCGGGGCCGCTGTCGTCGTGGTCGGCGCTGCGGTGGTCGTGGTCGGCGCCTCGTCGTTGTCGGTGATGGTCGCGACACCTTCACCGTCGGCGATCGTGCCGTTCGTGGGATTCGACAGGTTCAGGGTGAAGGTCTCGTCGTCTTCCGCGTCCTCGTCGTCGGTCACCGAGACGTTGACGGTGGTCGATGTTTGCCCCACGTCGATGGTCGCCTCACCACTGGTGGCGGTGTAGTCGCTGGCAGCCTTCGCGCTGCCGTCGGCGGTGGCGAAGTTCACGATGACCGGACAGGTCTCGGCAGCGGCAGTATCGAGGGAGATGGTGAAGGTCGCATGTCCGTCGCCTTCGCCCACGGTCACGTCGTTGACCGAGAGCTGGCGAGCAGGGCAGGTACCTGCACCCGCGGAGTGAACGTTGAACACGGTCACGCTGCCGAGTAGCGCGACCACAAGCAGAATCCGGCGAATCATGGGGTTCCCTCCGGGAGAGAGGTCGAGGGACGAGCAAACCGAGCCAGAGGTTAGGCGCGTCGGTCGGTGCCGTGCCGGATGCGGCGCCGGAACGTTCCTGAGCACTGTTTGATAACGTCCCGCCGCGTCGCGACGGCGATCAGAGGGAACCAGAGGGAGGATCCATGCCGGAGACCATCAAGGAGTACCTGGGCTCGCACTCGCTGCTGACCCTGGCGACCTCGTCGAGCAGCGGGGAGCCGCACGCGGCCCCGTGCTTCTATGCCAACGACGACCTCACGATCTACTTCTCGGTCGGGCCCACCACCGTCAGCGCCGAGAACCTGAAGGCCAACCCCAAGGCCTCGGTCGGCATCGCCGACGTTCCCAGCGACTGGAGCAAGGCCCGCGGCGTGCAGATCACCGGTTCGGTCGACGAGCTGGAGGGTCCCGAGGAGGAGCAGATCGGGAAGATGTTCCAGGAGCGCTACCCGCACCTGGGCGACGCGGCGCTCCACACCCACTACTACCGCCTCAACGCCGACGACGTGCACTACATCCACAACGACGAAGAGGGTGAGGAGAAGTCGGAGGCCCTCGGCGTGGTCTGGACCCGCGAACACGTCGACTGAACTGTCGCAGAACCTGAACGAATGACGAGCCCGGGCTCCGGCCCGGGCTCGTTCGCGCTCGCTACGTGCCACGGGCTCGCCGAACGCTGCCCGTTACCGGCGGTCAGCGACCGGGTCAGTCCGATCGGAAGCGGCGGCGGAGGGAGAGCAGGCCGAGGAGGGCGACGGCGGGGAGCGAGAAGAGGAACGCCCCGAACGGCCCGCCCGGCAACCCGCGGCTGTTCTCGCCGGCGGGGAGGCCCTGGCCGGCGGCGGCCGCGGCCAGTTCACCGACCGAGTAGCCGAGCCCGTTCATGGCGGCGACCTGGGACCGGGCCTCCTCGAGGTCGCTCTCGTCGATGCAGTCGCGCACGTCGCTGCCCAGACCGTTCTGCGGCCCGGGACAGCCGAGCTGCCGGCCCTCGCCGCTCGCCGCCGTCACCAGCTCGGCGACGACCATGTTGTCGAGCAGCTCCTCGGCGTCGATGCGGACCTCGTCGGGAATGTCGTCGCGGTTCTCGAGCCGGTCGGCCAGCGCCCGCACGAACACCGGCGGGAGGTGGCGCATGTGGAGCGTGGCGGTGACCACCGGCGTCTCGCCCACCGGGACCCGGCCGGCGTCGAACGCGTACTGGTAGGTGTCGCTCGAGAGGTCCTCGCCGTCGGGCCCGGTCCGGATGCTCTCGAGCGGCCGCATCACCTGGGCGGTTGCCACCCGGCGCCGTAGCTTCACCACGTCGGGCCGGACCGTCTGGTAGGGGACCTCGGTGAGGACCCCGTCGCCGTCGGTGTCGGCGTCGGTGAGGATCTTCTGGAAGTTGGCGAGCCACGGGTCGCACTCGCCCAACGGCCGACCGTCGGCCAGCTCGAACGCGAAATCCTCCTCGCCGTCGACGAGCTGCGGCACCACCGCGACGCCCAGCAGCGTCGGCTCGTCCTGGCCGGCCAACGCCTGTTCCACCGCCCGGGTGTCGCACTGGGGCAGGTCGTCGTCGGGATCGTCGATCTCGCCCGACGAACACCCCGTGGGGATCGCCGGGTTCGGGTTGATCAGGCAGACGTCCTCGCCACCGACGGTCTCGGCCGAGACTTCGAGCCACGCCTGGCGGGCGAAGGCGAACCCGGTGGGGAAGGCGTGCCCGAGGAAGTTGTTGTCGATGGTGACGTCGGCGATGAACACGTCCTGGCCGTCGATCGGCTCACCGAAGTTCACGTCGACCTGCATCGAGACCGCCGACTGGAGGAACGCCTCGCGCTCGGCGAGCATCTGCGCGATGTCGTCGTCGCCGAGGCCGAGCTTGCGGTAGGCGTCGGGGTCGAGGTCGTAGTCGACGCCGAGGAACGCGTGCGACCGGTGGAACCGGTCGGGGTTCGACAGGAACCCGGGGGCGTCGTCGACGAGCGGCTGCTCCTCGACCGGCATGTGGCACTCGGTGCACCCCAGCGGGCGGTCGAGCGGCTGGTCGGACTGGCCGGCGAGGGCGGCGTCGAACCCGACCACGTAGTCCTGCCATTCGTCGAACGTGGTCTGGAGCACCAGGTCGTCGAGGACCCCGTCGTCGCCGAGGTCGAGCTCGTTGGAGTCGAGCTGGAAGTCGCCGTCGTCGTCGACCGCCGCGCCGTCCTCGAAGATGTCGGACTCGGCGTCGGGGAACGGCGTGAGCCCGTCGCCGTCGAGGTCGATCTTCACGTTGTGGCACTCGCCGCACATCGCCGAGATCCGGATCGGGTCGCTCCAGACGTCGTCCTCGCCCGTGCTGATGTCGTGCGCCCGCTGGGGGAGCGCCTCGGGGTCGTCGAGTTCGGGCCCGTGGACGGGGCCGAACCTCCCGGCGCGCTTCTCCTCGATGGGCAGCTCGCCGGCCCCCGCCAGCTCCGGGAGCGGGTGGGGCTGCGAGTGACAGGTGATGCACCCGATGCCGTCCTCGTTGACCGCCGCGTTCCCACCCGACACGGCGACCCCGCCGTCGGCACCCGAGTTGTCGGCATCGAGCGGGAGGAGGTCGAGCGGATCGTCGGTGAACTTGGCCCCCACGGGGGCGTGGCAGTTCACGCACGTCTCCGCGGCCACCTCGAACAGCTCCTGTTGTTCCTCACCCAGCTCGCGGGCGAGGCGCTCGTTCTCGCCGAGCGTGATGGGGAGCTGCGCTTCCATGATCGTGCTGGTCTGCGCGTGCGCCATGGCCGACCGGGCCCACTCGTCGTGGATGTCGGAGTGACAGTCGGCGCAGGCGTTGGCGCTGGCGAACCTGGTCTCTTCGCTTCCGAACACCGCCTCGTGTCCGCCGAGCACGTCGAAGACGTGCCAGCCGAGGACGGCGAAGAGCGCGATCGTGAGCGGGACGTGGAGACGACGCCACGTCCTGAAGTGCAGCAGGCGGGTGGTGATGCCGCCCTCGCGGGGGAGGTACTTCTCGGCCTGGGCCTCGAGCGCCTCGACCTCGCGCCACAGTTCCCGTTGTCCGCGGTCGAGATCCTCGACCCGGTCGCGGATCTCCTCGAGGGGGCGGCGGTTGTAGATGAAGTCGCCGACCAGGGTCCGGAACTCGCGCGGCTGATCGGCCACCAGCTCGGCGATCTTCACGTTGATCTTGAGGCCGCCGCGCTTGAAGTTGTCGATCTGCTCGCGGATCAGGCCCGAAGCGACGATGAGCACTCCGAGCCCGAGGAGGATCTTCCCCGAGGTCAGTTCGCCGCGGAACGGGACCACGGTGGCGTGCACGAACGCCACGCCGATGGCGAGGATCGGCACGTAGAGGTGGAGGCGCACCCAGGTGACGAACCCCATGGGAAGCACGGTCTTCACGACCCGGGTCTTGCGGATCGGGAAGATGATCCCCGGCAGCATGAAGAACACGACCGCCAGCGCGCCCAGCCCGATGACGAACCAGTTGACCGTGTCGGCTCCGACCGCCTGCGACTGGAGGTAGAAGAGACCACCGAAGCCCAGGAGCCAGACGACGGCCGTGGCCGCGAAACCACCGATCCGCCACGCCGCCGATTTGAACTGGGGCTTCTTGGCCACCTGCGACTCCCTGGCGGACCGTATCGTGGCCCGCCGATCGCGGACGATCGGCGCCCATACCTATCACCTACGGTGCGGGTCGGGAAGGAAAACCCGGGTCGGGGCGCGGCCGCGAGGCGCGCGGTAGCGTCGCGGTCGAAGGAGAGGTTTCATGCCCCTACTCGCGATCGACGTCGACTTCATCAGCTTCGGACCCACGCCGTTGGCGTTCGTTCTCGCCCTCGCGGCGGTGACGCTCATCCCGGCGGCTCTCGTCATCGTCGCCACGCAGGCCGGATCACCGGTGCTGCGCCGCAGTTACGCCGACCTGCGTCGGGTCGACCCCAAGGACCTGGCCTGGGACACCAGCGGCGAGTTCGTGATGGAGACGTTCGCCGGGCTCGACGAGGAGCACGCCAAGGACCTGATGCTGCACATGACCGAGGTCGAGGTCGCCGCGGGCGACGACATCATCGAGCAGGGCGACCTGCCCATGTATTACTACGTGCTCAAAGAGGGCCAGGCCGAGGTCCTCCAACGCAACCCCGTCAGCGGCGTCGAAGAGAAGATCGTCGATCCCGCCACCGGCCAGCCGCGTGTGTACGGGCCGGGTGACGACTTCGGCGAGGTGGCGATCCTCGAGCAGAGCGAACGCACCGCGTCGGTGCGGGCGATCACCGACTGCACGGTGCTCCGCCAGCCCGCCGAGGACTTCCTGCACCTGATCGCCAACGCCGAGGCCCTGGCCATCGACTTCCACAGCGTGGCGCGCGACTACGTCGAGGCGGACCGTCGTCGCGCCCAGGCCGCGGTGGCGCCGGAGCCGATCCCGGAACCCGAGCCGGAGCCGGAACCGGTTGCCGAGGTCACGCCAGCGCCGCCTCCACCGACACCGGCACCGACACCGGCGTCCGAGCCGGAACCGGAGCCCGAACCGGAACCCGTCCCTGAACCCGAGCCCGCACCGGAACCGACGCCCCCGCCGGAGGCGTCGGAGCCCGCACCCGAAGCGGAACCGGAGCCGACCGCACCGGTCACACCCACTCCTGAGCCGCAGCCGGCGCCTCCGCCCCCGCCGCCTCAGGAGCCCGCGGACGCCGTCCCCACACCCGCACCGCCGGCACCGCCCGAACCGGAGCCCGAGCCCCGACCCGAGCCCCAACCCGAGCCCGAGCCCCAACCCCAACCCGAGCCCCAACCCGAGCCGACGGCCTGGACACCGACCCACCGGGTGCCCGCCGGCGGCGTGGCCGCGTGGGAGCATCCTGACCCACAGGCCCAGCCCGTGGCGCGCCTCGACGAGGGGCTCGACGTGCAGGTGACCCGCGAGGCCCTCGGGTGGGCGCACATCCGGTGCTCGAACGGGTGGGAGGCGTGGGTCGACGGTCGTCGCCTCATTCCCGGCGCGTGACTGCCGACGGCCCCGTCCCTTCTGGGGCCGGTCCAGCGCCGGAGGAACTCGCAGCTCTCAGCGCGGCGGTCGAGGAACAGTCCCGCCTCCTCCGTGAGCTGACCGAGGAAGTGAGGGCGCTCCGTGAGGCGGTGCCGCGCGCGCAACAGGCCGGCGGCGACGACGTTTGGCAGCGCCTCGGCCTCGCGGCCGGTGAACGCCGCCGGGTGACGGTGCTGTTCGCGGACGTGTCCGGCTTCACCGCCATGGCCGAGACCATGGATGCGGAGGAGGTCCGCGACGTGATGCAGGGAACCCTCGGCGAGATCTCCGACATCATCCGGTCGCACGACGGTCACATCGAGAAGTTCATCGGCGATGCGGTCTGCGCTGTGTTCGGAGCCCCGATCGCCCACGAAGACGAGCCGCAACGCGCGGTGAGGAGCGCGCTCGAGATCCACGAGGCGATGGAGCGACGCGCCGCCGAAGCCGGCTCCGATCGCGACCTCTCGGTGCACATCGGCATCAACACCGGGCTCGTGGTCGCAGGCGGCGTGGGCGACGGCAGCCAGTTCGGCGTCATGGGCGACACCATCAACACGGCGGCGCGGCTGATGGATCTCGCCGAGTCGGGTCAGACCTTCGTCTCGTCGGACACGGCACGGAGGGTCCGCCGCCAGTTCCTCACCGAGGACATGGGCCACTTCGAGTTGAAGGGCAAGCGGTATCCCGTCGAGGTCTTCAACGTCGAACGTGAGCTGTCGGCCGACGAGGTGGACGAGGCACGTGAACTCCGCGCGGACCTGGTCGGGCGTGTGTCCGAGCTGGCCGAGTCGGGGGCGGCGTGGGAACAGGCGGCACGGGGCGAAGGGTCCACCCTGCTCGTGACGGGTGAGCCGGGCATCGGGAAGACCCGCCTCGTCGAGGAACTCGTGGCATCGGTCGGAGATCAGGGCGACGTCCTGACTGCCGACAGCGGGTCGGCGGGCACCAAGCCGTTCGGTCTCGTCGCCGCAGCGCTCCGCCCCCTGATCCACGCCATGCCGGAGGGTGCCGACCGCTCGATCGCGGAGAGCCTGCTGTCGGACGCGCCCAACGCCACCGAGATCGAGGTGGTGCTCGCCCGGGCGCTGGTGGCGGCGTCGCGCGAGCGACCCCGTCTCGTCGTCCTCGGAGACCTGCACCTCGCCGACCGCGGGTCGGTCAACCTGTTGCGGTTCCTCACCCGAGCCACGGCCGGCGAGGCGATCTTGTGGGTCGCGACGTCGAGGACCGGATCGCCGATCGTCGATGTGCTCGTGTCGGCCGGGCCCTGGGTCCGCGAACTGCATCTCGAACCTCTCGACATTGATGCGATCGCCGAGCTGTTCCGGGGGCTCCTGCCGGGAGCGTTCGACGATCACGACGACACGCTTCGAGCGCTGTCGGGGCGGGTCGCGGGGAACCCCGAGTTCGCCGAGGAGATCGCCATCGCCCTCATCGACGACGGGTTCGTCGAAGCCTCCGTCGACCGGTGGCGGATGGTCCGGCCTCCCGATGCCGAGACCATTCCGGCCACCGTTTCCGAGCTGATCGAAGCGCGGATCGACGCTCTCCCCGACGCGGCTCGTGTCACCGTCCAGGAAGCTGCGGCCATCGGCCTCCGGTTCTCCAAGGACCTCCTGAGCCGGATCTCGTCGGTTCCGGCGTCGATCGACGCCAGCCTCTCCGACCTCGTGGCGGCCGAACTGGTGCGGCCGCCGCAGGTCTTCGCCGACGAACCCGCGTACGAATTCAAGAGCCCCCTCGTCCGCGACGCGGCCTACGACACGGTCCTCATCGCCAACCGCCCTCCGCTGCATCGCCGCGTTGCGGAGGCCGTCCTCGACTCGCACTCCGGGCCCGAGTCGGAGGTGGCCGAAACACTCGCGCGCCACTTCGACCTCGCTCGCGAGGTGCCCCGCGCTCTCCACTTCCTCCGGTTGTCGGTCCTGAACGCCGAGGCGGCTCGGAGCAACAACACCGCGGTCGCCCTCGCCGCCCGCGCGCTCGCCCTCCTCGAAGCGCATGCCGACGCAGCCGACCGCGAGACCCGGGTCTGGTTCCTAGAGCGACGCGGGATCTCTCACCTGCTCCTCAACGACGTCGACGACGCCGCGGCCGACCTCGAGGAGGCCATCGCCGGTCGGGCGAACCTCGGCGATGGGGCGAACGAAGCCCAACTCGAGGAGCGCCTCGGGTGGTACCTCTACCTCGCGGGTGAGCCATCGGACGGCCTGGCGCATCTCGATCGGGCTCGGAAACTCGCGGAAGACCGGGGACTCGAACCGGTGCTGATCGCGGTCGAGGCCAGCGAGTGCTGGGTGGCCGCGAGTCGGGGTGACGTCGGCGCCGCGGTTGCTCGCAGCCGCGACGTGGTCGAGCGGGCCGAGGCCCTCGGCGACCCCTACACGCAGGCCAAGGCGTGGTTCGTCTCGGGGACGCTCTCGGCGTGGTGGGGCGACGTCGTCGCCGCCGCGGACGCGCTCCGCCGAGGTCGCGAACTCGCCGTCGAGCACCATCTCCCGATGTACGACGAACTGATCCGCATGGCGAGCATGCGGGTCGCCCGCGAGCGCGGCGACTACCGGCACGCCTTGGTCACCGGCGAGGAGTTGCTCGGCCACGCGGAGGACGGCGGCGACCGCCTCGATCTCGCCCGTGTTCTGACCGAGGTGGGAGACCTCCATCGCGAGCTGGGCGACCTCGACGGGGCGGAGGCACGTATCGAAGGGGGCCTGGGAATCGCTCGCGAGATCTCGGCCCTCGACGTGGAAGTGGAGGCGTTGCTGGCACTCGCCGAGCTGCGTGTCGACCTCGGCGACCTGGATGCGGCCTCCCATCACTTGGCCGAGGCCGGCCGTCAGGCCGAAGACGCCCGGGCGCGGATCGACGCGGGGGCGGAGCCCGGGTGGCGTCTCCGGGCGCGACTGGCACTTCTCGGGACCCGGCTCGCCGACGCCCACGAGAGCGTCGGCGACCGTGAGGCGACGCTCGCGGCAGCGCGGGCGGAACTGGGGGACGCGCTCCCGGCGCGCCAAGCGGTCCGTCTCGCATGTCTCGCCGGCGATGTCGACGCGGCCATCGATCTTGCCGACCGAGCCGGGTCGCCGTCGCTCCGGGCCGAGGCGGCGCTGGCCGCGGTGAGGGCGGGTGTCGGCGGCCTCGATCGTCTCGAGGCGGCGATCGCGGCGATGGTCGACGCCGTTCCGGATGATCTGGCAGGGTGTGTCGACCACTCGTGGCCGGCCCGGGAACTCGAGCGGCTGCGACGAAGCTGACGAAAGTGGGGGTGACCACGTGAACCTGTTGGTCCTGAGCGCGATCAGCCGCGACAGCTCGACGACGCACATCGCGGCCCGACTCGCGGTCGAGATCGCCGAGCAGCACGCGGCGAGCGTGGCCCTGGCGACTCCGGCCGACCTCGGCCTCCCCATCAACGACGGCACGGTGGCGTGGGACCTCCCCGAGGCCGAGGCGTGGCGGACGCGGGTCGACGAGACCCAGGCGTGGATTTGGGTCTCACCCGAGTACCACAGCGGGATGGCGGCGTCGCTCAAGAACCTCTTCGACCACCTCCCGAAGGAGCCCATGAAAGACGACGTGGTCGGCCTCTGTGCCCTCGCCGGCGGAGCCATGGCGGCCCTCAACACGCTCAACAACATGTCGGTCGTGGCGCGGTCGCTCGGAGCATGGGTGGCCCCCGAACAGGTGGCGCTCAACTCGAACGAAGTCAAAGAGGGTCTCGACGAGGGGTCTCGCGAGCGGTTCGAATCGATGATCGTCGGCGTGATCGACGCGGCGCGGCGGCTCGAGAGCCCGGGCGCCGTCACCGACGACCTGCCCATCGACTGACGAACGATCCGACCGGCGAGACACGATGGCCCCGGGCGAGGGGCGGAAGGGACACCCGTGGAGCTCCGCGAAGAGATGAACCCGTTCGAGGCGGTCAACTACAACTTCCTCCGCGCGGCCGAGGTCGACCAGGTCACGGAGGAGACGCGAGCCATCCTCCAGACACCGGCCAGCGAGCTACGCGTCGAGGTGCCCCTCCGCCGCGACGACGGTCGCATCGAGGTCTACATCGGCTACCGCGTGCAGCACGACAACGCCCGCGGGCCGTTCAAGGGCGGCATCCGCTACCACCCCGCAGCCGAGATCGACGAGGTCCGCG
>CAZTOV010000046.1:0-16355 GCA_964615175.1 uncultured Burkholderiales bacterium
TCTCGTGAAGGTCCGGCCCGAGCCGAGCCCCGGCCTGCCTCGCGGCGCCAAACCACCAGCACCATGGCTCGGGACGCTGGGACCGCCGGACGTGCTCGTCCGTTGGCTGGTCACCAGCGCCCGGGCCCGAGGTCCCCTCGAGAGGTGATCACTGCCTCCGGGGGGCGACGGTGGCCGGGCCGCCCTGGACCCCCAACCACGGGCGGCCCGGCCCACGATTACGCTCGCGGCCCGGTCGGGTATGAGCGTGAATGTGACCAGATTCTTCCGTGCCCTGTTCGCCGTCCTCGCGGGCCTGCTCGTGGTGGGTGGCCTCACGGCCTGCGATGACGAGGCCGTCGAGGACATCGACCTCCCCGAGGTCGACCTCGACCCGGGAGAGGAATCACCCGATGGCGAGGGGGCTCCGCCTGCCGACGGTGACGATGGTGACGATGGTGACGGTAACGGTGGTGGTGATGACAGTGGTGATGATGACCGCGAGGCGCTCGACGACCGCGGGTCGCTCGGCAGCCTCGGTGCGGAGTTGCTCAGTCCCGGTGTGTCTCGCGCTCAACTGGAGATCGACACCAGCAAGGGCGTGAGTCTGACCGGCTCGGCTCGCGATGCGCTGGCCGCTCGCCTCGCCGATCACGGCGGCAAGACCGTCGAATTCGCCGGCGGCGACACGCTGCCGGCACGCGGCACGTGGTCGAACGGCCAGCTCCGTACGGTCGCCCGCGAGCACCGAGCCACGTCCTCGACGACCGCGTCGGTGGCGGTGCACGTGCTGGCCGTCTCCGGCGAGCACGAGAACGGAAGCACCCTCGGCGTTGCCCTCGACGCCTCGACCTTTGCGCTCTTCCCCGAGGCCATGCGGGGAGGGCTCCTCGGCGGGCTCAGCGGCGACGACGTCGAGGTGGCGGTGGCAGTCCACGAGCTGGGTCACCTCTTCGGGCTCGTCAACCTCACGGGCGAGGGCGGGTTCCACGAGGACCCCGAGCACCCGAACCACAGCCAGAGCCAGGACTCGGTCATGTACTGGGCGATCGAGACCGACGCCATCAGCCAGGTGTTCGACGGCCCCCCACCCACCACGTTCAACGAAGCCGACCAACAGGAGATGGAGCGCATCCGGTCGTGATCCGCACCTGACCGGTCGGTCAAATCTGTGACGCCACTGCGCCCGCATCGCCGAGAACGTCATCAAGGCGTTCGAGAACGAAGGCAGCATCCGCTCCGCCACCGGCGACCTCGCCTTCTGAGGTGCTCTCGCCCTCGGTTCTTGGCTGTGTATTGCCCGCTCAGCGGGCAATACACAGCCAAGAACCTGGACGTGAGCCGGAATAGGGGTGGAGGGGCGGGCGGTTCCTCGGGAGTGATCGCACGGCGAATTCTCGCGGGGTTGTTGGTCGCCATGGCCGGGGGCCAGGCGTTCAGCTTCCCGACTTTCGTCGACGCCCTCGAGACCTATGACTTCGCCCCCGATGCGGTCGTACCCGTGGTCGCCCTCGCGCTCATCGGCGGCGAAGCCGTGGCGGGCGTCGGTCTCTGGCGGCGGCGTTCCTCGTCTGCGGCGGTCCTGGGCCTGACCGTGGCCGCCGTGTGGACGCTGCTCGCAGCGCAGGCATTCGCCCGGGGGCTGGTCGTGCCCAACTGCGGATGCTTCGGCCGCTGGCTCACCCAGGAACTCCGCTGGTGGGTGCTCCTCGAGGATGCCGAGTTCGTGTTCCTCGCCGGTTGGGTGCTGTGGCGCCAACGCTCGACGCCGGTGGCCGGTCCGGTGAGGGAGGAGGTCGTCCCGTGAGCGGTTCCACCGCCGAGGCGGAGTCGCCGGCGACGGTCGACCCCGTGCCCCTGGCGCCTTGGTGGGCGTGGGTGGCGCTGGCGTTCGCGTTCCTCGCCGTGGCCCTCGAGTTCGTCGGGGGTCAGTACTCCAATTCGGAGGTCGACGGGCTCGCGGCCCGCCTCCACCCGCTCGCCTGGCCCCAGGCGGCGCGGGTCGTCTGGTGGCTCGCAGTCGCCGCCGCAGCCGGCGTCTACCGGTACGGCGAGTGGCGAGCCGGGATCCGCCGCAGCCCGATCATCATCGGGCTCTCGGTGGTGCCGTTCGTGATCTTCGCCGTCGGCATCGCCTCCGGTGCGAGCTTCTCCACCTGGCACTGACCGGCCCTGAACGACACGCACTGGTACCGATCCCCACACCGACCGGAGGAAGGCCCATGACGTCCCTGGCCGACGTGAAGGTCCAGACCGCCGACGGTGAGCCGGTTGCCATCGGCTCGCTCGTCGACCGCCCCACCATCGTGGTGGTGCCCCGCTATTACGGGTGCCTCCCGTGCCGCGGGTACCTGCGCGAGGTCGCGGCCCGCTACGACGAGGTCGAGGCCGCGGGTGCGGCCGCCCTCGGCGTGTCGGTGGGAGCCGACTTCCAGGCCCGGTGGCTGATGGACGAGCAGGGCGTCGGCTACCCGCTGCTCGTCGACCCGGAGCGTGCGGTGTACGACGCGCTCGATCTGCCACGGAAGTGGTGGGTCGCCTTCAACCCCAAGGGCTGGTGGAACTACGCCAAGGCCATCTTCCGGGGAAACAGGCAGGGCAAGATCATCGATCCCATCCAGCTCCCGGGCCTGGCGATCCTCGATGCCGATGCCAATGTGGTGAGCGTCCACCGGGGGAAGGCCCTCGGCGACTACCCGCCCCTCGACCGCGTCCTCGACGAGATTCGGACCCTCCGCTGACGCCCCAGTTCGCGAGTCGTCCGGAGGCGGTGCGCAGCGTGTGGCCGATGGTCCGGGAGCGTGTGTTGGAGAGGGCGACGATCCGGAGCGGAGCGTAGGGAGGAGCCCGGAGAGAGGGCTAGCCTGCGGGCCGTGAAGATCGCCCTGGTGGTCGTGGCCGGAGTCGTTGCCATCGTCTCGGCGATCTTCCTCGTCTTCGTGATCGGCGAGGTGCGGCGCTCCGGCTGGCAGGTGTTCCGCACGCGGATGGGGCGCAGCTCGAAGGTCTGGCGTCTGGCCCTCCGCCGTACCCTCCGCTTCCTCCGCCTGCGCCGTGGTGCTTCGGCCGAGCAGGTCGACGCCTTCCACCTCCAGACCGCCGAGCAGGTCTTCGAGATGATGGGTGGGATGAAGGGCGCGGTGATGAAGCTCGGGCAGCTCGTGTCGATCCTCGGCGACAGCCTCCCCGAGCAGTACCAGCAGGTGCTCCAGGGTCTCCAGCAGTCGGCGCCCCCGATGAGCTACGAGCTGGCCGCCGGCGTGGTGGAGGAGGAGTTGGGCGGCAGCCCCGATGAGGTCTTCGCCGAGTTCACCCGGGAACCGGTGGCTTCCGCGTCGATCGGGCAGGTGCATCGGGCCCGCCTCCCCGACGGCACCGAGGTGGCGGTCAAGGTGCAGTACCCGGGCGTCGACGTCGCCATCCGAGCCGACCTCGACAACATGTTCCTCCTCACCAACGTTGCTCGGATGCTGGCCCCCGGCGTCGATCCCGAGGGGTTGGTCAACGAGATGAAGTCGGTGATGTTCGACGAGCTGGACTACCGCAAGGAGGCCGCCCACCAGTCCGAGTTCGGCCGCGCCTACGAGGGACATCCCTGGATCCGGATCCCGAGGGTGCACGAGGAGTTCTCGGCCCGCCGGGTCCTCACGAGCGAGTGGGTGGAGGGGCGGTCGTTCTACGAGATCGTCGACGCGCCCCAGGACGTCCGCGACCGCGTCGGCGAGCAACTGTTCCGGTTCTTCGTCGGTTCGGTGGGCCGGCTGCGGTTCTTCAACGCGGATCCCCATCCCGGCAACTATTTCTTCGCCGACGACGGCACCATCTGGTTCCTCGACTTCGGGATGGTCAAGCGCTTCGACTCCGCGGTGATCGACCGCCTCCGGGAGCAGATCGTGGCGCTGCGGTCGGGCGACCACGAGGCCATCCGCTCCGCCATGGTGCGCCACGGATGGTTCGCCGACGACGCCGACCTCGACATGCAGCGAGTCGTCGAGCTGGCTCAGATGAGCCAGCGGTCGCTGGCCGGGCCCGACCCTTTCACCTTCACCCGCGACTACACGCGGGAGGTGATCCAGAGCGCCATGGACATGAACGGCCCTTACGGCGACATCATCCGAAACCTCACCCTCCCACCCGACCACGTGATGCTCAACCGCATCCAGATGGGGGTCACGGCGGTGCTGGGCCGTCTCGAGGCGACCGGCACCTGGGCGGCGATTTACGACGAGTACATGCTGGGGGCACCACCCGCCACCCCGATGGGGGAGGAAGCCCGAGAGTGGCCCCGGCGGGTCGCCGCTGCCGAACACGCGTGACGCTTCGACACCGGGCTGCCGCCGTCACGATGGCGGCGCTCGTCGGCGTCGCCTCGGTGGCGTGTTCGAACGGTGACGATGACGAGGTCGTGGTGGCCGCGGCGGCTTCTCTCACCGAGGTGTTCCGGGCACTCGAAGACGCGGCGTCAACGGCGGGAATCGACCCGGTGTTCTCGTTCGCCGGGTCCCAGGTCGTGGTGGAGCAGGCGGCCCAGGGCGCGCCGATCGACGTGGTGGCGGTCGCCGACCCGACGCTGATCGAAGGCGCCAGACCCTTCGCCCGGAACCGGCTCGTCGCCGTGACCCACGAGGGGAGTGACCTCGACGCGTTGAGCGACCTCGCCGAACCGGGGGCCCGGGTGGTGCTGGCGGCCGAGGCGGTGCCCGCGGGTGGGTACGCGCGCGAGGCGCTCCATGCCGAAGGACTCCTCGACGCCGTGCTCGACAACGTCGTCTCGAACGAGGCCGACGTGAAGGGGGTGGCCGCGAAGGTGGCGCTCGGCGAGGCGGACGCCGGGATCGTCTACACGAGCGACCTCCGGGCCGATTCCCGGCTCCGTCGGGTCGGCCGGCCGTTGTCGGTGGTGGCCGAGTACGCGGTCACGGTCGCGTCGGCCCCGCCGAACGCCGGCGGGGCGCGCCGATTCGTGGAGTTCCTGGACTCGGCCGCCGCGCGCGAGGTCTTCGAACGGTTCGGCTTCGAGTCGGTTGGCGGGAGCGCCGGGTGACGCGTCAGCGCACCGCGAAGAGCACCGACGCTTCATCGGGGTCGACGGGCTCGGCGACGATGTAGACCAGTCCGTCATGGGCAAGGAGGGGAGCGGTGACCGCCTGGGCCACACCGACGCGCCACTGCTCCGAGCCGTCGGCCGGATCGAGCCCCACCAGGTCGCGACCGTCGGCGCTGTCGGCCGCGGCGACCACGTGGTCGTGGGTGACGAGCGGCGCCGTGTCGGCGGTCGCCTCACCGGTCAGGTCGAAGCCCCACTCCAGCAAGCCGTCGGCCAGGCGGTAGGCGCTCAGGTCCGGGCTCCCGGGGCCGCCCACGATCACCAGGTCGTCCTCTCGGTGGACGGTCACGGCATCCCTCACATCGAGGTCGGCCCGCACCACGCGGTTCCACATCCGTTCACCGTTGTCCACGGCGACCCCGTAGATGGTGCCGGTCTCGCCGCCGACCACGATCACGCCGGCGTCCGGGTCGACGTCGAGTGCCACGGCTCGGTCGAGTTCGGTTTCGTCGCCTGCGCCCTCGGTGCGCCCCTCGGCTGTGCCGCGGTCGTCGAGGAGCACGTGGTAGCGGAGGCCGCCGTCCTCGAGGTCGAGCAGGGCCACATCGCCGAGGCGGCTGGCGATCGCCACGTCGTCGTCGACGACGACCGGCGGCACGCCGAAGGGGGCGCCGTTGCCGAGGTCGTGTGTCCAGCGCAGTGTCCCCGCGTCGACGTCCACGCCGTGCACCTGCCCGTCACCGGTGGCGACGAGGATCTCGCCGGTCACGGTGATCTGGTCGACCTCCACCGCCAGGTCCCAGAGCGCGGTACCGGACGTGGGGTCGATCGCCGTCAGCGTGTCGCCGCCGACGAAGACGCGGTCGGTCCCGGCCTCGGCCGGAAGGAGCGACACCGGTGATCCGGGCACCGCGCCGGCGACGAACTGCCAGCGGACGGCGCCCTCGTTGACGTCGAGCCCGCTGATCGACCCGTCTCCGACGACCACCACGACGTCGTCGGCGACCCCGGCGGGGAACGCCACCGGCGAGTCGAGTTCGGTGCTCCACTCCTCGGCGCCGGTCACCTGATCGAAGCGGCGCACCATGGCGCGTTCTCCGCCGAGGTCGCGGGCGTCTTGGCCGGTGAGCACGAAGTCGTCACCGGCGACGGCGGGGAAGGTGCCGGCCACGACCGTTCCCTGCCACTGGATCACTCCCTCGATAGCTCCCGCTACGGGCTGCTCGACCTCGACAACCTGGTCGGGGTCGTCGTTTGTGGCCCACAGCCCGACCCCGACGGCTGCGACTGCCAGCAGGATGGCCGCGCCGATCGCCATCCACACCACGCGCTGCCGACGCCCCGGTGTGGAGGGCGGCGGAGCCGCGGTGGCGCGTTCGGTGACGGTAGCTTGACGCACGGTGTCGGTTTCACCCCTTCGGCGGTTCCACCAGGCTCGATTCCCGGCTTCGCTGCTGATACCCGCCGTTCTGGGTCTGGTATTCATCACCATCCCCGGCCTGGCGCTCGTGGTGCGGGCGCCGTGGTCCGATCTCGCGGGCGTGGCGGACGACGCCGCGCTGGCAACCGCGCTCCGCCTGTCGCTCGTCAGCGCTGCCGCCGCGACGGCGCTGAGCCTCGTGGTCGGCGTGCCCCTCGGGTGGTTGTTGGCTCGTGGCGACTTCCGGGGGCGGAGCCTCGTTCGCGGTGTGGCGCTCACGCCGTTGGCGCTCCCCCCGGTCGTGGGTGGCCTGGCGCTGCTGCTGGCCTTCGGACGGCGAGGGCTCCTCGGCGAGCCGCTCGAAGCGCTCGGTGTGGTCTTGCCGTTCACGCTCGGCGCCGCCGTGCTGGCGCAGACGTTCGTGGCGTTGCCGTTCGTGGTCCTGGCCGCTGAGGGCGCGGTGCGGTCCGTCGATCCCGAGCTCGAGGAGACGGCGGCCACATTGGGAGCGTCGCCGTTGCGGGTCTTCCTCCGGGTCACGGTGCCGATGGCGCGCCCGGGCCTGATGGCGGGGGCAGCCCTGGCGTGGGCCCGGGCGTTGGGTGAGTTCGGGGCGACGCTGATCTTCGCCGGGAGCGTGCGTGACCGCACCCAGACCTTGCCCCTGGCTGTGTTCGAGGCGCTCCAGACCGACCTCGACGCTGCCGTGGTGCTGGCGCTGGTGCTCGTGATCGCGTCGGTGGCGGTCATCGTGGCGCTCCGGGGCGCGTTCATGAGCCCCGGCCCGGCAGGGGGGCGACGGTGAGCCTGGTCGCGCAGGTGCACGTCGACCGAGACGGGTTCTCGCTCGATGTCGAGATCGAGGCCGAGCGGGGATCCGTGACCGCGGTCGTCGGCCCGAGCGGGGCAGGGAAGACCACCCTGGTCCGGGTGCTCGCCGGCGTCGACCGCCTCGACTCGGGGCGCGTGACGCTCGACGGTGACGTGCTCGACGAGCCCGGAGCCGGGAGATTCGTCGCGCCCGCAGTGCGCCGTGCCGGATGGGTCCCACAAGGGCGGTCGCTGTTTCCGCACCTCGATGTCGCCGGCAACGTGGCCTTCGGGCTCCGCGCCAGGGGGGTCCCGCGACGGGAGGCCCGGGCTCAGGCGGTCTCGTGGCTCGACCGGCTGGGCCTGCCGGGACGAGCCGGCGAGCGGGTGGGGACGCTGTCCGGGGGTGAGGCACGGAGGGTCGCGCTTGCCCGTGCCCTCGCCGTCGAACCCCAGCTCCTGCTGCTCGACGAGCCGTTCGCCGGGCTCGATCTCCCCGCCCGGGTCGACCTGCGGCGCGTGGTGCAGGCGGTGTTCGCCGACAGCCCGGCGGTGGCGATCCTCGTGGCCCACGAGCCGGTCGACGCGCTCGCCCTCGCCGACCGGGTGGTGGTGATCGAGGAGGGTCGGATCGTCCAGCAGGGCGATCCGCGCGATCTGGTGGAGAGGCCCGGGTCGGCCTATGTGGCGTCGCTCGCCGGTCTCAACCTGCTGGAGGGTGAGGGCGTGACCGTCGACGGACGTCCGGTGGTGCGGAGCGGGCGAGCCGTCGTCCAGGTGGCCGAGGCGGTGGTGGGGCCGGCGCTGGCGTGCATCCGTCCGTCTGCGGTCGCGGTGTACCGCGAGGCGCCCTCGGGGTCACCCCGCAACACGTTCGAGGCGACCGTGGCCGAACTGGTGCCGAGCGGCGACCGGCTCCGGGTGCGGCTCGATGGCGATCCGCCGCTGGTCGCGGAGCTGACCCGCGACGCCGCGACCACCCTCGACCTCCGCCCCGGCGACCGCGTCTTCGCCGTGGTGAAAGCCACCGAGATCGAGGTGTGGTCTCGCTAGACCGAGTGTGACGCTGCGGCCAGCGGTGGTCTGGAGGGGGCCTCAAGTCCGGCCAGCGGTCTGGAGCGACTACCGGGTGTGAGCATCCAGCGGCGCTCGCTCGCGTCCTGGGTCGGGCCAGCGGTCTGGCACCACTACCGAGTGTGAGCACCCAGCGGCGCTCGCTCGGCGACTTCGTCGCGCGCGAGCCGCGATGCACACACCTTCGCTGGACACTTGGGTGGCTGCTCACACGCAGGGTGTGTGCATCGCGGCTGGGCGAGCGCCGCTGGATGCTCACACTGCTACGTGCAGTAGCGGTCCCACACCTCGGGGATGTGGGGGATGAAGCGTTCCTTCTGGAAGCAGGCGCGGGCGCCGAGGCGGCGGCCGGTGGAGAAGGTCTCGACGGTGGAGTATGCGGTCACCACGATGACGTTGGTCTCGGGCGCGGCGTCGCGGATGCGGGGGAGGGCGCCGAAGCCGTCGAGCTTGGGCATGGCGAGATCGAGGATCACGAGGTGGGGCTGGGTCTGCCGGGCACACTCGATGGCGTCGAACCCGTTGGTGGCCTCGTCGACGTGGTAGCCGGCGTCCTCGAAGGCGAAGCGGTAGAGATCGCGGATGTCGGGCTCGTCGTCGCAGATGAGGACCGTCTTGATCCCCACTCCGAGCGTGCCTGTCATCGCCACGGCCATGTCCTTCGCTTCGGCGTCTGCAGCCTCCGCCTGAAGCCAGGGTACGCTCACGCTCCGCGCGCATGGTGGATATATTCCCACGCAAAGTGGTACAAGCCTGCCATTGGATGGGGAGGTCGCGTCGACAGCGGGACGCGGCCACGGGGAACAAGTCGTCCGCGGATGGTGCGGAGCGAGGAGCCCGGCGGCAACGCACCATAAGATACGGGGCGATGTCCCGGTCCATGATCCAACGACGCTTGGTCGATGTCAGCGATCGGCTGCGTCGGGTGCGTGACGAGTTGCGGGTCAGCGAGGAGCAGGCCCGGTTCTTCGAGGAGGAGGCCGACGACGCCCGTCTGCGGTCGTTGGTTTCCGAAACTCCGCTCGCCGAGCGCGAGAGTCGTGATGCCCGGCGGCATGCCGAGAACCTGGTTCGTCACCGTGACTCGTTGCGTCAGACGATCGCCGAGCTGGAGGAGGAGCGAGACGCGCTCCTCGACCGGATGGCGAGCGAGCTGGCCGACCAGTAAGGCTCGGGACCGAAAGAGGAAGAGGGGAGACCCCAGACTTGACCACGCCGACGCGTGTCGTGATCGCCGAGGACGAGGCCATCATCCGGCTCGACCTGAAGGAGCTGCTCGAGGAGGAGGGCTACGAGGTCGTGGCCGAGACCGGCCGCGGCGACGAAGCCGTCGAGATGGTCCGCGAGCACAAGCCCGACCTCGCCATCCTCGACATCAAGATGCCCGGGATCGACGGACTCCAGGCGGCCGCGCAGATCACCGCCGACCGCATCTGCGCGGTGCTCATCCTCACCGCGTTCAGCCAGCGCGACCTCATCGACCAGGCGCGCGATGCCGGTGCCCTGGCGTATCTCGTGAAGCCGTTCCAGCGTGAGGACCTGATTCCGGCCATCGAGGTGGCGAAGGGGCGCTTCGCCGAGATCACCGCCCTCGAGGACGAGGTCGACGACCTCGGCGAACGCCTCGAGGCCCGCAAGGCGGTCGACCGGGCCAAGGGTATTCTCATGGACGAAGCGGGCGTCGACGAGCAGGAGGCGTGGCGGTTCATCCAGCGCACCGCCATGGACAGCCGCATCAAGATCCACGAAGCGGCGCGTCGCGTCGTCGACGACGGCCTGCGTCCGTAGTGCCCAAACTCATCCTGCTGGATGGGCACTCCTTGGCCTACCGGGCGTTCTACGCCCTCCCCACCGATCTGGCGACACCCGAGGGCACAGTCACCAATGCGGTCTACGGCTTCACCTCGATGTTGGTGAAGCTGCTCGCCGACGAGCAGCCCGATCACATCGCGGTGGCCTTCGACGCCGGCGCCCCCACCTTCCGCGACGAGATCGACCCCGAGTACAAGGCGGGGCGCAAGGAGACGCCCGACCTGTTCCGGCCCCAGGTCGGCCTCATTCACGAGGTGCTCGACGCGCTCGCCATCCCCACCCTCGAGGTCGAAGGGGTCGAAGCCGACGACGTGATCGCCACCCTGGCCGACCGGGCGGCCGACGAGGAACTCGACGTCATCATCGTCACCGGCGATCGCGACAGCTACCAGCTCGTGCGCGACCCCCACGTCGCCGAAGGTGGCGGGCGGGGTCGAGGAGGGATTCAGGTCCTCTACAACCGCCGCGGTGTCTCCGACTACGTCCTGTACGACGAGGCCGGCATCGAGGAGAAGACCGGGGTCACATCCGAGCACTACCCGGAACTGGCGGCGCTGCGGGGCGACAAGAGCGACAACCTGCCCGGTGTCCCCGGTGTGGGCGACAAGACCGCCGCCAAGCTCATCAACACCTACGGCTCGCTCGACGCGATCTTCGAGCACCTCGATGAGCAGACGCCCAAGCTTCGCGAGAACCTCGCCGAGTGGCAGGAGCGGGTGATCACCAACCGCGAGATGATCGAGCTGCGCCGCAACGTCGACCTCGATGTCGAGCCGGTCGACCTGAAACAGGCGTCGTTCGACCGCGAGAAGGTCCGCGCCCTGTTCGACCAGCTCGCCTTCCGCGCGCTGTGGGAGCGTCTCCTGGAAGCCATCGGCGAAGAGATCGCCGAGACGGGGGCCTCTCTCGACATCGAGGTGGAGGTCGTCGACCAGGCGGGTGACGCCGTCAAGCTGCTCGACGGAGTCCGCGACGCCGGCGAGCGGTACGCGCTCGACGGGGTGTGGGAGGGCCTTGCGGGGCACAGTCCGTTGCAGGGCCTGGCCGTCGCCACCGGTGACGGCGCCCCCGCCTATCTCCCGGCGGCGGTCCTCGACACCGCCACGGCGGGCAAGGCGCTCGATGCGCTCGCCCGCAGCGACGTGCCGGTGGTGGCTCACGGTGCCAAGGAGCTGACCCACGGGCTCGGCGAGCGGCTCCTCTCCGGGCTCGACCTCGATACCGAGATCGCCGCCTATCTCGTCGACCCCGGGTCGCAACGCTACGAGCTCGAGGAGCTGGCGAGGCGCTACCTGGGTGTCGACCTCCAGCCCTCAGATGACGGCGAGGCCCAGGGGACTCTCGACCTCGACGGTGACGCCGCCGAGGGGGCGGCACTGGCCGAACGGGCCGGCCGTCGAGCCGCGGCGGTACTTCGCCTGGCCGACGAGCTGCGTGAGGTACTTGAGGCCCGCGAGCTGACCCATCTCTACGACGACATCGAACGGCCGCTCGTCCCGGTGCTGGCGGGAATGGAACGTCTCGGGATCGCCGTCGACCTCGATTTCCTCGACGAGTTGAGCACGGACCTGACCAAGGAGCGCGACCGGCTCGAGAGCGAGATCCACGGCCACGCCGGCGAGCCGTTCAACGTGAACTCGACCAAACAGCTTCGCGAGGTGCTCTTCGACCGCCTCGACCTCACGCCGGTGAAGCGCACGCCCAAGGGTGAGCCGTCGACCGACGCCGACTCCCTCGAGCGGTTGAGCGAGGAGCACCCGATCGTCGAGCAACTGCTCCGGTACCGCGAGGTCGAGAAGCTGCGTTCGACCTACGCCGACGCCCTCCCGCCGCTGGTGGCCGACGACGGGCGGATCCACACCACCTTCAAGCAGACCGGCACCACCACCGGGAGGATCTCGAGCGAGCGGCCCAACCTCCAGAACATCCCCATCCGCACCGCCGACGGCCGGGTCCTGCGCAAGGCGTTCGTGGCCGAGGCCGGGAACGAGTTGCTCGCCGCCGACTACTCGCAGATCGAACTGCGGGTGCTCGCCCACCTCGCCGATGACCCCGGCCTGATCGAGGCGTTCGAGCGCGACGCCGACATCCACACCATCACGGCAGCGGCGGTGTTCGGCGTCGAGGAGGCGGCGGTCGACGACGGCCAGCGCCGCTTCGCCAAGGTCGTGAACTACGGCCTCGCCTACGGCATGGAGGCCTACGGGCTCGGCCAGCGCCTCGGCATCGAGACCGAGGAGGCCCGCGAGATCCTCGATTCGTACTTCGAGTCGTTCCCCAACGTGGCGGCGTTCATGGACGAGACGGTGAAGGACGCCCGCACGAAGGGCTACACGACGACCCTGTTCGGACGTCGCCGCATGCTGCCGGAGCTGTCGTCCGACAACTTCCGCATCCGCCAGATGGGGGAGCGGATGGCCCAGAACGCTCCCGTGCAGGGGACCGCGGCCGACATCTTCAAACTGGCGATGATCGACCTCGATCGCGAGCTGTCGGCCCGCTCCCTCGAGACCCGGATGCTCCTCACCGTCCACGACGAGCTGGTGTTCGAGGTGCCCGACGCCGAGGTCGACGACGCCGTGGCCCTCGTGGTCGAAGTCATGGAGGCAGCCGCCGAGCTGCGGGTCCCCCTCAAGGTCGACGCCCACACCGGCCCTACGTGGGCCGACGCCAAGGGCTGACGCACGGCGTCCGTCTCGGCGGCCCTCCATCACCTGACGCGCTCCAGGTTGGCGCGCGAGGTCGCTGAGTGCCGGTGACGGGTGGGTTCCGGCGCGTCGGTGGCGGATAGCGTGCCGTCGGTGAGCGAGTCGCACTGGTTCCAGCCCGTGGCCGAGTTCCTCGGGCCGGCCTACCTGCGCAACGCGTTCACCAAGGGAACGACCCAGGAGGTCGAATTCCTGTGGCGCGCGCTGGGCCTCGAGCCGGGGCAACGGGTGCTCGACGTCGGATGTGGCCCCGGCCGCCACGCCCTCGCGCTCGCTCGACGCGGGGCTCACGTCACCGGCATCGATATCTCCGACGACTTCATCGACCTGGCCCGTCGGGCCGCCATCGACCAGGATCTCGAGACCTGCACGTTCGAGGTCGGCGACGCCGCCGACCTCACCTTCGACGGTGACTTCGATGCCGTCATCTCTCTCTGCCAGGGCGGTTTCGGCCTCCCGCGTGACGAAGCCGACGACTTCGCCGTGTTCGCCAATCTCGTTCGGGCCGGGAAGCCGGGAGGTGCCCTGGCCGTGAGCGCGTTCTCCGCCTATTTCCAGGTGCGGTTCCTCGAGGATCACGACTCCTTCGACGCCGGACGGGGCGTCAACCACGAGGAGGCCACGGTGCGGGGCCCCGAGGGGAACGAGCGCTCGTTCGACCTCTGGACGTCGTGCTGGACGCCCCGCGAACTCCGGCTCCTCGCCCAGCGTCACCACCTCGCCGACGTGCGTGTGCACGGTGTGGCTCCGGGCCGTTACGAAGCCGCCTCGCCGAACCTCGACTGCGCCGAATTCCTCCTGTTGGCCTGCATCCCCGGCCCGGTAACCGGGTAGGAGTCGCCGCTCCGCATCGCGACAGGTACGCTGGAGGGGACCCATTCGGGTCTCCGGTTCCCTTTGCGGGGCCGAAGTCTGTCCACCATCCGACCAGTCCCAGTAAGCGAGAGTTCATGTCCGACGAGCCCACGACGACCGAGACCACTTCCCCGACCGAAGCCGAGGAAGCCCCCGCAGGCGAAGCCGAGGCCCCCGAGGCACCTCCGCCCGACACCCCGGAGACGGCCGACGCCGGCGGTCCTCCCGCCCCGGCCCCCGAAGCCCCCGCCGAGGCCCCTGAGTCTCCCCCCGAGGCCCCCGAGGCTCCCCCCGAGGCTCCAGAAGCGTCGGATGACGGCTCGGGCGAGTCCGACGAGGCGGGTCCTGACCTCGCCGAAGACGTCCGGTCCGAGTCGTCGATCACGCCGCCCAAGCCGGGCGAGCAGTACCAGCCCAAGGACATCGTCGCCCACGACGACCTCGACGGTGCCTTCGCCGACGCCATCGACGACACCATGGTGTCGTTCGACGACGGCGACCTGGTGAAGGGGAAGATCGTCAAGGTCGACAAGGACGAGGTCCTCCTCGACATCGGCTACAAGTCCGAGGGCGTCATCCCGCTCAAGGAACTCTCGATCCGCAACGACGTCGACCCCGAGGAGGTCGTCAGCCTGGGCGAAGAGGTCGAGGCTCTCGTCCTCACCAAGGAAGACGCCGACGGCCGCCTCATCCTCTCCAAGAAGCGCGCCCAGTACGAGCGGGCGTGGGGCAAGATCGAAGAGCTGAAGGAGAAGGAAGAGGTCGTCACCGGGCCGGTCATCGAGGTCGTCAAGGGCGGTCTCATCATCGACATCGGGTTGCGCGGGTTCCTCCCCGCCTCGCTCGTCGAGCTGCGACGGGTCCGCGACCTCCAGCCCTACGTGGGCCGCGAACTCACCTGCAAGATCATTGAGCTGGAACGCAACCGCAACAACGTCGTGTTGTCGCGGCGCGCATGGCTCGAGGAGACGCAGAAGGAACAGCGCGACGAGTTCCTCCAGAACCTCAAGCCGGGTGAGCGGCGCAAGGGCACCGTCTCGTCGGTGGTCAACTTCGGCGCCTTCGTCGACCTCGGGGGCATGGACGGGCTCGTCCACGTCTCCGAGCTGTCGTGGAAGCACGTCGACCACCCCAGCTCGGTCGTCTCGGTCGGCGACGAGGTCGAGGTCGAGGTGCTCGACGTCGACATGGATCGCGAACGCATCTCGCTGTCGCTGAAGGCGACCCAGCAGGACCCGTGGCTCGAGTTCGCCAACGGGCACAGCGTGGGCGAGCTGGTCTACGGGCGGGTCACCAAGCTGGTGCCGTTCGGCTCCTTCGTCCAGGTCGGCGAGGGGATCGAGGGCCTCGTGCACATCTCCGAGATGGCCGAGGAGCACGTCGAGACCCCCGACCAGGTCGTGAAGCAAGGCGAGGAGCTGTGGGTCAAGATCATCGACATCGATCTCGACCGGCGGCGCATCTCGCTCTCGATCAAGCAGGCCGCCGAGGGCGGTCAGGTGGCCGAGGAGTACCGCGACGTCTACGGGGAGCACGCCTTCGACGAGCACGGGAACTACATCGGCCCCGAGCTCGAGGGTGTTCACGAGGACGAGGCCGAAGGTGAGGCTGAGGGCGAGGGCGCCGCGGCACCGGTCGAGGGGAGTGCCGAGGAAGGCGCGCCCGAGGGCGAGTCGTCGCCTCCTCCGCCCCCGCCCGACGCCGGCGAGGCTGCTCCGGAGGGCGAGTCGTCGCCTCCTCCGCCCCCGCCCGAGGCCGGCGAGGCTGCTCCGGAGGCGCCCGAGGGTGAGGCCGCCCCGGCCCCCGCCGAGCAGCCCCCCGAAGAGCCCACCACCTGAACCGACCCGTGCTCCTTGTCGGACTGACTGGGGGCATCGGCTCCGGCAAGTCGACGGTCGCGCAGATGTTGGTCGATCGGGGCGCGGTCCTCGTCGACGCCGACCAGGTGGCTCGTGACGTCGTCGAACCCGGCACGGCCGGCTTCGACGAGATCGTCGAACGTTTTGGCGAGGGCGTGGTGTCCGACGACGGCACCCTCGACCGGGGCCGCATCGCCGACATCGTCTTCCGCGACGACGACGCCCGCCGAGCCCTCAACGACATCACCCACCCCAAGGTGGGCGAGGAGATGATGCGGCGCGTCTCGGAGGCTCCCGACGACGCCATCGTGGTGATGGACGTGCCGCTCCTCGCCGAGGGCGACCCCGAGCGGGCGGCCGGTTACGAGGCGGTCCTCGTGGTCGAAGCGCCTCGCGAGATTCGGCTACAACGGCTCGAGGAGCGGGGTATGGACCGGGCCGATGCCGAGGCGCGCATGGCGCGCCAAGCGTCCGATGCCGACCGCCGGGCCATCGCCACCCACGTGCTCGACAACGGGGGCACGCTCGAGGAACTCGCGGCCCAGGTCGAGTCGGTGTGGGCCGACCTCCAGTCCGTCACGCCGCGCTGACGTTCCCCGTCCCCCTCAGCGAACTTTGGAGGCTTGACCACCTATACGGGGTACCCGCCCCCAAAGTTCGACGGGAGGTGGGGACTCAGGTGTCGAGCTGAGACTCGATGGTTTTGACGACTTGCGGGTCCTCGGGGTCGATGCCTGTGCGGAACCGGGCCACGACCTCGCCGTCGGACGAGACGAGGAACTTCTCGAAGT
>CAZTOV010000047.1:0-16324 GCA_964615175.1 uncultured Burkholderiales bacterium
CCGTGGAGCTGGTCCTGCAGGCTCTCGGGTTCTGCTACGCGGTCGGCTACGTGGCCAACGCAGCCGCGCAGGGCATCGAACTCACCCGCATGGACTACGAGGTCGAAGGCGACATCGACGTCCGCACCTTCCTCGGTCTCGACGGCCCCCGGGCCGGCTTCAACGAGATCCGGGTCACGGGGCGGGTATCGAGCCCCAACGCGACCGACGAGCAGCTCACCGACCTGTGCACCTACGTCCAGGACACCTCGCCGGTGCGCGACATCATCGCCAACGCAGTGCCCGTGGACACGTCGCTCGAGATCATCTGATCGTCGGATCGAGACGATCTTGACCGACGCCGCCGCGTTGCCGACCATGGCCGACACGCGAGCGTCCGCAGACCGGGATGATGAGGGAGATGACGATGGCCGACCCGACGCCCCAGGACCAGGCCCCCAAGCTGTTGGCCCACGCCGCCGGGTACGTGGGCGCGCGGACGATCGAGGTCGGTCTCGAACAGGGGCTGATCGAGGCGCTGGCCCGCAACCCCGAGGGCATGAGCACCGAGGATCTCGCCGCCGCCGTCGACGGCGACGCCTTTTACACCGGGGTCTGGTGCCGTGCGGCCCACGCCGCCGAGGTCGTCGACCACGACGAGGCGACCGGACGCTACGTGCTCCAGCCCCACCTCGACACGCTGCTGCTCGACCAGACGTCGCCGGGCTACATCGGGGCACTGTTCCGGGTGCTCACCGAGCCCGAGGTGTTCGATCGTTTCGCGGAGAACTTCTCATCCGGCGAGCGCACGTGGTGGGACCGGGTGAGCCCGGGGTTCATCGAGAGCGTGGCGGGGACCGGGGGAGCGTTCAACAACCGGCTCATCCCCGGCGCGCTGCGTGAGATCGATGGCGCCGTCCAAAAGCTCGAGGACGGCGCCCGGGTGATGGAGCTGGCCTGCGGGACGGGCTACGCGATCACGCGCCTCCTCGAGCACTTCCCGGAGGCGTCGGTGGTCGGCATCGACGGCGACGCCTTCTCGCTGAAGCGGGCGTCCGAGACCGTCGATGCCGCGGGATTCGGCGACCGGGTCGAGCTGGTCGAGAGCCCCCTCGAGGACCTCGACTTCTCCGAGGAGTTCGACATGGTCACCATCAACGTGTCGATGCACGAATGCCGGGACATCGACGCCGTCACCGAGAACGTCCGCCGTGCGCTGCGTCCGGGCGGGCTGTTCGTCATCTCCGACTTCCCGTTCCCAGCCGATCACGAGGGGCTGCGCACCGTGCCCGGTCGGATCATGAGCGGCGTCCAGTTCTTCGAGGCGCTCATCGACGACCAGCTCATGCCGACTGAGGAGTTCGTCGCCCTCCTCGAGAAGCACGGGTTCGAGAATGTCGGCGCCGTCGACGTGACGCCGGTGCACGCGGTGACGTACGGCCGCCGGTGACGACGCGTTCGCCCTCGTGGAGCGAGACGTCGTCGAACGGCCATCCGTCGGCCCGTAGGTGACGCAGTGCAGGACGAGCGGCCTATGCGGTGGAGGCCGCGGCGATCTGCTCCTCGGTCGGCCAGCGGACCTTGCTGGCCCATTCGGCACGCTCGAGAAGTCGGATCACGCCGGCCGTCGAGTCGATGTGACCGCGCCCGACACCGCGGCGGGCCGCTCCCGCGAGTCTCCCCCGGAGTCGGGTGGTCGTCTCCCCTCTGGTCGTCGACATCGTCACCGCCGACCAGCCTGGCGATGGGCGTCGCCCATCGCCGACGACCCGAAGACGGCGACCTCGACGGGTTCGGGTAGACCCTTCATGGCCCGGGATTCGCGGCGCGTCGGCTCCTGCCCGGCATCGATTCCGTCGAGCGTGGTCACGCTGACCACGACTTCGTCGGCGCCCGCCGACTCAGCCACCCGAGCGGCGGCGTGGACCCCGAGGCCGAAGTAGTCGCCGTCGCGGTGGGTGGCCTGGGCGCGGTGGACACCGATGCGAACGTGAGGGGCGAAGCCGTGCTGAGCCCGGTGACGCGCGAAGTCGCTCTGGATGCTCAGTGCGCAGGCCACCGCGTGGGCAGGCTCGTCGAACACCACGAAGAACCCGTCCCCGCCCCCGCGCTGCTTCACCTCCGTCCCGCGATGAGCATCGAGCAGCGACCGAATCGTCCGGTTGTGCTGGCCGATGACGTTCGACCATTGGGTGTCGCCCATAGCCGCCACCAGCTTCGTCGAGTCGACGACGTCGGTGAACATGAACGTGAAGGGGGCTCGGTCTTGCGCCTCGCTGTCGTCGTCGAGCGTGAGGAGGGCCTGCGCCCGCGCTCGATCCCGAACCGCGCCGAGCCCGTCGAAGACGGCCCGCGCCGCCTCGGCTTCGTGCCGGGCGAGCGACGTCTGACCGAGACGGCGGCACGCCTCGGCGTGCAAGAGCTGGGCGACCGCCGTCTCGTAGGGCGCTTCCGCTTCCCGCCACAGGGAGATGGCCTCTCGGGCCGCTCGGGCCGCTCCTTCTGCTTCCCCGTCTCCGTCAGCGAGCGCCACGATCGCCCGGGCCGTGGCTGCCGCCGCCCTGAGGCCGATGGTCTGGTACTGCGACGAAAACTCCTCGAGGCGAGTCAGTGCCACCTGGGCCTCATCCTCGTGGCCGGCGGCGAGACACGCTTCGACCAGCACAGGGAGCAGCTGGGCCTGGCGGGGGGCATCGGATTGGCCGAGGGATTCCAGCGCGCCGGCCAGCATGGCCTCGGCCGAGGCCGGGTCCCCTTCGAGAAGGCGAAGGTGGGCCAGGCCCGGGAGCCCGTCATGGCCTTCGCCGGTCGCCCGGGTAAAGGCCTCGGCGGCGGCGTCCCGGTCACCCCGCCTCAGCGCGATTTCTCCCAGCTCGTACCACCCCTGCGCGACGTGGTGGCGATCCCACTGCTCCATCTCGGGGATCGCCCGCTCGATCTCTGCTTGGGCGGCGTCCCAGTCGCCCTGGAGACGGGTGAGTTCCGCTCGATGCAGTCGGCAGTCACCGGGAAAGTCGGCCATCCCTGGCCGGGTCGAGCAGCGGATCGCCTCGTCGGACCACTCACGAGCCCGGCGGACGTCGCCGGTGGCCTGGCTCAGGCTGATCGTGAAGCAGTAGACACGCGCCGTCGTGACCGGGTCGAGTTCTCCGCAGATCGCCGCCGTCATGGCTTCGTCGATCAGCCGCGTGCCCTCGTCCGGCATTCCCTGCTGCACGAGGGCATGCGCCAGGTGAACCTGACCGAGCGCCTGCGTGTTCCCGTCACCGGCGTCTCGCGCCATGGCGATCGCTTGCTCGAAGAAGTCGGCGGCGACAGGAGGGTCGTGTTCGACCCGGAGAGCCCGGCTGCCGGCGATGACGAGGAGCCGCGCCCACTCCGAGCACGGGGGTTCCGACTCGAGCAGCTTGAAAGCGCGTTCGCCCCAACCCGACGCCACCGCACCGCTTCCCCGGACGGCGTGCGCGATGCACAGCTCGATGGCCGCCCTGGCCGCCCCGCGGGAGTCCTCCCCTTCCAGATGCGCCTTGAAGGCACGCTCCATCACCGAGACAGCGCCCTCGACGTCGCCGGTCCAGAGAGCCGCCTCCGAATAGCGTTCCAGGTCGGCGGCGCTGAGACGGTCATCGGCATCCAGCTCACGGAACGAACGGAGCGCCGTACCCCAGTCGTACTCCTCGACCGCCGCTCGCGCATCGGTAAGGCTGGCACTCACGGCGAATCGGCCTCGAGGACCCGTGCAACCGCGACCGTGTCGTCGAGGCGGTCGACCGGGAAGATCTCCTGGCGGCTCACCCTGCCCTCGTCGTCGAAGCCGAAGGCCACGAGAAGGAGGATCTCGAAGGGGCCGCCCTCGTGGTCGGTACCCGTCACGCTCCAGCGGGCGGCCAGGCCGCGCCCGCCGCGGTACAACAAGTCCTGGATCACCCAACGCCGTTCACGAGCCACCTCGGCCAGGCCCTGGAGCACCTCGACATAGCGGTCGCCGCCCTCGATCGTGCCCCAGCCCGCCGGGCGGTGGTCGACGGTGACCAGGTCGTCGGCCCACATTTCGCGCAGGGCCGCCCAGTCATCACGGTTGTAGGCGTCGATGAGGTTCCAGATGCGGGCGAACCGACGGGAGGCTGCCGCCTCCTCAGGATCGGATGCGATCTCGGCATGGCGCTCCTCGGCCACGGCG
This sequence comes from uncultured Burkholderiales bacterium, assembly GCA_964615175.1. Lineage (GTDB taxonomy): Bacteria > Actinomycetota > Acidimicrobiia > IMCC26256 > JACPCJ01 > CAZTOV01. The sequence goes on from CAZTOV010000047.1 coordinate 4,160, forward strand.
AAGGCGCGGTGCAGTTGATCCTCGGCGAACCGGTGGATCTCGAGAGGTCGTTCCGACTCATCGAGCACGCATATGAAGAGGTCCTCGGAATCACCACCCCCCGCGTCGGCCCACGGATCGGACCGCTGGGTGGGAGCGGACCAACGGTGCCTGACACCCACCACGGCTACGTGATCGAGGTCGAGGACCGGGTGCCAGTCGAGCGATATCCCGTCCATCGCCGCCACGAGGCGGATGCTCTCGTGGTGCTCGGCCGCGTCGAGCACGGCACCCGCCACGTGGTCGTGGAAGCGATACCCGGGCGCCGCCTCCGCCGCCATGGCAGCCAACGCACCTTCGTCGTTCGCCTGCTGGGCCCACATGGAGCGCTGCCACATGCGCACCGCCGACCCGGCGTCGGCGAGCCGCGCGACCTCTTCGAACCGCCGGATGGCGTCGTCCCGGCGCTCGGGCGGGAAGAACTCCTCCCGCGTTACACGGCCGTCCGAAACCGTCGACACGTGATCGATGACGAATTCGACCTCTCCGCCCGCGGGCCCGGTGGCCCGTGAGACCGTGCGGAAGAGGGCCGCGCCGGCCGTGAGCCCGGGGATCTCGGGCGTGAAGAGGTCCACGTCCGGAGCGAGGCCCATCAAGCTCGAGAGATGCTCGATGTAGGTGTCGGCATCGCAGACGCCCCAACCCGCCGGACGGTGATCCACGAAGACGAAGTCCTCGGAGAGGCTGGCTCGGAACCGCTCCCAGTCACGGTCGAGATAGGCCCAGCCGCTCTCGAAGAGAGCTTGCCGTGTGGCTGCGTGGTCGGGCGGGAGTTGGGCGTCGTACCGTTCGTCCAACGCGACGTGTGCGGCGATCGCATCGTCGGGCTCGAGCATGAGGAAGCGTGAGACCAGGCCCTCGTCATTGAGCTCGGTCACGAGGAGCCAGGAGATCTCGGTGCCCCCGCCGGTGTCGTCACGGGCGTGGTAGGTCTGAAGCCCGAGGCACAGGCGCTCGCCACGGACCGCGAGGACCTCGAAGCGCACGTCTTCGTACCGGACGCCGGCCTCCCGCATCCATTCACCCCATGCCTGCAGCTGCTCGGACCCGTATTCCTCCTTGATTGTCTGTCGGCGCTCTTCAAAAACGATGTCCGGGGCGTGGTGGGACACCATCCCCTCGAAATCGCCCGTGCGCACACACTCGTGGATCTGCTCCATCACGCGCAAGGCCTGGTTCGGGGCAGAAATGAGGTCGCTGGGCGACCCCCGGCTTCGTCCCGGGTCGTCGAGCCGCGCGGCCTCCTCGAACCGCCTCAGGGCCTCGTCTCGGTCGGCGACGTCGAAGAACTCCAAACCCGAGATGCGCTCGCCGGAACGGACGGCCACGGAGTCGAAGGTGATCTCGAACGGGCCTCCCTCCTGGCCGGTCCCCGTCGTCGACCAGCGGATGACCGCCGCGTTCGGCGCGATATGTGGAACCTCGACAACGGCGATCGAGGTGTCGGATGCCACGGTCGGCAGGGCGGCCATGCGTTCGATGTACGTGTCCGCGTCCAGGGTCCCGAACCAACCCGGTCGGTGGTCCACCAGGACGAAGTCGTCGGTGAGCTGGCGACGCATCCCGTCCCAGTCGTGGGCGTTGTACGACCGGCGAGCTTCGATGATGCGATCAACCATCGCCTGGTGGGCAGCGGGCAACCGGGCGCGGAACCGAGCGTCAAGCTCCTCGAAGGCGGCGTCGAGATCCTCCGGCTCGAAGACAACGGTCGCGACGAAACGGCCGGCGTCGTCGGCCTCGTCGAGACGGAGGATGGGGGCTTCGTAGTCCCCGCCACCGCGGGCGTCGGTTCCGTGGAGAGTATTCCTGGTGAGCACCAGTCGCGCTCCCCGGAGGGCCACGACCTCGGTGTCGATCCGGGCCGCGGGACGCCGGGCCATGGTCTTCAGCATCCCGGCCAGCTCGGTGCGCCCGGTAAGCCTGAAGCGCGCCGGCGGGGCTCGGCGCTCCTCGTAGACGAATTCCTCGGCGACGTTGGCCAGGATGGGGTCAACCTCCCCGTGCAACACGTTGAGCTTCGATTGCTCCCAGGCCCGGAGGGCGAGGTTGCCGGAGCCGAGGCTCTCCGATGTCTCGGCGACGACCTCCTCGAACCGGGCAAGCGAGTGAGCGCGATCCTCCGCGTCGAAGAACTCGAGGCGTCGGACGCGGCCATCTCCGTACACCGCAAGCATGTCGAAGTGGAACTCGAAGGGGCCCCCTTTCTCGTCGGTGCCGCCTGCGATCGTTCGGACCAGCGCGACTCGGTGTGACAGGCGCACGACCTCGACGTACCTGATTCCGAGGTCGGGAGCCAGGGCGAGCAGCCCTCGCACCCGGTCGAGGTGGGCGTCGCGATCGCACTCGCCCCAGCCGACCGTTCGATGGTCGATCAAGCGGTAGTCGTCGCTGAAGGTCGCACGCAGCGCCTCGAGGTCATGGCGGTTGTATGCCTGCCGGCTGGCTGTAAGGGTTTGCAGCAACGGCACGCAATCGGCGTCGACGTGAGCCAGGTATCGCTCATCGAGCTCGTCCATCGCGGCTTCCAAGTCGTCAGGGCCATGGAGGACAGTGGCGGTGATCGAGCCCGCCTCATCCGTCTCGTCGATGCGGAAGTTCTCGTACTCGGTCAGCCCGCCCGTCGAGTCCTCCAACCGGGACCGGTTCGTCGTGAGGGCGAGTCGGGCCCCCCTCGTGGCGACGACCTCGGTATCGATCTTCCATGCACCGTGGGGTACCCCCATCACGGTCAGCATCTCGGCAACCTGCTCGCGTCCCACGAGTCTGAGGCGACCCGGGGTACTCCTGCGTTCCTCGTAGGAACCGTCCTCGGCCATGGCCGCGACGACGCCGGCGACGTCGCCGGCCTGCATGGCCTCGCGAGCCCGAGCCCATGCCTCAACAGCAAGGTTGATGGGGTCCGGGCCAGCGGACTGGTCGGCAACGAGTTCTTCGAATCGGGCGACGGCGCGCTCCCGCTGCGCAGGATCGAACAACTCGATGCGGGGGACCCGCCCGTCGGAGTACACGGTCACGACATCTACGACGTTCTCGAATGGCCCGCCTTCAGGGTCTGTACCCCATGCCCTCGATCGGGTGAGGGCGCAATGGGGTGCAAGGCGAGGGATCTCGACGGTGCAAGAGACGACGTCGGGGGCCAGCTCGACCATCGATTGGACGCCCTCCACATACTGATCGGCGTCCCGCTCGCCGAATCCCGTGAGGCGATGGTCCAAGAGTTGGAAGTCGTCGCTCGCCGTTCCTCCCAGGGCGTTCCAGTCCCGGGCGTTGACCGCCCGCCGGGAGTCACGCAAGTGCGTCAGCAAGGGCTTGCACGCCGGATCGACGTGGCCGAGGTATCGCTCGTCGAGCTCATCCATCGCCGCGTCGAGGTCGTCGGAGTCGAAGACGACGGTGGCGGTGAGCATCCCCGCCTCGTCTGCTTCGTCGACGCGAAGGTGGGTGTACTCGGTGACCCCACCTGATGGGTCGACCCATTGAGCCCTGTTGCGGGTGAGAGCGAGGCGGGCTCCCCGGGTGGCGACCACGTCGGCGTCGATGGTCCACTCGCCCCCGGCGAGCATGCGCGTCAGCATCTGCCCCAGCTCTTCCTGACCGTTGAGCACGAACCGGGCCGGTGGTCGCCGGCGCTCCTCGTAGACGTGCTCCTTCGTCGTGGTGGCGAGGATGGCGTCGACATCGCCCGCGCTCATGCCCTCCCGGCCCGTCGCCCAGGCTCTGAGGGCGGAGTTGTCGTGCCCCGCCTTGACGGAATCGCCTGACCTCGTGCCCCGGAGATCAGCGAGGACCTCGTCCCGTTGTGAGGGATCGGAGATCTCGATCCGATGGAAGACGCCGTTGGTGAAGTGGCCGAGGAAGTCGAACGCCACCTCGAAGGGCCCGCCGTCGGCGTCAGTGCCTCGGGAGACCGTGCGGCCGAAGACACGATCGGGTTCCACGAGACCGCAGTCCACGCTGTACATGACGACGTCGGGGGCCAGGGGCAGGAAACCTCGCAGCGTCTCGATATAGGCGTCGGCGTCGAGCTGCCCCCACCCCGCGGGCCGCTGGTCCACCAGCACGAAGTCGCTCGCCAGCAGCGACCGCATTACCTCCCAGTCACGCGCGTTGTAGGCACGACGGTTGGCGCTCGACGCTTCGACGATCGGCCTACACGCCGCGTGGAGGTGGGCAACGAACCGTTTGTCCAGCTCGTCCAGTGCCGCGTCGATGTCGTCGACTTCGAAGAAGATCGTGGCCACGATCTTCCCGTCGCCGTCGGTCTCGTCGAGACGAAGGTGATGGTGTTCGGTCTCCGTTCCCGAGTCGTCCTGCCAGGAGAACGTCGCCTTCTGCAGTGCGAGCCGATCGCCCCGCGTCGCCAGCACCTCGACAGCCTGGAACACCAGGTCGCCGGTCAGCACCCGGGCGTAGATATCGGTGAGTGTGTCCTTCCCTTCGAGCGGAGCCAACATGCCCGTCCGGGTGCGCTCCTCGTAGATGATGTCGTCGGACATCATCGCCAGCACACCTTCGAGATCGCCGGCCCGCACCGCCTCCCTCGCCTGAGCCTCGGCCGCCAGAGCGAGGTTGCCGACATGGAGATCGGGGGTCTGCCCCGCCCTCAGCTCGTCGAATCGTGCCAACGCTTCTGTTCGCTTCGATTCGTCGAACGACTCAACGCGATGGATCCGACCGCCGCGAAATGCCTCGAGGTGGTACGTCACGACCTCGTAGGTGCCCCCCTCGATTCCGGTTCCCCACGACCTCATCCGGTGCAGCACGTGATCGGGAGCAAGGCCGAGGAGTTCCACGTCGTAGAAGACCGCATCGGACGCTACGTGGTCGACGATGTCGGCCAAAGCCCGCACGACCGCCGCGGCGTCTTCGTCACCGGTCCCGACGAGGCGTTGGTCGGTCACGCTCACGAAGTCCTCGGCGAGGAGAGCCTCGAGACCCTCCCAGTCGCGGGCATTGAGAGCCCGGCGCCGAGCGGCGCTCGCCTTGAGGATCGGGCGGCATTCGGCTCCCACATGGCCGAGAAAGCGCCGGTCGAGCTCGTCATAGGCGGCTTCGAGGTCGTCGGCCTCGAAGAGGATTGAGGCCACGATCAGGCCGGCCTCGTCAGTTTCGTCGAGCCGCAGGTGGGCATGCTCCGTCGTCTGCCCGCGGCCGTCGGTCCAGCGCAGCGTGGCCTTCGTGAGCACGAGACGGGCGCCTCGGGTGGCGAGGACCTCCAAGCGGGGGAAGTGGACCCGACCGGTGAACACGATCGAATACATCTCCGCCAACGCTTCCTTGCCCCGCAGCGGCTCGAAGAGTCCACTCGTACGCGTCCGTTCCTCGTAGGTGACGTCATCGGCCATCAAGGCGAGCAGACCGTCGACGTCGCCGGCCTCCGTCGCCCGACGGCCCCGATCCCAGGCCCGTGCCGCAAGACTGTCGGCGTGGGGGGCGGGGGGTTGCCCCCCCGCCAGCTCGTCGAAGCGAGCCAGGGCTTCGGCCCGCTTCGACTCGTGAAAGATCTCGGTCCGCCAGAACTTGCCCTCCCGGAACATCTCGAGGGCATAGACGAGGCGGTCGTAGCGAATGCCCCCGAGGGCGGTACCGGAACCACCTCGACGGTGAAGGATTCCGCCGGGAGCCACGCGGAGGGTTTCCGCGTCATACCACTCGTGGTCGGGGGCTTTGTCGACCAGATCTGCGAGCTGCCCGACAAGTGTCGTTGCATCCAGCTCCCCGAGCACACCAGACGGCGTGAGCGGGTCGCTCACATGGACGAAGTCGTCGGCCAGGAGCGCCTTCAGACCATCCCAGTCGCGGTCGTTGAGGGCACGGCGGCACTCAGCGACCGCCTCGACGATCGGGCGGCACGAGGGTTCGACGTGGTCCGCGAGCCGCCGGTTGAGTTCGTCGTAGGCGGCGTCGAGATCGTCGGCGTCGAAGACCATGCTGGCGGTGAGGAGACCTTCAGCGTTGGCCTCGTCGACCCGGAGGTGGACCACGTCGGCATCGCCGCCCCCCTGGGCACGGACGTGCCACACGACGCGGACCAGCGCCAGGCGGTTCCCCCGGGTGGCGAGGACCTCGGTCTCGACCCCCCTGAACTCCCCGTGGAAGAGCGCCTCCAACAGGTCCCGGAACCCGTCGCGCCCGATCGTGGCGAATTGCGCGTGGTGCTGCCGTTCCTCGAGCCGGTAGTCGGCGCTGACCGTCGCCACAATGCCGTCGACGTCGTGACGCGGGAAGAGGGCTCGGTACCGGTCCCACACGGACGTGACCGCATTGGTGAGCGTCGACTCGCCATCACCGGTCAACTCGTCGAAGCGGGCGAGGGCCCGTTCCAGGTCCTCGGGGTCGTACATCTCCATGTACGCGATGCGCCCGCCCTGGGTCTTCGTCACGGCGTCGGTCACCATCTCGAACGCCTCGCCCTCGGCGCCCGTCCCGCGAAGGCGCTGGCGCGCCACCGCGAACGGCGGGCCGTAACGGAAGACGGCGACCCGACGTAGCTCGGTCACGGAGACCAGCTCCTTCGTGCCAGCCACCAACCCGGCGTACTCGGCGGCAGTGATGCGGCCCCAGCCGACACGGCGGTGGTCGACGACCTCAACGTCAGGTGAGGCAAACACCACATCAAGAATCCTCTCCGGATCTCCGCTCGCGTACGCCTCGGCAAGCACGCGTTGCGCCCTGATGAAGCCGCCGTCGGGCACCCCGGCGATGGTGACGAAACGCCGGTCCAATTCGTCGTAGGCGGCGTCGACGTCATCAGGGGCGAAGTGGATCGTGCGGACGAGAAGTCCGTGCTCGTCGGTCTCATCCAAGCGCAGCACCGGGTGCTCGGCCTCGCCGCCCAACGGGTCCCGCACGTCGACCATGACGTCGACGAGCGACAGGCGGGAGAGCCGGGTCGCCAGCACGTCGAACTCGACGCGGCAGTCGACCTCGAACATCACCCGAAGCGCCTGCCTCACCCCCTCGTGCCCCGAGATCGTTGTCTGAGCACTGGGCCCACGCTCCTCGAGCACATAGTCAGGGGCGACCAGAGCCACGATGCCCTCGACGTCCTTCTCCGGCACCAGACCCGCGTAGGCCTCGAAGGCCTCGGTCGCAAAGTTGGACAGGGCCTCGGTCGCCGGCGCCTCCCGGGTCTCGACATTGCCGCGAGATGCGGGCCGGCCGCCCGCGAGCCGCTGCGCCCACTCGACGAGCGCCGTCGCCCCCTTTGCCTCATACAGCTCCGCCGCCCGGCGGGCCTCGGTCGTCGCCTCCTCCGTATCCCCGCCCGCCGCCAGCACCGTGGCCAGCGCAAGCCGGGCATCGGCGTGGTCGACGAGGGCGTCGGTCTCGGCGGCGATGGCGACTGCGTCGCGGGCCAACCGGAGGGCCTCGTCGCCCTCCCCACGCCGGGCCAGCGCCTCGGCCCGAACGGCCCGCCAAGCGATGGCGGTCTTCAGGTCGTGCCCGCCCAAGCGTTCGCTCTCCTGCGTCAGTTCGAGCGCCTCGTCGTCGCGACCCTGGGCCAGGCAGGCCCGGGCAAGGAGCGCTCCGGCCTGGGCGGCGTCCACCCCAACGCCCAGGGTTCGGAACCCGTCATAGGCCTCACGGAGGGGGGCCTCCGCCGCCTCCGGGTCGTCGGCCGCCAACTCGACCAAGCCGGTGAAGAGCTGGGTCTGGAGCATCCCGTGCCGCAGACCCAGCTCCTCCAGCGTGCGAGCCGACGAGGTGACGAGGCGGCGGGCGGCGTCGAACCGCCCCCGGAAGGCTTCCAGCACGCCCTGGGCCCGCAAGGCCACCGCCTCGACCGGAGGCGAGTCGGTGGTGATGCGCAGTACCCGGACGACGTCGAGACAGCGCCCGGCCGCCCTCGTGACCGGGCTCGGTCCCCACAGCGCCGCTACCGGCGCTCCTGCGAGCACGCCGTTCGCCCGCCGGCGGTCGCCCGCCTCGCGAGCCGCGGCCAGCGCCCGGTCGAGGGCCGTCTCGCACGCCGCCATGTGTCCCAACCGAGCCAAGATCGAGGCGTGGACGGCGGCCGCCTTGGCCGTCCCGACCGGGTCGCCGAGCTCCTCGAAGCGATCAGCGGCGGCAGCGGCCCGGCCCACCCAGGCCGGGAGTTCCCCGGGCTCGGAGAAGCTGGCGAGCTGCGCGGCGAAGGCCTCGGCCCATGCGGCAAGCCGGGGCGACGCCTCGGCCGCCGCCTGCAGCTCGGCCAGCGCCTCGGCTCCGACCGTGACCTCACCCAAGCCGAGGAGCGCCTCGCAACGATCGACGAGCAGCTCGGCGCGCCGTGCGTGGTCGGCGGGTAGACATGCCACCGCCCGGCCCATGAGGGCGGCGGCCGATCGCAGGTCGTCGCGGTCGAGTGACCGGCGGGCGGCAGCACCGAGGTGGGCGGCGGCTCGCTCGCCGAGCGCAGCGGCGGCTTCCGCCCCTCCGAGGTCACGCCGGTATTGGTGGGCCTGCTCGAGGTGGAACCCGATGACCTCCTCGTGCTCGCCGACGAGGTCACCGGCCTTGAGGGCCAGCCAGTCGGCGACCCGCTCGTGCAGCTCGGCCCGGGCCTCCTTCAGCAGCCGGCGATACGCCGCGTCGCGGATGAGGCCGTGGTGGAAGCGAAAGACCGGCTCGTCGATCCAGTAGGTGCCCTCGGGCTCGACGACCTCCTTGCGCCGGAGGGTTTCGAGGTGGGCGTCGATCTGGGCGGCGACGGGGGGCGTGGACAGTGTCGACACGGCGCCACGGAAGAACTGCTGGCCCACCACCGACGCCCGCTCGACAACCGATCGCTCGTCGTCTCCCAGACGCTCGATGCGGGCCGCCAGGAGGGCATTGATGGTCGGGGGCACGTCAACCTCGGCCCCTTCGGCGGCCACCCACACCCCGTCCTCCAAGTGGAGCACGCCGTCGTCGAACAGCATCTTCACCAGCTCACGGAGGAACAAGGGGTTGCCCTCAGCCGAGGCCAGCAGCCGTGCCGCCACCTCACCGTCGAGGGGATGACCTTGGAGGAGCTTGGAGGCCAGCCGCATCCCCTCGTCGTCGGGAAGGGCGTCGAGCACGATCACATCCGAGGGGGTGCCGGCCGAGTCGGCCAGCGCCGCCCGCACGTCGCGGATCTCGGGCCGAGCGAGCGCCACGAGGAGCACGGGCGCCTCCCGAATCCAGTCGGCCAGGTGCTCGAGCAGGTCGAGGAACATCGGCTCGGCCCAGTGCACGTCGTCGAACACGACCACCGCCGGTTGGGGCTGCGCCACTTGCTCGATCACCCGCCGGATGGCCCAGAAGGTCTCTTCTGGAGACGCGGCCCCGCCCACCCCGAGGACGGTGGCGGTGGCCGTGGCGATGCGCTCGGCGTCGTCGTCACCTTCCGGGAAGACGCCCGCCAGCGCCGTCACCACGTCGTCGGCCAAGGCCGTCTCGTCGATGGCCGCCGCCTGCCGGAGCACCTCGGCGACGGGCGCGAAGGTGGAGGCCCCGCTCACCTCACACTGGCCCTCGAAGATCCGGGCCCGGGAGCCGAGGCGTCGCGCCAGCTCTCGCACCAGCCGGCTCTTCCCCAACCCGGGCGAACCGACGATGGTGACGAGTTGGGCCCGCCTTCCTTCGACGGCGGTCTCGAAGACGTCGGTGAGGCAGCCCAGCTCGCGATCGCGACCGACGAAGGGCGAGAGGTCCTCGGCCGCGGGCGGCGTGAGCGATACGAGCCGGTAGCCGGGAACCCGCTCGGCCTTCCCCTTCAACTCGAGCGCGGGAACCTCGTCGAACGTGAACAGGTCGCGGGTCAGTCGCCACGTCTCCTGGCCCACCAGCACCTGCGACTCGCCGGCGGCGTGCTCGAGACGCGCGGCGACGTTCACAGCGTCGCCCACCACGTCGTCCTCGCCCTCGGCCACCACGACCTCGCCGGTGTTGACCCCGACCCGGAGTCCCACGTGGGCGTCCCACTCCCGGCTGACCTCCTCGGCCACGGCCACGAACGCCTCCTGCATGGCCGCCGCCGCCCGCACCGCCCGCACCGCGTCGTCCTCCGCCACCGTGGGGACCCCGAAGGCGGCCATGAGGCCGTCGCCCATGAACTTCACCACCGTGCCGGAATGCGAGGTGATCGCCTCCCGCATGACGTCGTAGAAACGGTCCATCACCCGACGGACCGACTCGGCGTCCATGCGCTCCTGGAGGCTGGTGGAACCGGCCAGATCCGCGAACACCAGCGTCACGACCTTGCGGGCTCCGTCGACCTTCGGCGCTACCTCCGTCGGCGCGTCGTCCACGGCCACACCGCAGCCATCGCAGAACCGCGCGCCTGGACGGAGTTCGTTCTCGCACGTGGCGCAACGCGACGAAAGAGGCTCTCCACACCCGTCACAGAACCGCGCAGCTTCGCGGTTCGCTTCGCCACACGCGGCACAGATCACGCCCAGCCCTTCACTTAGGCTCCGATGGCCGTCATGCGGCCGAGCACAAATGGTACGCGTTGCCGGGCGATGTGACCCGAGTCGTCACGTCGAATGGTCTCCACCGTTCGCCCGGGGATGAATCTCGAACATCGGAGTAGGGTCTCGACGTGGACATTCCCGACGTTCGGTACCTCCGTACGGAACGTGGAGCGATCGCCTATCAACGGTTCGGCGATGGCGAGCGCACCATCGTGTGGACGTCGCCACCCACGCTGTCGATCGAGAGTCGCTGGTCGCTTCCGGGCGACCTGCAACTCTGGGATTCACTCGCATCGCTCGGCACGGTGGTGATCTTCGATTATCGAGGCGTCGGCTCATCCGAGCGACTCCCGTTACGTCAAGTGGGTGAGCTCGACGAACTCTGCTTCGACATCGGAGCTGTCGTCGCCGAGCTGGCGTCGCCGCCGACGGTGCTGATCGCGACGACCTGGGCAACTCCCGCGGCGCTTGCCTATGCCGCTGACAATGCCCGCCACCTCGACCGGATGGTGCTCTTGAACGCCTCGGCACGTGCACCGGACTCACTCGATCCGGAGGAGCACGTCGCCATGGTGATCGACAACTGGGGCACGGGTGAGGTCAGAGCACGGGGCACCGGCATGGAACTCGAGCCGTCACGGCGCTGGACGGCGAGCCAGAGCGAACGGATCGTGGGGACGCCGGACGTGGCCGGTGCGCTCTTGCGAGCGCTTCTCCGTCATGACGTCACTTCGTTGCTCCCGAAGATCTCCGTGCCGACGCTCGTGATCCACACCGGGGACATCCGGGCGATCACACCAGAGCACTCCGAAGCCGTCGCGTCCGCGATTCCGGACGCGACCTACCTGCTGCGGCCATCGTCGTTCTTCAACTGGGGCGAGTGGGACAGCGACATCCACGAGTTCATCACCGGGACCCGACCGTCTACGGGAGCGACACGAGACCTCGCCGCCGTGGTGTTCACGGACATCGTCGACTCGTCGCGCACGGCGTCGGAACGGGGCGACACCGTCTGGAGGGACACGCTCCAGCGCCTCGACGAGCTCGTGGCTCGCGTCGTCAACGAAGAGCGAGGACGGGTCGTCAAGCAGACCGGCGACGGTCACCTCATCGAGTTCGCGCGCCCGGGGGCTGCCCTGGCCGCCGCTCGACAGCTGATCGGCAACGTTGGGATGCTCGATGTGGCCCTGCGGGTCGGCATCCACTTCGGCGAGATCGAACGGCGGCCGGACGGCGACGTCGGTGGCATCGCCGTCCATCTGGCGGCGCGCATCGCCGCCGAAGCAGACGCCCGGGAGATCCTCGTCTCACGTACGGTCGCGGAGCTGACGCTCGGCGACGGTCACACCTATACGTCGCGAGGAACGCGAACGCTCAAGGGAATCCCCGGGGAATGGTCCATTCTCGCCCTCGACCGCGAATAGCCCAGCCCGCCCTGGTGGCAACGACGGATGGTGATACGTGCTCACCTATGAGGGGGAAGCGGGCCGTGTGCGCCGATACGGTGTCCAGTTGCTGTCCGCGGTGATCCCCGGCTCCGACGAGCTTCCAAGCTCGCCTCGCGAGCTCTCCGCATCACCCACCTCGCCTCAGTCGTCGACGGGGCGCGTGCCCTCGTCAGCGTGGAACCAGGGTGTCCGACAGACGGCCACGAGTAATCCTTCCGGGCTCAGGAGACGGGCCGTCATCTGGCCCCACGGCTCCG
>CAZTOV010000048.1:0-6150 GCA_964615175.1 uncultured Burkholderiales bacterium
CCGAAGTCCGCGACGCCGCCGCCACCCTCTGCTCCAAATTCACCCCCTACCCAGGCTTGCGCCCCGGTTCTTGACTGTGTTTTGCCCGCTGAGCGGGCAAAACACAGTCAAGAACGAGGACTTGGCAGACTGAGGGGTTGATGGGTGGGTACATCATCGTGGGGGCGGTCGCGGCCGGGGTTACGTTCCTGCTGACGCCCCTGGTGCGGCAGGCCGCGATCCGGATCGGGGCGGTCGTGCCCCCCGACCCCCGGCACGTGCACGACCGGCCCATGCCGACCCTCGGGGGCGCCGCCATGTTCGGTGGTTTCCTCGCCGCCATGGCCACGGCGTCGTTCGTCCCCCAGTTCGACGCCATCTTCGAGGGCAGTTCGGAGCCCCTCGGCGTTGTCCTCGCCGCGGGGGTGATCTTCGTCGTGGGCTCGCTCGACGACGTCCGCGAGGTGTCGCCTCCCGCGAAGCTCGCGGGCCAGGTCCTCGCGGCGAGCCTCCTCTACCTCATGGGCGTCACGATGTTCTTCTTCCGGGTGCCCTTCGCCGATTTCGTCGTCCTGTCGGCCGACTGGGCTCCGCTGGTCACCGTCGCATGGGTGGCGATGATGGTGAACGCGGTCAACCTCATCGACGGCCTCGACGGCCTCGCAGCGGGGATCGTCGCGATCGCGGGTCTCGCGCTGTTCATCTACGCCGACCGGCTCATCGAAGCGGGGCTGATCCGGGAGTCGAACATCGGCCCGCTCGTCGCCATCGTGGCGGTCGGGGTGGCCGTCGGCTTCCTGCCGTTCAACTTCCACCCCGGCCGGATCATGATGGGCGACGCCGGCGCGCTCCTCCTCGGAGTCCTCCTGGCTTCGACGACGATCGTCATCGGAGGTCGCACCGCCGACCAGTTCTCGGGGCAGACCTACTTCTTCTTCGCCCCGCTGTTCATCCCGTTCCTCATCCTCGGCGTTCCCATCCTCGACACGGTGTGGGCGGTGCTGCGCCGCACGGTGCGGCGCCGATCGTTCGCGGTCGCCGACAAGGACCACCTCCACCACCGCCTCATGCGCCTCGGACACGGCCATCGGCGCTCGGTGGTGATCCTGTGGGGATGGACGGTGGTGCTCTCCGCACTGGTGCTCCTCCCCACCTTCACGGGCGAGGGCAATGCTCTGGTCCTCCCCGGCATCGCCGCTCTGGGTCTGGTGCTCTACGCGGTGTTCCACCCGTCGGTGCGGCGGACGCGTGAGGACGACATCGAGGGCGTCGACGGCGCTCCGGCCCCGGAGTCCGGCGGTCCCGTGCACGCGGCCACCGAGGCAGCCACCACGGACGGCACCACGGGGGGACCAGCGGGGTCAGATGGCGAGGTCGTGGACCTCGAATCGCGGCGCCGCGGCTGACCCGCGCGAATTTTCCCGGTTGCGGGCCGTAGAAATTGACGCCTCGTGAGCGGACCTCTTAGGTTGTGCACGGATTCACAAGCGTCGTCGGCCCGGACCGCCGGGCGACGGCTCGTGCGGGCGAAACACGGGGCGACATGGGTGACCGCGACCAACAGACGGTCTGGCAGGGATTCGGCGACGGACTGACCCAGGCAGTCGAGATGGCTCTCCTGCCCATCGTCTTCGCTCTCATCGGTCTCTTCGTCGACCGCGCTGTCGGCACCACCCCGATCTTCACCGTCGCCCTCGCCGTGTTCGGCACCGTGGGCACATTCCTCAAGACCTATTACCACTACGTCGCCCGAGTCGAACGTCTGGAAGAGGGAAAGGCGTGGAGGCGGCGGGCATGACCGAGTCGCTGCACGCCCCGGAGCCGGCAAACCCCGAGACGGAGCCCGCCATCGCCGGCGACCTCGCTCGCCGCGGTGTCCTGGTCGCGCCGCTGGCCCTGATCGTCGCGGGGGTACTCGAAGGGGGCGACGGGGTCGCGAGCGCAGCGTTCGCCCTGGCCCTGGTCGTGGCGAACTTCGTCGCCTCGGCGGCCACCCTCGCGTGGGCCGCACGCATCTCGCCGGGTCTCTACCTCGGCACGGCCCTGGGTGGCTATTTCGTGCGCCTCGGCGTCATCACCGTCGCCGTGCTGCTCGTGCGGGACCTGTCGTGGGTCCACCTGCCGACCGTCGGCATCACCCTGATCGTCTTGCACCTCGGCCTCCTGGCCTGGGAGATGCGCGCCATCAGTTTGACGCTGGCCGCACCCGGCTTGAAGTCTGATCGGTCGTCCCCGTCCGGAGTACCTGAAGGAGTGGCATCGTGACGTTGTTCGGGGCCTTCGAGTTCCCGCCGGTCTCGCACCTGTTCGAGTGGCCGGCGTTCCTGCTGGAGGGCACGCCCTTCGCCATCAACAAGACGGTGCTCCTCATGTGGGTGACGGTGGCGATGACGGGCGTGATCTTCCTCACCGTCGCCCGGAACTTCAGGACGGTGCCGGGCCCACTCCAGAACGTGGTTGAGTCGACGGTCGGATTCGTCGACGACGGGATCGTCGGCGAGGTGATGGGCCCCGGAAACCGAGCCTGGACGCCGTACCTGACCTCGGTCTTCACGTTCATCCTCTTTCTCAACATCTTCGAGGTGATTCCGCCGATCAGCTTCCCGGGCACCTCCCGGATGGCGATTCCGCTCGTCCTCGCCGTCTTGAGCTGGGTCCTCTACGTGGGCGTGGGCTTCGCCCGCCAGGGTCCCATGTACGTGATCAACGCCATCTTCCCACCGGGTGTCCCGAAGCCGCTCTACATCCTCATCACGCCGATCGAGTTCGTCTCGACGTTCATCATCCGGCCCTTCGCTCTCGCCGTCCGTCTCTTTGCCAACCTGTTCGCCGGCCACCTCCTGCTGACGGCGTTCTTCCTGCTGACCGCGTCGCTGTGGGCGGCCAACATCTCGCTCGTCGCGCTGCCGCTCCCGCTGTTCATGGCGATCTTCCTCACCGGATTCGAGATCCTGGTGAGCTTCCTGCAGGCCTACATCTTCACGATCCTGACCGCAGTCTTCATCGCAGACTCGATGCACGCCGAGCACTGATCCAGTTCAGCCAACCGCTCATTTCGATCACCTGAATCACCAGACAACGAAGGAGAAAACCGTGTTCGACCTCCAGCTCCTGGCCCAGGCGGCAGGCGAAAGTGAAGCGCTGATCGACGCCATGGCGAAGATCGGTGGTGGCCTCGCTTACGGTCTCGCCGCCATCGGCCCCGGCATCGGCATCGGCTACGTGGCCGGCCGCTCGGTCGAAGCCATGGCCCGCCAGCCCGAAGCGGCCGGCATGGTCCGCACGACGATGTTCCTGGGCATCGCCTTCGCCGAGGCGCTCGCCCTGATCGGCTTCGTCGTGTTCATCCTCATCGGCGCGCTCTAACCCCGGAGGAGGACGAATGAGGCGAGCCAGAACAACACTCGTCGCCCTGGCAGTGATCGGGTTGACGGTGCTTGCACCGTCAACTGCGCATGCCGCCTCGGTGAGCGACGAGAAACTGAAGGACCTCCTCGAAGAGATCAGCGGACAGGAAGAGATCACCGACGAGCAGCTCGACGAAGTCCAGGGTGGCCTCGGCAGCGAGGAGTTCCACTGCCTCCTCGAACAGGTCGAGCAGGCCGAGCAGCTCCACGCGGTGTCGACCTGTGAGGAGGCGCCGAACCCGATCCTTCCCGCGACCAACGAGATCGTGTGGGCGGTGATCTCGTTCGGCATCCTCTTCGGCCTGCTGGCGAAGTTCGCCTTCCCGGCCATCCGCAAGGGCCTCGAGGGTCGCGAGGAGTCGATCCGTGACGACCTCGAGGGTGCCGAGCGGACCCGCCAGGAGGC
Source organism: uncultured Burkholderiales bacterium (assembly GCA_964615175.1). GTDB lineage: Bacteria > Actinomycetota > Acidimicrobiia > IMCC26256 > JACPCJ01 > CAZTOV01. The sequence continues at coordinate 3,793 of CAZTOV010000048.1, forward strand.
GGAGCAGACGCTCGACGAGTACAAGAAGCAGCTCGCCGAGGCGCGCAACGAGGCGGCCCGGATCATCGAGGAGGCCCGCCAGGCGGCCGACTCGATGCGCCGGGAGGCCCAGGAGAGCGCCGACGCCGAAGCCGCGACCGCGCGGGATCGCGCACAGGTCGAGATCGAGCAGAACGTCGCTCGGGCCCGAGCGGATCTCCAGCGCGAGATGGGCGACTTCGCCGTGCGGCTGGCCGAACGGATCGTCGACCAGAACCTCGACCGTCAGGCCCAGCAGTCGCTGATCGACCAGTACATCGCCGAAGTCGGGAGCGGTGGCAACGGCAACGGTGGCGGAGGCAGCAGCAGTGGCGGCTGACGCGAGCGGTTCCGTCGTCGAGGACTACGCCCTCGCCCTCCTCGCGGTCGCGAGGGGCGAGGGGCTCCTCGATATCGTGGAGGACGAGCTGTTCCGGGTCGCCCGGACGTTCGAAGCCAGCGACGAGCTGCGCTCGAAGCTCTCCGACCGCCAGATTCCCGCGGAGAAGCGCGAGGCGATCGTCGAAGAGCTCCTGGGCCAGGAAGGGGCGACATCGGTGACGATGTCGCTGGTCAGCTTCATCGTGAGGTCCGGGCGGGCCAGCCAGCTCCCGGCCATCGTCGACGCGTTCGTCGATGCGGCGGTGGCGTCACGGCAACACGTCGTCGCCGAGGTGCGGAGCGCCGTTCAGCTCGACGACGACCAACAGCAACGGCTCGCCCGGGCGCTGTCTCAGTCGACGGGGATGAACGTCGAAGTCAAGGTCGTGATCGACGAATCGGTCGTCGGTGGGATCGTGGCGCAGGTCGGAGATCAGGTCATCGACGGCACGGTCCGTTCGAAGCTCGAGCACTTGAGAGAGACGCTGTAGGAACGTGATCCCGCGCACACATCCGCGGAGAGAGAGCAAGAGGGAAGCCAATGGCTGACATCCAGATCGACGCCAGCGAGATCTCGTCGGTCCTCGAGAAGCACCTCGCGGATTTCGAGCCCGAGCTGAGCACGGAGCAGGTCGGGCACACCATCCAGGTCGGCGACGGCATCGCCCGGGTCGAGGGTCTCCCCGGCGTGGCGGTGAACGAGCTGCTCGAATTTCCCGGCGGCCTGCTGGGGCTGGCGCTGAACCTCGACGAACGCTCCATCGGCGCCGCCATCCTCGGCGATGCCACCCACATCGAGGAGGGCGACCCCGTCAAGGCGACCGGGCGCATCCTCTCGGTCCCCGTGGGCGACGGGCTGCTGGGTCGGGTCATCGACCCGCTCGGCGTCCCGCTCGACGGCAAGGGCCCGATCGAGAGCGACGCCACCCGTCGGTTCGAAGTGCAGGCGCCGGGTGTGGTCGACCGTCAACCGGTCCACCAGCCGCTCCAGACCGGCATCAAGGCCATCGACGGCATGATCCCGATCGGTCGCGGCCAACGCGAGCTGATCATCGGTGACCGCCAGACCGGCAAGACCGCCATCGGTATCGACACGATCATCAACCAGCGCGGCCAGGACGTGAAGTGCATCTACGTCGCCGTCGGCCAGAAGGCTTCGACGGTGGCCGAGGTGGTGGCGGCACTCGAGGACCACGACGCCATGGAGTACACGGTGGTGGTCAACGCGCCCGCGTCGGCGCCCGGCCCGTTCAAGTACCTCGCCCCCTACGCCGGTTGCGCGATCGGGCAGCACTGGATGGAGAACGGCGAGCACGCCCTCGTGATCTACGACGACCTGTCGAAACAGGCCGAGGCGTACCGCCAGCTCTCGCTGCTGCTCCGCCGGCCTCCCGGACGTGAGGCGTACCCGGGCGACGTTTTCTACCTGCACTCGCGTCTCCTCGAGCGGGCGGCCAAGCTCTCCGACGAGCTGAAGGCGGGGAGCCTCACGGCGCTCCCGATCGTCGAGACCAAGGGCGGCGACGTCTCCTCGTACATTCCCACCAACGTGATCTCGATCACCGACGGCCAGATCTATCTCGAGAGCGACCTCTTCTACTCGGGTGTCCGTCCCGCCATCAACGCCGGCATCTCGGTTTCCCGCGTGGGAGGCAACGCCCAGATCAAGGCGATGAAGACGGTCGCCGGCCGGTTGCGCATCGACCTCGCGCAGTACCGGGAGCTGGAGTCGTTCGCCTCGTTCGGATCCGATCTCGACAAGGCATCGCAGGCGCAGCTCGAGCGGGGTGAACGCGTCGTCGAGCTCCTCAAGCAGCCGCAGTACTCGCCGCTTCCCGTCGAGGACCAGGTGGTGTCGATCTTCGCCGTCACCAACGGGTTCCTCGACGACGTGCCGGTGGAACAGACGGGCCGGTTCGAGAAGGAGCTCCTCACCTGGATGCGCTCGCGGCACGGCGA
>CAZTOV010000048.1:6250-15856 GCA_964615175.1 uncultured Burkholderiales bacterium
AGACGGGCCGGTTCGAGAAGGAGCTCCTCACCTGGATGCGCTCGCGGCACGGCGAGGTGCTCTCGCAGATCCGTGACAGTGGCGAGTTGGGCGACGAGACCGAACAGAAGCTCCGCGACGCCATCCAGGGCTTCACCGACTCGTTCTCGGCCGAGGAGGCCGAGGCGACGGCCGCCACTTCCGACCAGGGTGCCGAGGAAGGGGCCGACGGCTAGACGATGGCTGGTCAGCTTCGAGACATTCGGCGACGGATCAAGTCCGTCCAGTCGACGAAGAAGATCACGCGCGCGATGGAACTGATCGCGGCGTCGCGGATCGTGCGCGCGCACCAACGGGTGGAAGCCGCTCGGCCCTACTCGGAACAGATCACCGAGGTGATCCGCAACCTCCAGGCGGCCGGCGCCGGCGGTGACCACCCGCTCCTGCGTGCCCCCGAGCAGGTCCAGCGGGTCGGCTACGTCGTGATCACCTCCGACCGGGGCCTCGCCGGCGGGTACAACGCCAACGTGCAGCGGGCCGCCGAGCATGCGCTGCGAGCCGACATCGACGCCGGGCGCGATTACGCCGTCGTCGCCGTGGGTCGGAAGGGCCTCAACTACTTCCGCTTCCGCGAGTACCGGATCCACTCGTCGTACCAGGGCATGAGCGACCTCCCGAGCTACGAGGACGCCCGCCAGGTGGCGGGCGAGGTCATGCGGCTGTTCGAGGCGGGCGAGGTCGACATGGTCAAGGTCGCGTACACCCGCTTTCTGTCCGTCGGCACTCAGTCGCCCACGGTCGCCCAGCTCATGCCCCTCGAAGCCCGTGGCACAGACACGGCCGGGGCTGGGGCAGGGGCCCCAGCCTCCGGAGGAGCCGACGAGATGTCGGCGGGAAGAAAACAGGATTACGAGTTCGAGCCCGGGCCCGACGCGATCCTCGAGCGATTGCTGCCGCGGTACGTCGAGGCGCGGATGTTCGCGCACATGCTCGACGCGTCGGCGAGCGAGCACGCGGCGCGGCAGCGGGCGATGAAGGCCGCCACCGATAACGCCGACGAGCTGATGAAGACCCTGACCCGGGTCGCCGACCAGGCCCGACAGTCCGAGATCACGACCGAGATCATGGAGATCGTGGGTGGAGCGGAAGCTCTCGAGCCGTCCGGCGAAGCCCAGGGCGGCGGGGTCTCCGCCGGCCGACGCAAGTGACCAGACAGGAGAGAACGCCCCATGGCTGCACCAACCAGTGAGCAGACCCCTCTGAAGGACGGGCGGGTCGTCACGATCGTCGGCCCGGTGGTCGACGTCGAGTTCCCGCCCGACGCGCTCCCCGAGATCAACTACGCCGTCGAGTTCGACATCGATTTCGGCGGCGAGTCCGAGACCGTCGTGGGCGAGGTCGCACAGCACGTGGGCGGCAACCGCGTTCGCTGCATCTGCATGAAGGCGACCGACGGCCTGGTTCGGGGGACACCGGTTCGCAACACGGGTGCCCCCATTTCCGTCCCCGTCGGCGAGAAGACGCTGGGGCACGTGTTCAACGTGCTCGGGGAAGCCCTCGACCTGGACCGTGCCGATGTGGGGGCCGACGAGCGCTGGCCCATCCACCGCGACCCGCCGCCGTTCGACGAGCTCGAGCCCAAGTCGGAGATGTTCGAGACCGGCATCAAGGTGATCGACCTCATCGAGCCCTACGTGCAGGGCGGCAAGATCGGCATGTTCGGTGGAGCCGGGGTCGGGAAGACCGTCGTGATCATGGAGATGATCAACCGGGTCGCCACCCAGCACGGCGGTGTCTCGGTGTTCGCCGGCGTCGGTGAGCGGACACGCGAGGGGAACGACCTCCTGTTGGAGATGACCGAGTCGGGTGTCATCGACAAAGCAGCCCTCGTGTACGGGCAGATGGACGAGCCGCCCGGCGTGCGTCTCCGGGTCGCGCTCGCCGCTCTCACCATGGCCGAGTACTTCCGCGACGTGCAGCACCAGGACGTGCTGCTGTTCATCGACAACATCTTCCGCTTCGTGCAGGCGGGCTCCGAGGTGTCGACGCTGCTCGGCCGCATGCCCTCGGCGGTGGGGTACCAGCCCACGCTCGCCGAGGAGATGGGTGCCCTCCAGGAGCGCATCACCTCGACGAAGGGGCGTTCGATCACGTCGCTGCAGGCCGTCTACGTGCCGGCCGACGACATCACCGACCCGGCGCCGCACACCACGTTCGCCCACCTCGACGCCACCACGGTGCTGTCGCGGGGAATCGCGGAGAAGGGGATCTACCCGGCCATCGACCCGCTCGACTCCACCTCGCGCATCCTCAAGCCCGAGGTGGTCGGCGAGCGGCACTATGACGTAGCCCGCCGGGTGCAGGAGACCCTCCAGCGGTACAAGGACCTCCAGGACATCATCGCCATCCTCGGTATCGACGAGCTGTCGGAGGAGGACAAGGTCACGGTGTCCCGGGCCCGGAAGATCGAACGGTTCTTCTCGCAGCCCTTCTACGTCGCCGAGCAGTTCACGAACATCCCCGGCAAGTACGTCCCGGTCGACGAGACCGTCGATGCCTTCGGAAAGCTCGTCGACGGCGAGCTGGACGACGTGCCCGAGCAGGCCTTCTACATGCAGGGCGGGCTCGACGACGTGGCGAAGCGGGCCGAGGAGCTCGCGGCCGAGGGCGCCGCGGACGAAGAGGCTGCCTGACATGCCGTTGCAGGTCGAGCTGGTCAGTCCGGAGCGGATCCTCTTCTCGGGAGAGGCCGAGATGGTGGCGGCACGCACGACGGAAGGGGAGGTCGCTTTTCTCCCTGCTCACGCACCGTTCCTGGGCGCGCTGGGCATCGCCAAGCTTCGCGTCCTCCAGGAGGGGGGCGGCGAGGTCGTGGCCGCGGTGCACGGAGGATTCGTCGAGGTGCGTGACAACACGGTGACGGTGCTTTCCGACGTCGCCGAGTTGGCCGATCAGATCGACGTCGAGCGGGCGCGCGCGGCACAGCAGCGGGCCGAGGAGCGCCTGCGCGCCGAGCAGGATGCCCAAGCCGAGGGAGAGCTCGCGCGCGCGGTCCTGCGAATCGACGTGGCCGAGGGCGCCTGAACGGTTCAGGTCAGGTGATCGCAGTGGGGGATCGACCACCGCGCGACCGCGGTCAGCGTTCGTCCATCCCGTAGAGGTCCGTCGGGGTCGACCGTCCGCGCAGCTCGACCGCGCCCAGGGGTGTCAGGCCGTCGTGTCGACCCAGTGCCTCGACGGTCCGACCCGACACGAGGACGGTCTCGTCGCGATCGCGGGTCAGCTCCTGCAATCGGGCGGCTTCGTTGACGGCATCACCCACCACCGTGTATTCGAAGCGGCGAGCCGCCCCCACGTTGCCCGCGACCACGTTGCCGGTCGATATCCCGATCCCGAACTGCACCCCTTCTGCGGTGAGGCCGACGGCGATCGCCCGAGCCGCATCGACGACGTAACGGGCGTGGTCGGGCTCGTCGAGTGGTGCGCCGAAGACCGCGAGGACCGCATCGCCCATGAATTTGTTCACCAAGCCCTGCCGCGAATCGACCTCGCGGATGACGATTTCGAACATGCGGTTGAGCACGCCGACGACGGATTCGGGTGGCAGATCTTCGGCGAGCCGAGTGAAGCCGGCGAGATCGAGGAACAGCACGCTGGCCGTGCGGCGCTCGACATCGAAGCTCACGCCCTCGTGCAACACCTTCTCGGCGACCGAGTCGCCGACCTGACGCCCGAGGAGGTCCTCGACGCGCCGGCGTTCGCGCAGTCCCTCGACCATGGCGTTGAAGGCGACGGCCACCTCGCCCAACTCGTCGGGCGACTCGACCGGCACCGAGGCGGTGAGATCACCCCGTCGGACCTGGTCGGCGGCCCCGCGGATCAGCTCGAGCGGGCGGGTGATGCTCTGGCGAACCGAGAGCAACAACGAGAGGCTGGTCCCGATCCCGACGGCGACGAGGAACCACACGATGCCCTCGAGCTGGCCGACGCCGGTCGGATCAGCCAGCCGCTCGCTCACCACCGCGCCGACCAGCAACAGCGGGATGGCGGTGCCGAGAACGAAGACGACGATCAGCCGCCGGCGCACCTTCGTTGACGGGATGTCGTGGCTGGTGGGATCGGCGTCGGCGAAGAACCGGTCGTACCACGGACCGAGGACCCGCTGATCGGCGAGGAACGAGAGTGTGGACACCACCATGCCGGCGACGCTGATACCGGCGAGCGTGGTGAGGAACTCTCGGAGCGGCTGCTCGGCGCCCCCGCCGAGGGCGGAGCCCCCGAGGATGGCGGCATCGATGAGTGCCAGGACGAGCGCCGTGATGAGCCAGAGGCCGAGGAGGATCAAGGCCTGGAGCGCGGGGTGGGCGAGGACGAGACGTTGGACCCGCTCGGGCGCCGGGGTTCCCGCTCGTCCATGACGTAGCCAGTCGAGCAGCGGTCGCACCAAACGGTGGGTGCCCCAGATGCCGGCGGCGATGGCGGGCAGCACGAGGAGTAGGGACCAGAAGGCGCCGATGATGTCGCCCGACTCCTCACGCGCGGGAGGGTCGAAGAGCACCGCGCCGACGATGAGGACGGCGGCGCCCACGACGTTGGTCAGCCCCACCTCGGCGCGCAGGCGCCAGATCAGGCGCTGGACCTCGGCCTCCGTCGCGGGCGGTCGCGGGGCACTGTCAGGGGTCGCCTGGGAGCTGTCAGAATCTGGTGCGCCCGCGTTCATCATCCACCATTCTCACGTCTACCCTGACCCGGATGCTGCGAGGAGTCCTCGCGCTGATCATCACCGTCGAGTTGGTGCTGGCCGGCGCGGTTGCCGTCGATCGTGCGAGTGGAGACGCCGAGGCCGCCACCCCGGCGTCGACGAGTACGTCGACGCGCCCGTCCACCACGACGACGCATCCGCCCACCTCGACGTCTTCGAGTACGACCACCACGAGCACCACGGTGCTCCCGGCGACACCCGCGGCGAGCGCCACGCTGATCCCGTTCACGGGGCTTGGTACCTGGGTCGACGTGTTCGACTTCAGCCCGGCGTACATGCAGGAAGGAGAGGCGACGCCGGTCGTGACGCCGGCGAGCGTCGACGCCATGGCCTCCGCGGGCGTGAAGACCATCTACATCCAGGCGTCCCGGGACGACGAGCGGAGCCCCGGTGTCCTCGAGGAGCCCGCGTTGCTCGACGAGTTCCTCACGCGGGCACACGCGGCCGGGATCCGCGTCGTGGCCTGGTATCTCCCCAAGAAGTACGACGAGGGCGACCTCGAGCGGTTCCGTGCGATCCGCGACTTCCGGGCCTCTGACGGGTCGGGCTTCGATGCCGTCGGCGTCGACATCGAGTTCCGGGGAGACGTACCCGACACCGCCGAGCGGAACCGTCGTCTCGTCGATCTGTCCCGGCGGCTGCGCGACGAGATGGGCTCGCTGCCCCTCGCCGCCATCGTTCTGCCCCCGGTCGTGACCGACATCATCAGCCTCGATTACTGGCCCCAGTTCCCGTGGCGCGAGATCGCCCCCTTCTACGACGTCTGGATGCCGATGTCGTACTGGACCAACCGGAAGCCCGATTCCGAGTGGCGGGACGCTCGCCGGTACACCCAGACCAACACCGCCCTCGTACGCGAGCACCTCGGTGATCCCGAGGCCCCGGTCCACCCGATCGGTGGGATCGGCGACGACGCTACTGCCGCCGACTACGAGGCGTTCGTGGGCGCAGCGATCGACGACGGCTCGGTGGGGTGGTCGGTGTACGACTACCGCACCACCGACCCCGCGACCTGGGGTGTGCTCAGCGGTCCGTCCGGAGGGTGACCCGGCTCACCACGGCGGTGACCGTGCTCGCTCTCTGGGCCGCCGGATGCAACGGCGGGGACGGGAGCGAATCGCCGGCCGGGAGCACGCCTCCCGCAGACCCTCGAGTACCGGGTTCGACGGTTCCGCCCCCGCCCGAATACGACGTGACGCCCTATGAGGGCGCCGGTACGTGGGTCGACGTGTTCGACTTCAGCCCCCGCTTCACCGGAGATGAAGATCCGACGGTTGCGCCCGACGACATCCGAGCCATGGACGCGGTGGGAATTCGCACGATCTACCTCCAGGCGGCTCGCGACGAGACCGACATCCCCGGGGGGATCGTCGACCCCGAAACGGTTGCACGGTTCCTCGAGGAGGCCCACGCACGCGACATGTTCGTGGTCGCCTGGTATCTACCGAGGCGTTACGACGCCGACGACGTCCGCCGTCTCGAGGCGCTCCGCGACTTCCGTTCCGACGGCCACGCGTTCGACGGGGTGGCGGTCGACATCGAGTTCCGTGGTGACGTTCCTGACCTCGGTGAGCGCAACGAGCGCCTGGCGGAGTTCTCCGAACGGGTGCGCCAGTCGTTCGGCGACGCCGTGGTGGGTGCGATCGTCCTGCCGCCGGTGCTTCTCGAAGTGATCAACACCGACTATTGGGCGGCCTTCCCGTGGCGCGAGATCGCCCCCTCCTACGACGTGTGGCTCCCGATGAGCTACTGGACGCTCCGCACGGAGTCATCCGGCTACCGGGACGCGTACGTGTACACGGAGGAGACGATCCGCCGGTTGCGCGCGAACCTCGGCGAACCCGATGCCGTCGTTCATCCGATCGGCGGTCTGGGCGATGCACTGGAGGCGGACGACATCGAGGGGTTTCTCCAGGCTGCGGAGGAACACGACGCGATCGGGGCTTCCGTGTACGACTTCGACACGTCGGGTCCCGATCCGCTGGCGCCGCTCGCCGAGGTCTTCGGTTCGTGAGCCCCCGCCTTCGTTTGGGTGCCGCGTTGCTGATTCCCGAGCCGGTGTGTCGCGAGGTCGACGGCCTCCGGGCGGCGGTTGGCGACGGGTCGCTCGGGCGGGTGCCGGCCCACCTGACGCTGGTGCCGCCGGTCAACGTCAACGAGCGTCACCTCGACGACGTGCTCTCCGTGCTGCGCGACGCCGCGGCGGCGACCGAACCGTTCACCGCATCCCTCGGGCCCCCGGCGACCTTCCTCCCCGACAACCCGGTGCTCTACCTGCAGGTAGGGGACGGTGTCGATGAGGTGCTCGCGTTGCGCGAGCGGATCTTTCAGCCGCCGCTGGAGCGGAAGCTGTCGTGGCCGTACGTCGCCCACGTGACGCTGTGTGACGAGGGTGATCCTGGGCGCATCGAGGCCGCGGTGACCGCGTTGGCCGACTACCGGGCGACGGTCACGTTCACGCGGGTCCACCTGTTGCGTCAGCAGGAGGGAGTCTGGGAGCCGTGGACCGACGCTGCGCTCGGCGGGCGCCGGGTGGTGGGACGCGGGGGCCTCGAGTTGGAGATCACCGAGGCCGAGCGACTCGACCCCGGTCTTCGGTCGTGGCTCGACGACCAGTGGGCGGGACACAACCGCAGCGCCGATCGCACCTGGAACGAACTGCCCCTCGCCCTGACGGCTCGCCGTGAGGACGAAGTGGTCGGCGCGGCGACGGGCTGGACCAACGAGGGAGTCGCTCACCTGAGCGAGTTGATGGTGGCCCCCGAGGCGCGGAGCCAAGGCGTCGGCGGCCGCCTGATCGAGGCGTTCGAGGACGTCGCCCGGACGAGGGGGTGCCGTCGCCTCTCCCTGCGGACCGAGCAGGGGAATTCGGCCCGGGCGGTCTACGAACGGAAGGGCTGGCGGGTCGAGGCGGTCTTCGACGATTGGGTGGGCGGCCACCCCACCGTCCAGATGCGAAAGGAACTCTGACCCCACCATTCTTTGGAGGCTTCACCCCCTATAAGGGGTACCCGCCCCCAAAGTTCGGGAGTCACTCGAACTGGATGGCCGAGTACTCCATGAGCTTCTTCCACTTGTGCTCGGCGGTGACGGTGCGCACGGTGCCCGACTTCGAACGAGTTACGAGGGAGTGGGTGATGGCGCCGCTGCCCGTGTAGCGAACCCCGCCCACGAGGCCGCCCTCGGTGACGCCGGTGGCGGCGAAGAAGACATCTTCTCCCGACACGAGGTCCTCGAGGTGCAGGACCCGATCGACGTCGTAGCCGGCGGCCTCGGCCTCCTCACGCTCGCTCTTGTCGCGCGGCCAGAGGCGGCCCTGCATGGTGCCGCCGAAGCACTTGAGGGCGCAGGCGGCGATGACTCCCTCAGGCGTCCCGCCGATTCCGAAGAGGATGTCGTCGCCGGTGTCGGGGAGTGCCACCGAGATGGCTCCGGCCACGTCGCCGTCGGGGATGAGGCGAATGCGGGCGCCGGCCTGGCGACACTCCTCGATGATCTCGGCGTGCCGGTCGCGGTCGAGTACGACCGCCGTGAGATCACCGACCTTCTTGTCGAGTGCAGCGGCCACCTTCTCGAGGTTCTCGGTGACCGACACGTTGAGGTCGATGGCGGTCTTGGCCTGCTCGCCGACGGCGATCTTCTCCATGTAGACGCACGGCCCGGGGTCGAACATGGTGCCCCGCTCGGACAGGGCGATCACCGCGATGGCGTTGGGGCGCCCGAGTGATGTCAGCGTGGTTCCATCGATGGGGTCGACGGCGATGTCGACCCGGGGTGCCGACCCGTCGCCGATCTCCTCGCCGTTGTAGAGCATCGGGGCTTCGTCCTTCTCGCCTTCACCGATGACCACGAGCCCGTCCATCGGAACGGTGTTGAGGACGATCCGCATGGCGTCGACGGCGGCCTGGTCGGCGGCCTCCTTGTCGCCCCGACCCATCCAGCGCCCGGCGGCCAGCGCGGCGGCCTCGGTGACCCGCACCAGTTCCATGGCCAGGTTGCGATCGGGTGCCTGTGGCTCGGTGCTCATTCGTTTTCCTCCCAGGGCGTGGTGTCGTCCCGGTCGTCGCGACACGGGGCTTGGGGGAAGCGTTCGGCACATTACCGCTCGCTCTGTCGGGCTCCGAACTCGTCGCCGTCCAAGCGCCGGCGCAGGTAGTCGGCGGCGGCCTCCCGCGACTCCGGCCGGCCGAGTGCCGCCGCGAGAAGGTCGGCATCGGCCCACCCCACGGGCAGGTTCGACTGCCCGACGGCGCGTAGCGCCGATCGGGTCATCATCAGCGGCGCGGCGGGCATGGCGAGCAACTCGCTGACGAGACGTTCGGTGGCGACGTCGAGGTCGGGTGGCTCGACGAGCCGCTGGACGAGCCCCCACCCGTGCGCTTCCTCGGCGGTCACCTTGCGTCCCGTCATCACGAGGTCGCGGGTGCGAGGCAGCCCGACCTCGCGTACGAGGCGGGGGAGCCCGGCCCACGTCAACGGGATGCCGAGCGCGACCTCGGGGATGTTGAACCGGGCGTCGGTGGCCGCGATCCGGAGGTCACAGCACGCGGCGAGGAGGAAGGCGCCGCCGACCACCGGGCCCTTGAGGCTCGCCACCGAGACCTGCGGGAGCGCCTCGAAGTCGTCGAGCAGCCGTTGCCACGCCCCGGCGGCGTGCCGGGCACCGGCCCAGTCATCGGGGAGGTCGGGTGGCTCCCCGAGGTCGAATCCCGCCGAGAACGCCCGCCCCGCGCCCTCGAGCACGACGACCACGGTCGAGGAGTCTGCGGCCAGTTCTCCGAACGTGTCCGAGAGACCCGAGCGGATCGCCTCGTTGAGGGCGTTGAGCTTGTCGGGGCGGTCGAGCGTGATCCGGCACACGCCGT
>CAZTOV010000049.1:0-4161 GCA_964615175.1 uncultured Burkholderiales bacterium
GCCTCGCAGTCGCCGACGATGTAGGCGATCTCGTCGGGGCCGAGGTGCCAGTTGATGGGGGTGAGCCGCAGCCCCGACTGTTCGCACGCGTAGAGGGCCTCGATCCACTCCGGGCGGTTGCCGCACAGCAGCGCGACGGCATCGCCGGCTCGGAGGCCGGCACCGGCCAGGGCCCGGGACAGTTGGTTGCACCGGGCCGCGAGCTCACCGAAGGTCCGGTCGCCGTGCGGGCCCAGCACGGCGGGCCGCGCCGGAGCCTCGGCGGCGGTGCGAGCCACCGTCGTGCCGTCGAAGGCCTCGGAACTCATGACCCGGGAATGTACTCAGGCGCAGTCGGCACACCGACCGACGAGGTCGAAGCGGTGATGCTCCGCCTCGAAGCCGGTCTCCCCCGCCACCGCGTCGAGGGCTGTCTCGAGACGCCGCTCGAGATCCGGGGGCACCGAGAAGTCGGTGACGGCTCCACACCGGGAACAGATGAGGTGGTGGTGGTGATCGTCGGTCAGCTCCTCGGTCAGCTCGTAGCGCGAGAACTCGTCGGTGGTGATGATCCGATGGACGACACCCGCCTGCTCCAAGAGCGCGAGGTTCCGGTACGCCGAGCTCTGGGGAACGTCGCCGCACGTCTCGAGGATTTCGCGGATCGTGAGGGGCGCCTCGGCGTCGTGTAGTGCCTCCACGAGCGCCCGTCGGTTGGCGGTGTAGCGCTGCCCTTCGCCGCGGAGCCGGGCCGCGGCCATCACATGGAGTTCGGCGCTCACGGCAGCACCCTAGCCATGATTGGGAATCACTGAGAACCCCGCTTCGGCGTGTCGCGTCGCTGCGCCGGCGACGGCGCCGGCGTGTGGTGCGGATCGTCGACCACCACCGGCTCGTGGACGTGGAGGAGCTGCGCCCCGTAGGCCTCGACGAGCGCCTCGTCGGTGAGCACGTCCCCCGGTGGGCCCTCGCGGAGCACGCGACCACCCATCAGCAGCACGTGGTCGCTCCGTCGGGCCTCGGCCACGTCGTGGGTCGTGACGACGAGGGTCGCACCCCGGGCCTTCTCCTCCTCGATCACCTGGTCGATCCGTTGGTGTGAGGGGATGTCGAGCCCCGTGAGCGGTTCGTCGAGCAGCAGCAGCTCAGCTTGCTGCACCAGGCCCTGCGCCACGAAGACCCGCTGCCGCTGGCCACCGGAGAGCTCGCGAAGGTGGCGTTGAGCCAGATCGCCGATGTGGAGTCGTTCCATCGCTTCGTCGACCGCGACCCGGTCGTCTCGGGAGAGCCGGTGGAACATGCCCCGGCGGGCGTATCGCCCCATCGCCACGACCTCCCGGACGGTCACCGGAAGTCGTTCGTTCATCCGGGTCGCCTGCAGCACGTAGGCGACGCGGTCGTGCCGGTCCTCGGGCCGACCGCCCAGCACCTCGAGCGATCCGCGCCGTGGCGTCGCCAGCCCGGCAATCGCGTTGAGGACGGTCGACTTCCCCGACCCGTTGGGCCCGATCACGCTGGTGACCGATCCCGCGGGAACCACGAAGTCCGACTCCTGCAAGCCGACCGTGCCGTCGTACACCACGACCACGCCGCGGCCGACGACGACGGCGGAGCCGCCGCCTCCGCCGAGTCCCGGCGATCGTCCCGTATTGCGAACGGTTCTCATTCTCCCTATGGTGTCAGGGGTGAGACTCATTCTCAAATCAGTGGGAATGCTTGCCCCCCTCCTCGGGGTGAGCCTGGTCGCCGGTGCCTGTTCCACGAACGGAACCGACGACGGCGACACGCCTCTGGTCATCGCCTCGACCGCCATCCTCGGCGACATCGTGGCCGAAGTGACCGGTGACGTCATCGACGTCGAGACGCTGATGCCTCGTGGCGCCGATCCGCACTCGTTCGAGCCATCGGCCCGGCAGGCCGCCCGCCTCCGCGACGCCGACCTCCTCCTCGTCAACGGGCTCGGACTCGAAGAAGGGCTCCTCGACGCCGTGGAATCGGCTCGCGACGACGGGGTCCGGGTCTTCGAGGTCGCGCCGGCCGTCGATCCCCTGCCCATCGGCCACGCGCCAGATGATCACGAACCAGACGATCACGAACCAGACGATCACGAACACGCGGAAGGCGATCTCGATCCGCACGTCTGGATGGACCCGTTGCGCATGGACGAGGGGCTGGGTCTCATCGGGGAGGAGCTTTTTCAGATCGCGCCCGAGGTCGACTGGGCCACCCGGGTCGCCGCCTACCGCGGCGAGATTCGGGACACCCATGAGCAGATCCAGGAGATCCTGAGCCGCCTCCCCTCCGAGCGTCGCAAGTTGGTGACGGATCACGACTCCCTGACCTACTTCGCCGCCCGGTACGGGTTCGAGGTCGTCGGGACGGTCGTTCCCGGGACCTCGACCCTGGGGGCTCCGAGCGCCGGCGACCTCTCGCGCCTGGCGGAACTGATCCGCACCGAGGAGGTGCCGGCGATCTTCGTCGAGACGAGCCAGGACCGCCGGCTCGCGGACGCACTGGCCGGCGAGGTCGGCACCGACGTCGAGGTCGTCTCGCTCTTCGCCGGGACCCTCGGCGAGCCGTCGTCCCCGGCGGGGACCTATCTGGGCATGCTCATGACCGACGCGCAGCGGATCGCGGAGGCCCTGTCGTGATCGAGTGGCTGGTCGAACCGTTCGAGCCGACCTTCATGCAACGGGCTCTGGTCGCCGGGATCCTCGCCGTGATCACGACCTCGGTCATCGGCACGTGGGTGGTGCTCCGGGGGCTCAGCTTCATGGGCGACGCGCTGGCCCACGGAGTCCTCCCCGGCGTGGCGTTCGCCTTCCTCCTCGGATTCAACCTCACCCTTGGCGCGGCCATCGGCGCCGCCGCCATGGTGGTCGGCATCAGCGTCGTGACCCGCCGCACGACGCTCGCCGAGGACACCAGCACCGGGCTCCTCTTCGTCGGCATGCTGGCGCTGGGAGTGATCGTCATCTCGAGGGCGCCGTCGTTCGCCGGCGACCTGACGGCCATCCTCTTCGGCGACATCCTCGGTGTCGACACCCACGATCTGCGAGTCCAGGCGATCGCCGCGGTGCTCACCCTGATCGGAACGGCGGGATTCTACCGGGCGTTCCTCGTGCTCTGCTTCAACGAGGACAAGGCCGCGCTGTTGGGTCTCCGACCCGCCCTCGCCCATGCGGCGATGCTGACGCTCGTGGCCGTGGCCGTCGTCTCGTCGTTCCGGGCGGTCGGAGCGCTCCTCGTCTTCGGCCTCCTCATCGCCCCCCCGGCCACCGCGTCCCTCATCGTCCGGCGGGTCCCGGCCATGATGCTCACCGCCATCGTGGTCGGCTCGGTGTCGGTGGTAGCCGGCTTGCTCGTGTCGTTCCACCTCGACACGGCGGCCAGCGCGTCGGTGGCGGGAATGGCCGTGGCGTTCTTCTTCGTCGTGCTGATGGTCCGGGAGGTCGCCGGACGCTTCACCCACCAGAGGGCGTAGCGTTGCCGGCCATGGACATCGTGCTGCTCGGGACCGGAAGCCCCCTCCCCCACCCGGAGCGGGCCGGACCGGCGACCTTGGTGCGGGCGGGTGAGGCCAACCTCCTCTTCGACTGCGGTCGGGCCGTCGTGATGCGCCTCGCCGGCGCGGGCCTTCCCGATCCGAACGGGCTGACCGGCCTGTTCGTCACCCACCTGCACTCCGACCACACCACCGCGCTCAGCGACCTCCTCACGACCCGGTGGATCTTCCAGAGCGAGGACGACCCGCTGCGGGTGTGGGGGCCGGAGGGCACCGGTCACTACGTCGAGCGGGTCCTCGAGGCCATGGGCCACGACATCGGCTACCGCATCGCCCACCACGCCACGCTGAACCACGAGCCTTCGTGTGACGTCACCGAAGTCTCCGATGGCGTCGTGTTCGACGAGGGCGGCGTCGTGGTGCGCGCCGCGCTCGTCGAGCACGGGCCGGTGCGCCCTGCGCTCTCGTACCGGGTCGAGCACGAAGGGAGGGCGGTGGTGATCTCGGGCGACACGGTCCCCTGCGAAGGGCTCGACCGGCTCTGCGACGGCGCCGACGTCTACGTGCAGACGGTGCTCCGCCGTGAGAACGTGCTCGCCGTCCCCAACGAGCGCTTCCACGACATCCTCACCTACCACTCCGACCTGGAGGGGACCGCCCGGACGGCCGAGCGGGGC
>CAZTOV010000049.1:4261-12624 GCA_964615175.1 uncultured Burkholderiales bacterium
CATCCTCACCTACCACTCCGACCTGGAGGGGACCGCCCGGACGGCCGAGCGGGGCAAGGTCGCGAAGCTGGTCCTCACCCACCTCATGCCCCCGCCGCCACCCGGCGACGACGAGTCGTGGGCGGAACCGTGGCTGGCGGACATCCGAACCATCTACGACGGCACCATCGTCGTGGGCCGGGATCTGTTGGAGATCACGCTCTGACGAGTCACACGGGGGGCGAAGCGCAGCGCGCGACTGGTGGCACCCGGTCGTGTGTTGCAAAGGGCGACGATCCGGAGGGAGGAGCCCGGAGACGGGCCGGGACCTCCTGACCGTCACCGTCTGATTTCTTGGCTGCGAAAGGTGGAACTGTTCCCACATCCGCAGTCAAGAACTGGGGTCATCTCCCCTTCCACTGGGGGTCGCGCTTCTCCTGGAAGGCGGCGATGCCCTCGGCGGAGTCCTCGGTGAGGGTGGTGACCGAGAGCATGGGCTGGAGATACGCGAGGGCGTCGTCGGCCGCGAGGTCGAGCACCCGGTAGAAGGAATCGCGGCCCCACTTCATGATGACGGGCGACTTCGACGTGAGGTTGCCGGTCAGCTCGTCGACGGCGGCGTCGAGCTCGTCGGGCGGTACCACCCGGTTGACGAACCCGATCCGCTCGGCCTCGGCGGCGTCGACCCGCCGGCCGGTCATCATCAACTCGAGGACCTTCTTGGGCGGCATCGATCGCACCAGCGGCACCGTGATCATGTACGGCCACAGGCCCACGTTGATCTCGGGCGTGCCGAACTGAGCGTCGTCGGACGCGACGACGAAGTCGCACGCCAACGCGAGACCGAAGCCGCCGGCCAGCGCGTATCCCCGAACCCGGGCCACCGTGGGTTTGCCCAGATCCCACATCTCCCGGAAGAGCGCCGCCAGCACCCCGCGTCCTTCGTGGACCTCGGCCTGGCTGGGGTTGTCACCGATGCCCCCGAGGTCGGCCCCGGCGCAGAACGCCTTCTCGCCCTCGCCGGTGAGTACGACCGCCCGGACCTCGGCGTCGTCCTTGGCGCGGGCCATCGACTCGCGCAGGCCGTCCATCACCGTGAACGACATGGCGTTCCGCCGCTCGGGCCGGTCGATGGTCACCCGAGCGACGTGTCCTTCCTTCTCATAACGAACATCCTTCATACGTGCGTGTCTACCACCGGCTGATCGGGGGTTCCCGGTTCGGGACGAGTGGCGCCGGTACGGTGGACGCGTATGGAAGTGGTGGCCGTCGCCATCGCCGTTGGCATCAGCATCGCCGTGCTCACCGGTGGCACCCTCGCTCGCATCCTCGACACGCGGATCCGGTGGCCGGTGCTGCTCTTCGCGGCCTTCGGCGCTCAACTGGTCCTGGGTCTGTGGTCACCGGGCGACGGCTGGCCCGACGCCCTCGGCTTCGGCATCTTCGTCGGCACCTTCGCCGCGCTGGTGGTCTTCTGCGCGCTCAATCTCCACCTGACGGGGATGTCGATCGTCCTCATCGGCGCCGCGCTGAACCTCCTGGTCGTCGCGCTCAACGGCGGGATGCCGGTGCGGCTGGCCGACGACGCGCCGTCGAACCGGGTGGATGCTCTCGAGACGTCGGCCACCCACCTCCCCGAGGACGACGCCGGCGCGCTGAGCTTCCTCGGCGACATCATCGTGCTCCCGGACCCCGTCGACCGCTCGATCAGCTTCGGGGACCTGATCCTCGGGGTCGGCCTGGTCGATGTCCTCGTCCACGCCAGCCGTCACCGGAAGCGCACGGCACCGCAACCGGTCGCGACCACCCCGACGGCAGCCACGACGACCGAAGAGCGATCAGGAAGCGCGACGAACGACGCCGGCCACGACCACGCGATCGAGCACACCGACGACGCGGGCGTCGTGGACTTCGGGTCCGGCTGACGCCATCTGATCCAGCGCGGTCCGGGCTCTCGCCGGATCTCCACCGGCGACATCCTCGAACACCGCTGCGGCGCGAAGGGCATGGGCCGCGAGGTAGACCTCGCTCGTCGGGTCGGCGCCGGGCCGCCCGCTCCGGGCCATCGCCGCCACCAGCTCGGCGGGCTGCTCGAGGCCGGCGTCGTGGAGCAACACGTCGACGGTGGCGCGAGCCACCTCATCGGCGCGCACAGGCCGGTCGCGGACCTCGGGGTTGTCGAGCGTGACATGACCGAGCGAGTGCAGCAGGGCGGCCCGCTCGAGGTCGTCGATCGTCGGTCGCGAGAGGTTCAGCTCGCGACCGATGGCGGTCGCGAGGGCGGCGACGCGGCGGGCGTGACCCGGACGGACGCGCCCTCCCATCTCGGGGATCGACGAAAGCATGCGGATGGTCTGGTCGTAGGTGCTGCGGATCGCCTGGAGACGCCCGAATGCCCATCGGGTGGCCAGCACGGGCACGGAGAACACGATCAGACCCCACAGACCCATCGCGCCACCGGTCCGTTCGGTGCCTTCGACCGCGAGGGCCATGAGCACCCCCGACGCCGAGATCGCGAACCAGGCGGCGAATCCCCCGGCGGCTTGGAACGAACCCTCGTGGCGCGACCGGCGGAAGACGAGGTGCGCGCCGAGAACGGCGAGCGCGCCTCCGCCGAGCGCGGTGAGCCGACCACCGGCACCCAACCCGACGATCCACCACCCGGCGTACGCAGCGGCGGCGACCGCCGCCCGTTCGGATGCCGCCGACGCGAGGTTTCGGAGTTGATGTCGAGCAGGCAGGGCCAGGAGCACGGCGCCGACGACCACCAGGGCGTATTGCGCTCCGGTCGCCGCCGTGAGCAGCAGCACGAGCAGGACGGCATCACCGATGGGGAGCGAGGTGCCGTCGAGGAGATCGACGGAGAGCAGCTCGGCCACGACGAGGACGGCCCCGACCACAGCCAACGCCCCCCAGGCGCCGCCGACGGCGAGCGCCGTGACCAGCGCTACGGCGGTCGCGAGGACCACCGGAATGGCAACGGCTGCGCGCGGCAGCGGGGCACCCGGGTCGCTGACCTTGCGCGGAGGTCCGACGGAAAGGTTCACGAGCTCTGGTGACCCGTCGGGCTGGTGATGGAGGGGGCGAGGTCCCCGAGACCGGCTGATCCCGGCCCGCGCACGGGTGGCGGGTCGTCATAGAGGGCGATCTCGGTCTCGTGACCGCGCCCGTGACGCTCGCCGCGCCGCTCGAGGGCACGGATGAGGCCATCGACGCACGCGGGATGGAACTGCGAACCGGCGTGACGCCGCAGCTCGTCGAAGGCCACTTCCTGGGCGAGGGCCCGCCGGTACGGGCGGGTCGTGGTCATGGCGTCGTAGGCGTCGGCGACCACGATGACGTAGGGCTCGATGGGATCGGCTTCGCTGCGGGTGTCATAGCGGGCGTACCGGGGCGACGCCGAGGTCGCGATCGGGCGGAGGAAGTCGATGCGGCGCAGCAGCTCCACCGACACCGCCTCGTGGAGCCGCACCTGCTCGTACTCTTCGGCAGTGAGGCGATCAGGCTTGCGCAGCAGATGGTTGGCCACCACGAGTTTGCCGACGTCGTGCATCAGCGCTGCGTAGCGCAGTCGCTCCTGGCGGATCTCCGAGAGACCCAACTCCTCCCCGATGTATCGGGAGTAGCAGGCCACGCGCTCGACATGACCGGCGGTGTACGGGTCCTTGCGCTCGAGCGCGCGGACGAGCGTGCGCAGCGTCCCCTCGTGCGCCGCCTTGAGGGCGAGAAACGACGCGAACGTCTGCCGGGCCACGAACACCGGGGCGGCCGCCAGCGGCACCACGAACGGCCCCGCGCTCAGATAGACCCAGCCGAGACCCGCACCCACGATCGAAAACGGAATGTACTGGACGTGGAAGGGGCTCAACTCGGTCAGGAAGTCCCGTGCTCCTCGACCCGAGTCAAGCGCCAGCATCGGCACCAAGAGGCCGACGTTGACGATCAGGAAGACGAAACCCGCCGGGAGCGCAGCCGCGAGGAGTCGGAGAGGCGATGTCGCTCCCAGCGGGCCCAGGAGTGAGAACACGAAACCGGCGGTCGCACCCGCCAGAGCGAGTTGCGCGGTGTTGAAGGCGACCCGCTCGAAACGACGGTGCCGGAGGTCGGGGAGATAGAGCCCCCCGAAGCCGGCCACGAGCCCGCCGACCACATACGACCCTTCGGCGCCCAAGGCAAAGGCCGCGGCAATGACCGGCACCATGAGCGAGGACGCGGTAGCGCCGTTGGGGAGGCGAACGCTGATCAACTCGGTCCCGAGGGCCACGGCCGCGAAGACGGCAAAGGCTGCGGGGTCGGGAACGCCGTCGCGGGCGACGACCGTGGACACCACCACGGCAGCCAGGGCGGCAACGGCGCCCAGGTACAGGCGCTGCGCCGGTCTCATCTCGTCATCGCCATCGTCGGCCTGCCTCCCCCGAGGCGCCGGGCCGTGCGACAGGTCGAAGCCGTCGAGGACTCCGGGACGCGACACCCGGTCCGAAGGGCCGGCCGGAAACGGCAGGGCCTCGAACCCGCACCCGCCTTCGCGGGTACAGAGGTGCATGTCATCAGCGTGGCCGCTCGCCCGGGCGGTCATCCCGGCTCCGAGAGCCGGACTACGCCCAGCGGTAGCCGGCGATGTCGCCGGCGACGAAGGCGGCCACGACACTCGTCACGGCAGCTGAGATCCGAACGAATGCGGTCTTCACGAGCACCCCCTCCTTCGCGGTGTGTCGCTCCTCGTGGCGCTGTGCCTTCGAGGGCTATCCGCTCCGCTGAGAAGGGCTGATGGGCCTCAGCCCGAGGCGAGGCCCTGCCGACTCCGTCCGGCCCTGTGGGTCCGAGTGTCGCGTCCAGTTGTCGGGTGACGGTTCGTCCTGCGCGACCTCCCCGGCTCGTCTTCCGCCTGTGTCGTCGATGGCAGGCCTGGATGGCTGCTCCGCCCGCTTCCATCCGCACCAACCCGTTTGCACCGGTGTGCTGTGGCTGGTGAAGGCAGAGTGAAGCGTGTTGTTGCTGTGGAATCAAGGGGATGGGCGAAATTTCCGGGTTCCGGGGGCCGGATTTCTTGGGATCACCACCAGCGGTGGGTGAATCCGCCACCCGACGTGACCATCACCGGATGCCGGGGGCTCGCCGTCGCGGGTCGCGCGGGCGGTCCCCGACTGCCGAGCGCCGGGAACGTATGCTCGGCAGGTGCTCAGCGCGCGAGTGTGAGCGGGCCGCCGAACGTAGGGAGGTCGGACGGCCAGGCGTGGGGCAGGGGTCCCCGCTCTGAAGAAGCCGACGAGATGTCGGCGGGGGAACGAATGGAGCAGGTCGACCTGCGTGACGTGGAGCGGGAACTGTGCCGGCTCCCCGACGTGACGGGCGCCCGCATCGTGGCCGACGGCGAGCGGCCCCGCGAGGTGCACGTGCTCGCCCGCACCGGCAAGCCCCCGAAGCAGGTCGTGCGCGACGTCCAGTCGGTGGCGATGGCCGGCTTCGGGATGGACCTCGACCGCCGCATCGTCTCGGTCGTGCAACTCGCCGACGAGCCCGTCCACGAAGCCGCGGAGGGCCCTCCCCCGATCCGGCCCGTGATCGTGGGTATCACCGCCGAGGCCTCCGGTCTGCGCACGTTGGTCCGGGTCACTCTCCGGGCGGACGACACCGAGGCGGTCGGCTTCGCCGAGGGCACGATCGCGTCGACCACCCGCCATCGGCTGGTGGCGACCGCCACGCTCGACGCCCTCCGTCAGCTCTACCCGGCAGCCGAGTGCCTCGACGTCGACAGCGCCCAGATCGTCCGGGTCGGAATCCACGACGTCGCCGTAGTGACCGTGGTCGCGGTCGTCCCCCCCGAAGAGCAGACGATCTCCGGATCGGCCGTGATCCGCATCCACCAGGAGCAGGACGGGGTCGCCCGCGCCGTGCTCGACGCCATCAACCGCCGCCTGCCCCGTCTCGGGTAACCAGACTCCTCCGCTCGCGTGCTTTCCGGCCAAGGCGCCCTGCCACTCATCGACGCCGTGACCGGGGCCGACCCTGCCTATCGTGCAGACATGAACGGTCCCACGGCCGTGTTCGTCTCCTTCCGCCTCGGGGGCACCGACGGGGTGTCCGTCGAAGCCCGCAAGTGGGAGACCGCCCTCGGCTCGCTCGGCTTCGCCACGCGGCGAGTGGCAGGTGAGATCCTCGACGAACGTCGCGACGACGACACGGTGGTCCCCGAACTCTCGATCCCTGCCGACACCGAACCCCCTCCCGATGCGGTCGAGGCGTCGCTCGCCGAGGCCGACCTCGTCGTGGTCGAGAACGTGCTCTCCCTCCCACTCAATCTCCCCGCCGCTCGCGTCGTCGCCAAAGTGGTGAGCAAGATGCCGCGGGTGGTGCTCCGCCACCACGACCTGCCGTGGCAGCGCGATGAGCACGGTCACGTGACGGAGCTGCCACCGCCACTGCCGGACGGCCTCCACATCACGATCAACGACCGATCCCGCCGGGACCTGGCGAGCCGGGGAATCCACGCCACCACCATCCGCAACCACTTCGACCTCGACCCGCCGCGAGGCGATCGAGCACGAGCCCGAGCCCGTTTGGGGGTGGGCGACGGCGACGTCGTCGTGCTCCACCCCGTGCGGGCCATCGCCCGTAAGAACGTCCCCCGGGCGTTGGCGTTCGTGGCCGACCTCCAGACCCGCCTCGCCGGGCGCCGGATCCACTACTGGCTCCCGGGCCCCGCCGAAGACGGCTATGGACCAACCCTCTCCGCTCTCCTCCGCTCCACCGCCGTCTCGGTGCTCCGCACCGCCGACCTCGACATGCCCGACGCCTACGCGGCCTGCGACCTGGTGATCTTCCCGTCCACCTGGGAGGGGTTCGGCAATCCGGTCGTCGAGTCGGTGGCCCATCGTCGGCCACTGGCGGTGTCGCAGTACCCGGTGCTCGGGGAACTGACCGCTCTGGGATTCGAGTTCCTCGACGTCGAGAACCCCGGCGCCGTCGCCGCCGTGCTCGCCGGCACCCGCGACGACCGTGCGCTGCTCGACCGGAACCTCACCGTGGCCCGGCGTCATCTGGCGCTCGAACACTTGCCCGGCCGGCTCCGTCAGCTCTTCGGCCGGACAGGCTGGAGCGTCCCGTGACCCGCGGCGACCGCCCGGTCTTCGTCCTCGTCCACAGCCCGCTCGTCGGCCCGTCGACGTGGACGAGCGTCGCCGAGCACCTCGAGCGGCGTGGCCACGACGTGGTCGTGCCCCAGCTCGACAACCCCGACCGCACCACCGGG
Organism: uncultured Burkholderiales bacterium; assembly: GCA_964615175.1. Taxonomy (GTDB): domain Bacteria; phylum Actinomycetota; class Acidimicrobiia; order IMCC26256; family JACPCJ01; genus CAZTOV01. The sequence continues at coordinate 11,490 of CAZTOV010000049.1, forward strand.
CCGCTGTTCCGGCACCACGCCGAACAGGTCCGCAAGGCAGTGGAGGCCTGGACCCGGACGGCTCCGGTGGTGCTCGTCGGTCACAGCGGCGCGGGACCCATCCTCCCGGCGGCCGGGGACCGGCTGGTGAACGAGGTCCTGGCGTACGTCCTCGTCGATGCTCCGTTACCCCGCGACCAACAGAGCCGTCTCGAGGACGCCCCGCCCGAATTCGCCGAACAGCTGGATCGCCTGACCGTCGACGGCCGGGTGGCGCCGTGGACCGAGTGGTGGAGCGACGAGGTGTTGGCAGCGCTCCTGCCCGACGAGGAGATCCGGGAGCGCTTCGCCGACGAACTCCAAACCCTGCCCCGGCGTCTGTTCGAGGAGACGATCGCGGTACCGCCAGGATGGCCTGACGCGCCGTGTGCGTATCTCCAACTGTCCCGGGTCTACGAGCGGGACGCCACCGCGGCCGCTCGACTGGGTTGGGAAGTGCGCTCGTTCGACACCGGCCACCTCCATATGCTCGTCGACCCCGAAACCATGGCCGGCGCCATCGAGGACCTCATCGGAGGCGCGCTCGGCAGCTCGCCGGGCCGTCGTCCCCCCGACCACGGCGCCGTCCGCGAGTTCGTCGATCCGACCGACCCCGTGGCGATGGCCCGGGCCCGGGTCAGCCACTGGGTCGATCTCGGTCGCCGGATCGGCTTCGGATCGCTCGCCCTCGCGGTGGTCCTCTTCGCCATCGCGCTCTACTGGGGGCTCCCCTCGATCCTGGTCCAGCTCATCGTGGCCAGCCTCGTGGTCACCGGACTCACGCTCCTCCCCGCCCTCGTCGCCGGCATGGGCGTCTCCGCCGCCGAACGCGAAGACCGCGAGCGCGGCCTCCCTCCGGGTTCCTGACCGAGCCCGGGAACTTCGCCCGAACTTGACCGGTCGGTCTAGGCTGCGGCCCAGATGAGTTGGCACGCCGCCCAAGTCGGGTTCGTGGTCACGGGGCTCGTGGCGATCGTCGCCACGCTCGCCCTCTCCGTCCGGATCGTGGCCACCACCGCACGCAACCACCGCTGGGCGCGCCGAGGCTGATCGTCACGTCCAAGTCGAACGAACGGGTCAGGAGGAAGACATGCCGAAGGCATCGGTGCTCCCGGGG
>CAZTOV010000049.1:12724-15745 GCA_964615175.1 uncultured Burkholderiales bacterium
AGTCGAACGAACGGGTCAGGAGGAAGACATGCCGAAGGCATCGGTGCTCCCGGGGGTAGGCGAGAAGATGGAACTGCGCGACGTCGATCTCGACTCGCCCCACGCCGGCGAGGTGAGGGTGAAGATGGCGGCGTCGGGTGTCTGCCACTCCGATCTCTCGGTCCAGAACGGCACCATCATGACCCCGACACCCTGCGTGCTCGGCCACGAAGGGGCCGGCGTGATCACCGAGGTCGGTGAGGGCGTCGAGAACCTCTCCGAGGGTGACCACGTGGTGCTCAGCTTCGTGCCGCAGTGCGGCAAGTGCTTCTTCTGCCAGCGGAGCCAGGGCCAGCTCTGCGAGTTGGCAAACGCGGCACTCGTGTCGGGAGGCCTCCTCGACGGCACGCCCCGGTTCAGCTACGAGGGGAGCCCGCTCTTCCAGATGTCGGCGTGCGGAACGTTCTCCGACGAGACCGTGTCGCCGGCCATTGGCGCGGTGAAGATCGGCCCCGACGTGCCGCTCAAGCAGGCCTCGCTGATCGGATGCGGTGTGCTCACCGGCGTGGGGGCCGCTCAGAACACGGCGAACATCCGCGAGGGCGACACCGTCGCGGTGCTCGGCTGTGGCGGCGTGGGCCTCAACGTGATCCAGGGCGCCAAGCTCGCCGGCGCCGAGCGGATCATCGGCATCGACATGGTCGAGGGCAAGCTCGACCTGGCCCGGAAGTTCGGCGCCACCGACACGGTCAACGCCGGCGACGTCGACGCGGTCAACGGGGTGATGGAGCTCACGCAGCAGCGTGGCGCCGACGTGGCCTTCGAGGTCATCGGCCTCAAGCCCACCATCGAGCAGACCATCAACATGACCCGCCGGGGCGGCCAGGCGATCCTCGTCGGCGTCCCGAAGATGGACGTGATGATCGAGCTGCCCGCATTCCTCGGCCTGGTGGTCGCCGAGAAGACGGTCAAGGGCTGCTGGTACGGATCGTCGAACGTCCACGAGGACATCCCCAAGCTGGTGTCGCTCTACCAGGACGGCAAGCTCATGCTCGACGAGCTGATCAGCCGCGAGATCGACAACAGCCAGGTGAACGAGGCCTTCGAGGCCATGGAGAAGGGCGAGGTGGCCCGCTCCGTCATCGTCTACGACTGAGCACGAGGCAGTATGAAGTACTGGCGATTCGGTAACAGCGACCTGGTCGTCTCCGAGGTCGGGTTCGGTGCCTGGCCCCTGGTGATGCCGTGGTGGGGTGAGGTCGAGGACCCGGCCGCGTTGGTGCATGCAGCCCTCGATTGCGGGATCAACTTCTTCGACACCGCCCCCGTCTACGGGAAGGAGGGTGCCGGCGAAGCGGTGCTGGCCCAGATCCTCGGCCGCACCCGCGAGGAGATCATCCTGTCGACCAAGTGCGGCTACGACATCGGCGCCCCCCGGATCGCCCCGGGCCACTCGGAGCGCCCCCACGACTGGGATCCCGCGTCGATCCGACGCCAGGTCGAAGACTCGCTGCGGCGCCTGAACACCGACTACGTCGATCTGCTCCAGCTCCACAACACCACCATCGATCCCATCCGCGACGACGCCCTGTGGGAGGAGCTGGAGAAGATCAAGGCCGACGGGCTCGTCCGTGAACTGGGCGTCGCGCTCGGGCCGGCCATCGGCTGGGTCGACGAGGGCAACGACGCGCTGGCCAACCGGCCGATCGTGTCGCTCCAGACGGTGATGAACCTCCTCGAGCAGGAGCCGGGTCGCACGTTCCTCGAACAACCGGCGGTGACCGAAGGGCGGGCCGGGGTGATCGCCCGCGTGCCCCACGCGTCCGACGTGCTCTCCGATCTCATCGACCGCGACACGGTGTTCTCCGAGGACGACCACCGGAGCCACCGCAAGCAGGAGATGATCCTCGACCTCTTCGACAAGCGCGAGGCGATCGAGTTCCTCGCTTCGGAGAGCGACCGCACGATGGGCCAGGCAGCGGTCGCGGGGTTGCTGGCCTTCGACGGCCTCACCACGGTGCTGCCGACGTGTACGACCGACGATCAGGTGCGGGAGTGGGCGGCGGCCTCGGACATGCCGCTCTCGGCCGACGAGAAGGCCCGCCTCGACGAGGCGTGGGGTTCGAACTTCGGCGGGGTCGAAGAACGCGTCCCGCCCACCTTCAAGTCGAGCCTTTAGAACAACCCGCGGCGGCGGATGCGGTGCCGCGCTCGGTGGCGGCGACGTGCCAGGAGGCTGTGCGACGAGGCCCGCTTGGCCGGCGCGGGACGCGCCGACTCGTGGGGTCGCTGGAATGCAGGGAACTGTCGCCTCGGCCCGTTGCTCACGAGGCCAGATTTCGACGCTCCCTCCCCCCGTCTCCTGCCTGGGGTGACAACACGGACAAAGACCCGGCCATCGCGCGTCAAGTACGCGAGCTACGTCCCTTTCCTCACACCTGATCGGGGGGTCGGATGGGGTGTCGCCACCCCGCGGAGGCCGTACCACGCCAGCTCCGCCAGCCATCCGGCGAGGGTCTCGGGGTCGGGTCCGGCGTCACCGTCGGCCACCGCGCGACGGCTGGTCGCCTCGGCCATCCCGACCACCGCGTGGGCGAGGGCAAGGCGCTGGTCGGCCGGCGCGTCGACGTCGATGAGGCCGGCCACCACCTCGGCGATCTGGGCGATGGCCCGCTCGGCCCGAACGGCGAACTCGGCGTCGTTGCGGACCGAGGCACCGAACAGCAGCCGGAACGCCGACTGGTTGGCCGCCACGAACCGGAAGTACGCGGCGAAGCCGTACTCCACCTGCTCGCGGGGACTCCCGGCCCGGGCCGCGGCCTCGGTGATCTCGGCCAGGAGCCTCGCAGCGACGTCGTCGAGCAGCTCGACGTAGAGGGCGCGCTTGTTGGCGAAGTGCTGGTAGAGCACCGGCTTCGTGACGCCGGCCGCTTCGGCGACGTCGTCCATCGAGGTGGCGTGGAAGCCCCGCTCGGCGAACACGTTCCGCGCCACGACGAGCAACTGGCTGCGCCGCTCGGCGGCGGGGAGTCGACTCCGCAT
>CAZTOV010000050.1:0-14009 GCA_964615175.1 uncultured Burkholderiales bacterium
AGCGGCGACGAACTGGCGAGCGAGATCGAGGAGTTCCTCCGCGGCGACCAGTGACGGTGCATTCAGGTGGTCGCGCATCCCAGCCGGCGGCTGAGGACCTCAGCGGAGAGGCGCATATCGAGTCCTGGTTCTTGACTGTGAATTGCCCGCTCAGCGGGCAATTCACAGTCAAGAACGCAACGGTAATTCGACCTGTCGGCGCGGCTCCTGAGGAGCCCTTCAGTCGTCGGGCGCGTCGTTCGAGGCGAGTGTGGGGACGACCTCGAGGTGCCGGGCCGGCTTGGCGGGCGGCACGGCGTCTTCGAGTCGCTTCTGCGGCAGCTCGACCCGCACGAGGAGTCCCTGCGGCTCGCGCGACACGAGGCTGACCGTGCCGGCGAGAGAGCGGGCGAGGTTCCGCACCAGGTAGAGGCCCAGGCCCACACCTTCGACGTCCCCTGCGGTCTGTTCGCCCCGGCGGAACGCCTCGAAGAGCGAGTCGGCGGTCTCGGGGTCGATCCCCGGGCCTTCATCGACCACCTCGAAGACCATGCGGTCGTCGAGGCGGGTGGCCACGAGGCGGACCGGTGTGCCGTCGGGCCCGAACTTGGCCGCGTTCACGAGGAGGTTGACCAGGATCTGGCGGACCCGTCCCGGGACCGTGCGGATCATGAGGCCGTCGGGAAGTTCGGCCACCAGACGATCGGTGTCGACAGTCTCGGAGATCTGGATGCGGACATCGTCCACGAGTTGCTCGACGGCGACCCACTCCTGGGGCGCCCGCTCGACGGCTGCCGAGTGCGGATCGGACATCGTGAGGATGTCGTCGATGAGGTCGTTGAGCTGCTCGGCCTGGCGTAGCGCCCGGGTGCGGAAGTCCTCCCGCTTCTCGTCGTCGAGGGCGGGGAGCGCCAGCGTGTGGAGTGTTCCGATCACGGCGGCCAGCGGCGTGCGCAGCTCGTGGGCGAGCATGCGCTTCAGCATGTGCCGGTCGGCCTCGGTCTCCTCGTGCTCGGCGAGCGCCCGCTGGAGACGGTCGATCGTGTGTTGCTGCACGTCACACAGCTCGAGCAGCGCGCTGACGTTGCCGAGTCCCGGCTTCGGGGTTTCGGTCATGCGCTCCATCCGGAGGTCGTGGGCCGCCCGACGCCCGGTTCGACGGGGCGTCTCACCAGGGATGTCGGCAGAACTGCGTGCCTGCTTGAGCCTGGGCAGGCACGTCGCCGGTACGCTCGGCCTTCCAACCGAGGCGGTCACCACCGGCAGCGGGCCGCCACGAACCTACGGACGCGAAGCGCCGGACGCGAAGCGCCGGCGAGGAGCCACTCATGAAGTTCGACGTCGTGAGCCCCGGCGTCTCGCTCGACGACGGTGAACAACTCGCCCGCGAAGCGGAGGAACTGGGCTTTTCGGGCCTGTGGTTCCCCGAGGCCGGCCGCACCGCCTACCTCGGGTGCGCCGTGGCGGCGAACGCGACCGAGACCCTCGACATCGGTACCGCCATCGCGGTGGCCTTCCCCCGGTCGCCGATGGTCACCGCCCAGATCGCGTGGGAGCTGGCCGAGGCCACCGGCGGCCGCTTCCTGCTCGGGCTCGGCACGCAGGTGAAGGCCCACAACGAGCGACGCTTCTCGGTGCGGCCCTTCGAGCACCCGGGTCCGCGCCTTCGCGAGTACGTGTTGGTGCTCCGGGCGATCTGGAAGGGCTTCCAGGGCGAGGAGCGGCTGGACTTCGACGGCGACTTCTACCGCTTCGACCTGCTGCCGCCCTTCTTCAGCCCGGGTCCGATCGAGACCCCCGACATCCCCGTCTACGTCGCCGGCGTCAACCGTTGGATGGCGAAGATGGCGGGCGAAGTGTGCGACGGCTTCCACGTGCATCCCTTCCACTCCCGGCGTTACCTCGACGAGGTGATCCGTCCGGCCATCGCCGAGGGTGCCGACTCGGCGGGTCGCGATCCGTCCTCGGTCGAGCTGGCCTGTCCCGTGTTCGCCATACCGGGAGACACCGACGAGGAGCGGGAGCCGTTGCGCCAGATGGTGAAGACCCAGATCGCCTTCTACGGCTCGACCCGCACCTACCGGCCCGTCTTCGACACGCACGGCTGGGGCGACACCACCGACCGTCTCCGCGAGCACCAGGCCCGGGGCGACATCGCCGCCATGACGAACGAGATCACCGACGAGATGCTCGAGGTCTACGCGGTCGAGTCCGACTGGGACGGGATCGCCGACGCCGTGCTCGAGCGCTACCGGGGCGTGGTCGACCGCACGTTCTCGTACTTCGCCGCCGGAGCGTGGCGGGCGTCGGACGAGGCTCGGGAGCGCTGGCGCTCGGTGGTCTCGGCCGTGCAGGCCGGGTGAAGGGAATGAGCGCCGACACCGAACACGTGCTCTTCGTCTGCACCGGCAACCTGTGCCGGTCGCCCCTTGCCGAGGCCCTGCTCCGCCTCCGCCTCGAACAGCGGGGCGTTGACGGAGTCGTGGTCAGCTCGGCCGGCACGATGGCGTTCGGCGCGTCGGCCACCGCGGAGGCGCGCCAGGTGGCCGAGGAGTGGGGCGGCGACCTGCGCACCCATCGAGCCCAGCGGCTCGACGCCGGGCTCATCGCGTCGGGCGATCTGGTGGTCGGGATGACCGCCGACCACGTGATCGACCTCGTGCACCACGCGCCGAGCGAGGCGCCGCGAATCTTCAAGATGGCCGAGCTCGCCCGCGTCGCCGAGGCCGAGGAGCCCCGCCGGCCCGGGGAGACGCTGCGTGCCTATGCCGAGCGCCTGGGCGCGGGTCGGCCCGACAAGGTGTGGGCCTCGAGCCGCTCCGACCTCGACGTCGCCGACCCCATGGGGGAGACCGTCGAGGCGTACCGCCACACCGCCGACCATCTCGACACCCACCTCACCGCGCTCGTGGAGAACGCCTGGCCGGTGTGACGGAGCGCGACACCCCACTGAACGCGGTGGCCGGTACCGTCTCGGGCTGATGCGCACCGGAGCCATCCTCGCCGCCATGCTCGCCGTGGCTGCCGTCGTCGCCATCCGCGTGGTCGAGGGGGGTGGCTCGTCCGAGGAACGCCTGGCCACGGTGGTCGACGACACCGCTCCCGGTGAACCGGCTACCGATCCCCCGTACGGCGCGCTCCCACCCGACGACCACGAGGCGCTTGCCGCCATGTTCGACCCCACCCTCGAGGAGCTGGGCCTGCGTCTCACCCGTGCCGGCCTCGCCGACAGTCCGGGTGCGGGAGAGGACGCCTCCCTCCGGGATCGCCATCTGGCCCTCTACGTCGAGCCGCTCGACGCCGACCACACCGCCGCCGACTACCTCGACACGCTGATCACATCGGCGCGGGTGTTCCTTCCTGTGGTCTTCGACCGCTGGCCCGACCTGGTGTCGATGGACGTGTGCCAGGAACCACCCCCCGGCGTCGACGACCGCACCGCACCGGTTCCCTACACGGTGCTCGACATGAGCCGCGACGACGCGGCGCAGATCGACTGGGCCACCATCGATCTCGCCGGGCTCGCCGAGGCCCGCGATGCCGGCCGGGTGCGACTCCACGTGAACGAGGCCGTCGCCGAGCACCCCGACTGGGCCGAGTTGGACGGGGCCGCCCCCGCGACCTGATTCGTTGCTCCGCTACCGCCGGCTACTCGGAGCCGAGGCCGAGGTTGGCGTAGATCTCCCTGGTCGCCGTCGAGCGGTTCAGCGTGTAGAAGTGCAGCCCGGGCACGCCCTGGGCGAGCAGCTCGGAGCACATCTCGGTCGACACCTCGACACCGATTTTCCGCACCTCATCGGGGTCGTCCTCGACCGCCCCGATGCGCTCGGCGAGGTCAGGAGGGAAGTCCGCGCCCGACAGCTCGGCGAAGCGCTGCACCTGTCGACCGTTGGTGACCGGCATGATGCCGGGGATCACGGGCTTCTCGCACCCGAGTGCCGCCAGCTCGTCGACCAGTCGGAAGTAGTCGGCGTTGTCGAAGAAGAACTGGGTGATGGCGAAGTCGGCCTTCTGGAGCTTCTCGGCGGCGTGGCGCCGGTCGCTCTCGAGGTCGGGGGAGTTGGGGTGCCCTTCCGGTTGGACGGCCACGCCGATCGAGAAGTCGTCGACGGCGCGGACCAACTCGACCAGCTCGATCGCGTAGTCGAGCTCGGAGGGCGGCGGGTCGTCCAAGTTGGCGGGCGGGTCGCCCCCCAGGGCGAGGATGTTGTCGATGCCGGCGTCGCGGTACCGGGTGACGATCTCGGTCAACTCGACCCGACTGTGACAGGCGCAGGTGAGGTGGGCCATGGCGGTGAGCGACGTGTCGTCGTTGATGTGGACGACGATCTCGTGGGTGCGCTCGCGCGTCGACCCTCCTGCCCCGTAGGTGACCGACACGAACGAGGGCGCCAGGGGCTCGAGCTCGTGGATCGCCTTCTCGAGGAGCCGCTGGCCTTCGTCGGTCTTGGGCGGGAAGAACTCGAACGAGTACGTGGGGCCCGCCGCCAGGAGATCTCGGATCTTGGTCATGGTGCGAGGTGACCGTAGCGGATGTCAGCGGTCCCTCCCGGAAGCCCTTGCTGCGCCTCGACGGCCGGATGGCGCCGCTGGCTTCGCCTACGGCTGCGTCCTCGGCCTCGACGCAGGTCGCTGCGCCTTCGGCCTGCGTCCTTGCCAGCAGCGCCCCCGGCTCGCCGATCCATCGGCATGGCTTCCGGGAGGGACCGCTGTAGCCTCGGCCCCGATCCGAGCCCGTACGACTGGAGCGAACCACCCATGAGCGTCGTCCGCATCAACGCCATCACCGTCCCCGACGACCGCGTCGAGGAGTTCGAGCAGCGCTTCGCCGCCCGCGCCGGCGAGGTGAGCAAGGCGCCCGGCTTCGAGGCCTTCGAGCTGCTCAAGCCCAGCGACGACCGCGACGTGTTCCTCGTGTACACGCGCTGGGAGTCGGAAGCGGCGTTCCAGGCGTGGGTCGAGAGCCCGGCGTTCCAGCACGGCCACAAGCAGCACGACCAGAAGGGCCCCGTGGGCTCGGCGAGCGAGTTGTGGGCGTTCGACGTGATCCAGCGTGAGGAAGGCCAAGAGCCCGGGCTCGGACAGGACGAGGAGGAGTAGGCATGTCGACCGGCGAGCCCCTCAGCGACGAGGAGCAGCAGCAGCGGCGCCAGGCCGTTCGCGACCTGATGTTCCAGACCCCCTACATCGGGGGCATGGGGATGCTCGCCGACGAGTGGTCGGAGGACGGCGTGAAGATCCGCCTCCCCTTCGATCCCGATCTCTCGAACGACGGCAACGTCTTCCACGGCGGCGCCATCGGCTCGCTCATGGATACCGCCGGGGCCGCGGCGGTGTGGGCCGGTCACGACTTCGACAAGGGGGCCAAAGCCGCCACGGTCAGCATGACGATCAACTACCTCGGCGCCGCCTACGGCACCGACATCGTGGCCGAGGCCCGGTGCGTCAAGCGGGGCAAGGAGCTGTCGTACTCGGAGATCCGGATCGCCGACGCCGAGGGCAAGCCGGTGGCCACGGGGACCCTCGTGTACCGGATCGTTCCCTGATCCGCGGGGCCGGCTCATCGACACCGCGACGCTCGTCGACCTCCACCGGGTCTTCGCCTGGATCAGCATGGTGAGCAACGGTCTCGCCGGCGCTTACGCGCTCGCTGCTTGGCGGTTCCAGCCGCTGCGGGGGCCGGCGGTGTGGGCGGCCACCATCGCCGCCGAGGTCGCCCTCACGCTCCAGGTCGTGCTCGGGGTGCTCCTGCTCCGCGACGACGCGATCGAAGCCCCACCGTTCCACGACTTCTACGGCTTCGCTGCCCTGCTCGCCATCGGCCTCGCCTACGGCTACCGCTCCTCGATGCGAGGACGGCTCGAGCTGCTGTACGGGCTCGTCGGCCTGTTCCTCATGGGGATGGCCATCCGGGCCTTCACGCTGACATGAGCGCGTGAGAACGGACTGGCGTATAAGGATGGGGCGTCATGAGTGATCGACTCCGCGTGATGCTGCTGTACGGCGGGCGCTCCGCCGAGCACGACGTCTCGCGCGTCACCGCGGTGGAGGTGGCGAAGGCCCTCGACCCCGAGCGCTACGAGGTGGTACCGGTCGGGATCACCAGGGAAGGCCGGTGGCTGCTCTCCCGGGGGGCCCGCGCTGCCATCGAGCAGGGCCCCGACGCCCTCCCCGACGCCTTCGAGGTCGAGGGCGAAGCGGTGGCCGAACTCGCGGATCCGGGCGGCGCCCGGCTGGTCCCCCTCGACGGCCGGACCGACCTGGCCGAGGCCGGCGGCACGATCGACGTGGTGATTCCGATGCTCCACGGCCCCTACGGCGAGGACGGCACCGTCCAAGGTCTGTTCGAGCTGGCCGGAATCGCCTACGTGGGTGCAGGGGTCGTCGGCTCGGCGGTCGGCATGGACAAGATCATGATGAAGCGGGCGTTCACCGCCGCCGGACTGCAACAGACCCGCTGGCTCGGCGCATGGGACGGGGATGTCGACGACGCCTTCCTCGCCCGCGTCGAGGCCGAGCTGGGGTTCCCCTGCTTCGTCAAGCCCGCCAACATGGGCTCGTCGGTGGGGGTCTCGAAGGCCACCGATCCCGCATCGCTCCGTGACGCGTGCGACCTGGCGCTCGGCTACGACGAGTGGCTGGTAGTCGAGGAGGCCGTCGACGGCCGCGAGATCGAGGTCGCCGTCCTCGGCGACCACCCGCCCGAGGCCTCACGGCCCGGCGAGATCGTTCCCAGCGAGGACTTCTACAGCTACGCCGACAAGTACGAGAAGGGTGAGGCCGAGCTGCACACGCCGGCCTCGCTCACCGACGAGCAGGAACGTGAGGTGCGCGCACTGGCGCTGCGGGCCTTCGACGCGTGCCGGTGCGAGGCGATGGCGCGGGTCGACTTCTTCCTCGAGGAGGGTGGCCGCGGCTTTCTCGTCAACGAGGTGAACACCATTCCGGGCTTCACCCCCGTGTCGATGTATCCCCGGCTCTGGGAAGTGTCGGGCGTGGCGTACCCCGAGCTGCTCCACCGGTTGATCGAGCTGGCCCTCGAGCGCCACGAGCGACGTGCCCGCCGCGCCGGACGCCAGCGCGATCGGTGATGCGCCGGCGCCGGTGCGGGCGAGCGCTTCGAGTCAGAGGTTGACGACGGGGCAGGTGAGGGTCCGGGTGATGCCCTCCACGAGCTGCACCTGCGACACGACCATCTTGCCCAGCTCGTCGATGGTGTCGGACTCGGCCTTGGCAATGACGTCGTAGGGCCCGGTCACGTCCTCGGCCGAGACGACGCCGGTGATGGCGCCCACTTCTTGGGCCACCTGGGCGGCCTTGCCGACCTCGCATTGGATGAGCAGGTAGGCCTGAACGGCCACGGTTCCCTCCCTGGATCGGGTGACGATGTCGACGGGAGGTTATCGGACACCGGACGTCGGTGACCCGGGCCCGCAGTTGATCGGCGGCTTCAGCGATCGATGGCGTCGATGATCGGGGTGCAGGCGTAGACCTCGTTGGCGTCCATGGCGGCGACGCGGAGGTCGTCGACCTCGGACCACCCGGGGTCCTGTACCAGTTCGAGGAAGGCGTCGAGGCTCGGGTATTCGATGACGGCGATGGTGTCCCAGTGGTGGTCGGGCTCACCGATGACCGGGTTGGCATCGTTGCCCGCCCACACGATCCGGGCTCCCACGGCCTCGAGGCGGGGCATGACGGCGTCGAGCCAGGCCGTGTAGCGGTCGTCCGACCGATACGAGATCAGGAGCACGGTCGCGTAACGACCCTCGCTCGGGTCGGCCGTGAGGTGCTCGATCGCCTCGGCGTTGGGCTGCAGTCCGGTCACATCCATCTCCTCGCGGGGACGGACGCGAGTCCGCGCCCACGGTCGAGGTATCGGCGTGTCCGGGACCGCCCTTGACCCACCCTGGTGGGCCGGTCAAGTGGGGATCGGGCTACTCGGCGGCCTTCTTGATGCGGTCGTCGAGGTCGGGGAACTTGTCGAAGTGCTCGGCCCGCTCGTTCTTCAACCGCTCGACGCAGCCGTCGTAGTCGTCGAGGCGGCCCTGGGCCTCGTAGCGACGACGGGGCTGGAGGAGGTCGAGGTCCTCTTCGGGGAATCCGGGAACGCTCTCGGCGATCTCGTACCCGAAGTCGGGATCCTCGGTCCAGGTGATGGTGCCCTCGGCGATCGCCTTGACCACGGCCGACGAGTGGGGGATCTTCACCTTCTTCGCCCGCTCGTCGCCCTGGGGGCCCGCCACGGTGCCGGTGTTGAGGAGGAAAACCTCGAGGGGGTGGCTCTCGAGCAGTTCGAGGAGCCGGTTGCCCTGGAAGTCGTGGGGGAGCGGGAAGAACGGGTTCGTGCCCGGCACCCGCAGCGACTTGCCCTCCTCGGCCGCGCCGCCGGCGCTGGTGCCGGTGGTCTCGCCGAGCATGAAGTAGGCGGCCGCCTGTTCGGGGCGGAGACGGGCCACCGCCGGGATGATGTTCTGGTTGCGGTTGAGGATGAGCAGCACGTCGGCGGTGCCGAGCGCGTTCGGGTCGTAGTGCTCGATGAGGTGCATGCCGAACGTGGCGCGCCCGTTCTGCGTGTAGGTGTCGTCGAAGAAGTCGACCTCGCCGTTGGGCTGACCGGCATTCTCGAGATACGCCTCGGGAGTGGTCACCGCGTGGTAGATCGTCGGCTCGAACTCGGGGTCGAGGCCGAAGGTCTTGGCGAAGCAGCCGTTCTCGGTCGTGTACACCTTGCCGCCGGGCATGAGGCCGATGAAGTCGTCCTGCACCGGCTGCGAGCCGTTCTGCTTGGTGAAGGTCGTGGTGGTCTTCCCCGTCCCCGACAGCCCGACGATGAGGGCGACGCGCTCGCCGGCGTCGGTGGGGATCACCTTGCACCCGGCGTGCATGGCCAGGCCGCCGCGCTCGAAGACGATGTTGTTCCACATGCGCAGCCCGCCCTTCTTCGACTCGCCGAAGTAGTCGGAGTTGAAGACGCGGGTGATGTTGTTCTCGAGGTCGACGGCGATGAGCCGGTCGTCGGGGTAATCCGGCATCGGGAGTCGGGGCGTGTAGATGACCGTGGTGTCGGCCTCGTCGTGCTCGACCTCACCGCCGTCGTAGTAGAGCTGGCGCTGCATGCCGGCGATGTTGGCGTGGGCCTTGTCCATCACCAGTCGGGCCCGGGTGCGGAACTCGGGGTCCGAGCCGATGAAGCCATCGACCACCACCATGTCCTGCTCGGCGATGTGCTCGTCCTGGAGCGCGCCGACCCGGTCGAACTCCTCGCGGGTGATGGTCTGGAGACCCCGGTGCTTGTCGGGATCGTCGGTGACGATGTAGGTCGAGCCGGCCGAGCGCGAGACGACGCCGGTGCGAACGTTGTAGTTGCCGAAGTTGGTGAGCCGCGCGGTCGGCATCTCACCCGTCCATTCCTGCAACTGCTCGGCGGACGGGTTGTGGGCGAGGGACTTGGCCTTCGGAAGTGACACGACCGGCTCCTTTGACGGTCTGATGGTGCCGTGGAGTGTACGGGTACCCATCGCGGCGCCCAAACCGAAGAGGGGGACACCGATCCCTTCGCCGTCGGCGAGCGGAGCGCGAGTCCACCGGGGGCGTCGCGCAGCGCGCGGGTTGCCTTTCCGCCGACATCTCGTCGGCTCCTCCGCATGACGGGGCCCCTGCCCCGTCAGCGGCAGTTCTGGTGGGAACGGGTGCTGTGATGAAAGGGCGACGATCCGGAGCGACCGTGAGGGAGCGCAGGGAGGAGCCCGGGGAGGCGCTACTCGCCCTCCAGTTCCTGTTCGAAATCTTCGGCGAGTTCGGAGGGGGTCTCGGCGTCGGGGCGGCCCCGTCGCCGTTCGGACCACAGCCACACCGCCACCAGACCGAGGGAGACCGCGGTGGTCCAGAGGATGTTTTCGGCGAAGAAATCACGGATGACCTCGACCGGGCTGGCGAAGGCATCGCCCACCCACCGCAGCACCGCCAGGCGTACGACGGTGCCGATGAGGTTCGCCACCGCGAACACCCAGATCTTCATGCCGACGGCGCCGGCGAGGGTGCACATGATGGCGCCGGGCGCCACGGCGACCGCCACGGGGGCGACCTTGGCGAACAGCCGCTCGAGCAACTCGACGGTCGGCTGGAGGCTCGTGAAGTTGCGTTCGATCCACCGCACCCCGGCATCGCCGTACCGGCGACCGAGGATGTAGGTGAACGGGTCGACCGCGAGGAGCCGGGCCGTGGCGACGAGGAAATAAGGGAGCGGGTCGACGAACTGCGACGCCGCCACCAGGTTGAGGTTCGACGGGTCGAGGGCGATGAGCGCGATGGGCGCCTTGGCGATGAGGGTGGGGAAGAAACCCCGGGCCACGAACCCGGCGATCACCGCCAGCGTGAGCGGCGTGAGGAGGAGGATCAGCTCGCGATGGCGTCGCTTCCGCTGCCGCTCGGTCAGCTCCTCGGCCCCGTCGTCGTCGGGGTCGGGATTGCCGGCGCCGCCGGCGTCCTCGGGCCGCGCCGACGAGGCGGCGTCGCCGTCCGCGGCCACGCTCGATCAGCTTTCGGGGAGGCCCAGGTCGACTTCGGAGCCCGCCCGCACGTGGGTGGCCCGTTGCTGGCCGTCGAGCTCGAAGACCACTCGCTGGCCCTGTCGGAGCCACCGGAACAACGACCCCTCGAGGGCATCGGAGGCCAGCGGATACGTGTTTCGGTCGACGTCGGAGACCACCAGCCCCTCGCCCGTCGCCGGGTCGTAGGTCTTGATCACGCCTTGCATCGCGTGCAGATGCTCCCGGGTTCGATGGCTCATCCCGGTGCCAACCTCTTACGCTCACCGGGAGGCCGAAGCCTACCGGGAGGTCGCCGTCATCGGAGAACGAGACTTTGTCGAGCGGGTGCAGAAGCTGCTGCCCGCCCCACCGCCCATGCAGGTGTGGGCCGGCGACGACGCCGCCGTGCTCGAAGCCGGCCGTCTCTTCGCCGCCGACACCTTGGTGGCGGGCGTGCACTTCGACCTGGCGTGGTGTGAGCCGGCCGACGCCGGATGGAAGTCGCTGGCCGTCAACCTGTCCGACATCGCGGCCATGGGAGGGGAACCGGAAGCCGCCGTGATCGGCCTCGTGCTGCCCCACGACTCCGAGGGTCTCGGCGACGCGGTGATGGAGGGGCTGGCGGAGGCCTCCGCCACGTTCGGTTGCCCGATCGTCGGCGGCGACACCACCGTCGGCTCGGAGCTGGTGATCTCGGTGGCGGTGATCGGCGCGGCTCCGCTCGAGGGGGCCGTGCTGCGGTCGGGCGCCCGACCCGGCGACACCGTCTTCGTCACGGGCGTGCTCGGCGGCCCTCACCAGGCGTTGAACGCGCTGCGAGCCGACGGCGAGCCCGCTCCGTCGTCGCTGGCGTGGCTCCGCCGACCCGTGCCGCGCGTCGTCGAGGGCCGCACCGCGGCCGCGGCCATGGCCACGGCCATGATCGACCTGTCCGACGGCCTCGGGGTCGACCTCGAACACCTGTGCTCGGCGTCGGGCGTCGGGATCCGCGTGGAAGCTTCGACCGTGCCGCTCGCCGACGCCGCCGTCATCGACGACGCCCTGGTGGGGGGCGACGAGTACGAGCTGTGCTTCACGGCCCCCGATCGCGCGTTGGTCGCCGAGGCGTTCGACGCCGCCGAGCTCGAGCGCCCGACCGCGATCGGCACCGTCACCGAGGTCGTCGAGCGGGTGCTGGTCGTTGCCGACGGCACCGAGCGCCCGTTCGAGGTGGCGGGGTGGGAGCACCCGGTCTCGTGATCTTCCCGACCGCGGCGCGAACCCGGTGACCGAGGCTTCCCCGACCGCGCTGACGATCGCCGGCTCCGACTCCGGCGGCGGCGCGGGCATCGAGGCCGACCTCAAGACGTTCGAGGCCCACGGCGTGTGGGGGCTGGCCGCGATCGTCGCCGTCACGGCCCAGAACACGGTCGGGGTGCAGGCCGCCGAACGCGTCTCTCCGGCGATGGTGCGGGAGCAGATCCGTTCGGTCGTGACCGACATCGGTGTCGGGGCGGCCAAGACCGGCATGCTCGCCGACGCCGAGCTGGTCGACGCGGTCGCGGCGGCCGTGGAGGAGCACGGCGTGTCGCCGCTCGTCGTCGACCCGGTGTTCGTGTCCAAACACGGCGACCCGCTCCTGGCGACCGAGGCCGTGGAGGTGATGCGTCGCCGACTGCTGCCCCGAGCCGAGCTGGTGACGCCGAACCTTCCCGAGGCGGCGGGTCTCGCCGGGGTCGACGCCGTCTCCGACCGCGGGGCGATGGAGGACGCGGGCCGCCGGATTCTCGACCTCGGTCCCGGAGCCGTCCTGGTGAAGGGTGGCCATTTGGGCGGTGACGCGGCCCCCGATTGCCTCGTCACCGGCGACGCGGTCCGGTGGATCGAAGCGCCGCGTGTCGAGGGGCGGCACACCCACGGCACCGGCTGTGTGGTGTCGGCGGCGATCACGGCCCGCCTGGCACGAGGGGAGGCGCTCGACGATGCCGTCGATGGCGCCAAGGCCTTCGTCACCCGGGCCATCGACCGGGGCCTCGATCTCGGCGCTGGAGTCGGCCCCGTGAACCCCGGCGCTGTCCTCGGCTCCGGCCCCGCCTGACGGGGTTGCATCCCGGTTCTTGACTGCGTATTGCCCGCTCAGCGGGCAATACGCAGTCAAGAACCGGGATGGGGGGTCACCCGGGGTGGCGGTGGGGGGCACGACAATGGCGGCGTGGCTCACGGGCACGCACACGGCGACCGCGACTTCGTGGTCGAGTCGACGACGCGGCGCAACCTCTGGATCATTGCCGGGGTCCTCTTCGCACTCACCGCGATCGGCGTGGCGGTGCTCCGGCCCACCGGCGACAACCGGCCCGACCTCAGTCGCCTTGGCGTCGCATCCGACCTCTACGACGCGAACGTCATCGCCTCGGAGGAGGGCCCGTGTAGCGGGACCCGGCTCGAGGACGCGGTGTTGTGCGAGTTCCTTACCCTCGAACTCGGGGAAGGTCCTGATGCGGGTGAAACGACGGTGCTCGAGCTGACGATCGGCGCGGCCTCTCCCGACGTCGACGTCGGCGACGAGATCATCGTCACCCGCGGCGAAGGCCCCCAAGGTGAGGTCGCCTACCAGTTCGCCGACCGGCAGCGTCGGGGCGTCCTCATCGCGTTGGCGCTCCTCTTCGCCGTGGCGGTGGTGGTGCTCGGACGCGTCCGAGGCCTGGCCGCCCTCGGCGGGCTGGTCGCGAGCGTGGTCGTGCTCCTCCAGTTCGCGTTACCGGCGATCATCGACGGCCAACCACCGGTGTTCGTCGCCATCGTGGCTTCGGCGCTCATCGCCTTCTTCGCCCTCTACCTGGCGCACGGGTTCAAGCCCATGACGACCGTGGCCCTGCTGGGCACCCTGGCGAGCCTCGCCCTCACCGCGCTACTGGCCGCGCTGTTCGTGTGGCTGGGCAACTTCTCGGGGTTCGCCAGCGAGGAGGCGTTCTTCCTCGAGGCCGCGGGTGGGCAGATCGATCTCGAGGGGATCCTGCTCGCCGGGATCGTCATCGGCGCGCTCGGAGCGCTCGACGACATGACGGTGACGCAGGCGTCGGCGGTGTGGGAACTGCGGGCGGCCAATCCGGCGATGCCGTTCGCGGAGCTGTATGGCGCCGGCATCCGCATCGGCCGCGACCACGTGGCCTCGACCGTGAACACCCTGCTGCTCGCCTACGCGGGTGCGGCGATGCCGCTGCTCCTGCTGTTCGTGCTGAGCAATCAGTCGTTGGGTGCCGTGGCCAACAGCGAGATCGTGGCCGAGGAGATCGTCCGCACCCTGGTGGGCAGCATCGGCCTCGTGAGCGCCGTGCCCTTCACCACCTGGCTCGCCGCCCGAGTGGCTCCCAGCTCCGGTTCTTGACTGTGGATGGCGGCATAATTCCGCCATCCACAGTCAAGAACCGGGACGTTCCCCGCCTATCGCTTCTGGATCTTGTTGGCCCTGAGGCAGGAGGTGCAGACGCGGAGGCGCTTGGGGGCGCCGTCGACGGTGGCGCG
>CAZTOV010000050.1:14109-15699 GCA_964615175.1 uncultured Burkholderiales bacterium
TGAGGCAGGAGGTGCAGACGCGGAGGCGCTTGGGGGCGCCGTCGACGGTGGCGCGCACCTTCTGGATGTTGGGCTTCCAGCGACGCTTGCTGCGCCGGTGTGAGTGGCTGACGCGCATCCCCACCCGGGGGCGCTTTCCACAGACGTCGCAGACCTGAGACATGGCGTGACTTCCTACCGAGAGTCGGGGCGGGAAGGCATCAGGATAGTCGCGGGCCCCGAACCCGTCGCACCGAGGAGGGGACCCCGGACGGTACAGTCACGGCGCATGGCTCCGATCGACGTGCTCGACGCCGCCTCGCTCCGGTCCGTGGTCGAGACCTATCGCGACGTTCTCCAGGCCCACCGCGAGGAGCTGAACCGCCTCAACGTCTATCCGGTGCCCGACGGCGACACCGGCACCAACATGCTGCTCACGGTCGAGTCGGTGCTCGAGGAGCTCGAGGGCGCCGAGACGCTCGCCGACGTGTGCCAGGGCGTGTCGCACGGCTCGCTCATGGGTGCCCGCGGCAACTCGGGTGTGATCCTGTCGCAGATCCTGCGGGGCCTCGCCGCCACGTTCACTTCCGCGGAGAGCATCGACGGTCCCCGTCTGGCCGAGGGTCTGCACAACGCGTCCGACGCGGCATACGAGGCGGTCATGCGCCCCGTCGAAGGGACGATCCTCACGGTCGTGCGCGAGACCGCGGAGGCGGCGAAACAGGCGTGTGACGGCGATGCTCCGCTCGTGGCGGTGCTCGACGCCGCCAGGGAGGCGGCTGAGGCCTCGCTCGCTCGCACGCCCGAGCTGTTGCCGGTGCTCAAAGAGGCCGGTGTGGTCGACGCGGGCGCCAAGGGATTCGTGCTCTTCATCGACACGTTCCTCAACGTGATCGACGGCCGGCCCGTCCCGGAGCCCGAGACGATTGAGGCTCCCCCCGAGGTGCGAGCCCACCTCGAGGGTGACGGCGACGGCGGGAACGACGTGTCGTCGCTCCGCTACGAGGTCATGTACATCCTCGAGGCCGACGACGAGAAGGTCCCCACGTTCAAGGACACGTGGGCCGCCCTCGGCGACTCGATCGTGGTCGTGGGCGGCGACGGCCTGTGGAACTGCCACGTGCACACCGACCAGATCGGCAGTGCCATCGAGGCCGGAATCCAGGTGGGCCGCCCCCGCAACATCCGGGTCACCGATCTCGCCGAGCAGGTCGAGGAGGAGGCGTGGGTCCGTGAGCACACCCGCGCCGTCGAAGACGACGACGCGGAGACCGCCGGTATCGTGGCCGGATCGAGCGAACCGGTCTCCACGGCGGTGGTGGCGGTGGCGGTCGGTACCGGTCTCCAACGCCTGTTCACGGGACTCGGCTCGAACCGGGTCGTCGCCGGTGGTCAGACCATGAACCCGTCCACACAACAGATCCTCCAGGCAGTCGAAGCGTGTCCCGCCGAGCACGTCATCGTGCTGCCCAACAACAAGAACATCGTTCCGGTCGCCCAACAGGTCGATGCCCTCACCGAGAAGCGGGTCGAGGTGGTTGCCACGACGTCGGTGGTCGAAGGGCTGTCGTCGCTGATCAGCTACGACCCCCACGCCGACCTCCGCACCAA
>CAZTOV010000051.1:0-13940 GCA_964615175.1 uncultured Burkholderiales bacterium
GAGCGCACCTGCTTTGGGGGCAGGAGGTCGGGGGTTCGAATCCCCCCTCCCCGACCGCTCTGCCTGCTCTGGCCTTCACAGGTAGGTCTTCCGTCCTGGCTCGATATGCCGATGTATCAGCGGTGCATCAAGCCGTGTCGAGCCAGTGCCCGTTTCAGCACAGGAAGAAGCACGCCCATGCCGCACTCGAAGGCCACGAGGACGCCAAGTGGAGCGAGACATAACGCTTGCCGTTACGTAACGGGCGGCGTTATGCTTTGTCATGATCAAGAGCTTCCGCGACCGTGACACCGAGCGGCTCTTCGCCCGGCGACCGGTCAGGAAGCTGGGGACCGACGTCCAGCGAGCGGCGCTGCGGAAGCTCCGCATGCTGGACGCCGCCGAGAGCCTGGGCGATCTACGCGTTCCCTCGGCAACCGGTTGGAGAAGCTGCGAGGCAACCGCTCGGGGCAGCACAGCATCCGGGTCAACAACCAGCGGCGGATCGGTTTCCGCTGGAAGGCGGGCGGCGCCCACGACGTCGAGATCGTCGACTACCACTGACGAGGAGGAACAAGATGGCGACCCTGGCTCCGGTCCATCCTGGTGAGGTGTTGCTCGAGGAATTCCTCGAGCCGATGGGCATCAGCCAGTACCGCCTCGCCAAGGACGTGAGCGTGCCGCCGCGCCGGATCAACGAGATCGTCCACGGAAAACGGGGCGTCACCGCCGACACCGCGCTGCGGCTCGCCCGGTACTTCGGCACCACCGAACGCTTCTGGCTCAACCTCCAGACCCAGTACGATCTCGATGTCGAGCGGGACCGCCTCGGCGATCGGCTCGATGACGAAGTCGTCCAGCGGGCGGCGGGTTGAGCAACGAAACCCACGGTCTCGTCTCGATGTATCAGAACGATGCGTGTCGGCGGGTTCCGGCGTGTCAGCAAACGACCAGCACAGGAGCACAGAACGAAATTCGGTGACATGGGCCGGACGGCACCTAGCCTGCTTCGGGGGCAGGAGTTCGGGGGTTCGAATCGCCCCTCCCCGACGCCGGGACCGGATCGGCGTGCGTGGGTCGGTGCGTGGAGGTCACGACTTCCACACATCCCCCACCTGCCCCGGTGAACGGCCTAAATTGCGCGGGTGTAGTTCAATGGCAGAACCCGAGCCTTCCAAGCTCGTGACGGGGGTTCGACTCCCCTCACCCGCTCTGGTGTACACAGGTGGTGCCGGCAATGACTTCCCCCCGGCCGTCAGACTCCCAAAGGAGCGAGATGGCAAGGCGCGCTTCAGAGGCCATCGGCCTCGGACTGATCATCATCGGCCTGCTCGTGGCAGGTGTTGTCACCGCGATCCTCGAGGTCAGCGATGACGACGACGAGATGGCCACGACGCCCACGACGGTGACCACCCAGGTGACGACGACCACGGCCGCGCCTGCCACGACCACGAGTCTCGGCACCCAGGGCGGCGCGGTCGACGGCACCACCTCCACGACCATCGGTAGCGGGCTCGCCGACAACGGGACGGGTGACGCCGGCGACACCGACGGCGGCACCCCCGCCACCGGTCTCGAGTCCGAGTTCCTCGTGATGGGCGGCCTCGCCTCCCTCCTCGCCGCCGCCGCGGCGCACCGCCTCAGAAGACGCGCCGAACTCACTTCCTGACCCCGGCGCCCGTAGCTCAGGGGACAGAGCAGCGGACTGAAGCGGGCTCCGCCGGTCGCGGGAACCCCCAGCCGTACACTCCACTGGACCAGCGCCCGTAGCTCAGGGGATAGAGCAGCGGACTTCTAATCCGCCGGTCGGGGGTTCGAATCCTCCCGGGCGCGCTTCAAACGTGCAGGTCACGGCGCTACGGCCGCGGACCGGCCGGAGGCCGTGGTCACACCGTGGTCACGAGAGCTTGCGGAGACGGTCGAGGGCGCTGCGCTGGTCACCGGCGTAGCGGTGCGCGTAGCGCTGCAACGTGAACGCCACCGACGAGTGCCCGAGCCGGTCCGTCACCACGTCCGGGCGCACACCGGCCTCGAGGAGCTGCGTCGCGTGCGAGTGCCGGAGGTCATGCAGCCGGATGACCGGCAGGCCCAGCTTCGGCGCGTGCTCCCGCACGAGCGTCGTCCACCGCTTCGACAGATGGTCGGGGTTCAGCGGCGACCCGTCGACCGTGCAGAACACGAGGTCATGGTCCCGCCACCCCTCACCGATGGCGAGCCGCCGCTCGACCTGCTCCTGACGGTGCTGGCGCAGCACGTCGACGAGCGGGCCGTCCAGCTCGACGCCGCGGCGCCCCGAGTCGCTCTTGGGGAGCTTGTCGTGGAGGCCGTCGAGGCCCTTCCCCACCGACCGGCACACGGTGATGACCGGGCCGTCGAGGTCGACGTCCTCCCATCGGAGCGCCACGACCTCGCCGCGGCGTATCCCCGTCCACCCGACGACCGCCCACAGCCGCGCATGTTCGGTCTCGGCGATGGCGTCGAGGAACGCGCCGAGCTGCTCGTAGGTCCACGTCGGGTGTTCCTTCGCCCGTGCTGCTCGGGCTCGTGGAGGACGGGCGTCCAGAGCGACGTTCCGGGCTACCTTCCCGAGCCGTAGCGCCTCGTCGAGCATCTTCTTCACCGCGACGTGTGAGGCCCGCACCGTGCGAGCGGCACGGCCCTTGTCGAGCAGCGCCCCGTACGCCGCGTCCAGGTCGTGCGCGGTGAGCGTCTGAATCGGTGTCGTGCCGATGGCCGGCAGGAGCCGGTTCACCGCCTCGGAGTAGTGCTTCACCGTGCCGGGCTCGAGACCCTCGGCCGGGAGCGCCGCCACCCACGACGTCACGAAGGCCGCCACCGTGTCGTCGGCCGGCACCGGGACTCGACCCGCGGCGAGCTGGGCGCGGAACTTGTCGAGCGCCGTCGACGCCTCACCCTTCGTGCGGAACCCGCGGCGCCGGACCTGGCGACGCTTGCCGTCACGCCCCGGAGCGTCGACGACGTAAAACCAAGTGCCGCGCTTCGGGTCCTTCCTCACTGAGCCGTTCATTGGCCCTCCCCACTGAGTAGCCCGGCTTTGCGTGCGCTGGCGACGAGGCGGTAGGCGTGACGCTCGCTCACGTACTCGGTCTCGGCCACCTGGTCGACTCCGCCAGCTTCGTATGCCTCCGCGACGCGGGCGAGGCGTCCCTCGTTCACCCGGCGACGCCGAGCCGCTGTCCGGGCCGCACTCCCCAACCGCTCGGCTGGCACCTGGTCGCCCGACGCCGCTCGTGTAGCGAACCTCGCCGCCACCCGGAGCGCCGACTCGGTGAGCTTCTGGAGAGGCACTCGATCGAGTGTCACCCCCTGCACGCCGGCGCCGGGCTCAGGCTCCGTGATGTGCATTTCACTGACGTGGGCTCGGCCGTCACCCACGACGACGGTCAGCTCCACGAGCCCGGCACTCGCGTCGTCGACAGCCGCTTGGAACTGCTGGGGGACCTTGAGACCGTCCTCGAGTTCGGTGAGGTCCTCGAACCACGCCCGTGACGGGAAGTTGTAGAGGGCTACGTTCCGGCGCTCCATGGGGGCGGCCCTTCGGTCTGGCTGACAAGTTCCTCATGACTTTACGTCAGTGACACTGGAGACGCAAACACGTAACGTCAGTCTCAGTTACTAGACGGAATCAGGAGGATCGATGGTCGCGACAAGTGTCCCCGACCCCACCGAGACGCCCGTCGTCACGGTCGAGCACGCCGGGCGCATCCTCGGCATCGGCCGAAGCGCCGCCTACCAAGCCGCTTCCCGCGGCGACCTGCCGACCATCCGGATCGGCCGCCGGCTCGTCGTGCCAACAGCGCGCCTGCGGGCGCTCCTGGGCATCGACGAGTCTCAGTCGGTGGCGGTCTGAGGCTTCCCTGGTGGGCATCCTCCGCA
The DNA here is from genome assembly GCA_964615175.1 of uncultured Burkholderiales bacterium. GTDB lineage: Bacteria > Actinomycetota > Acidimicrobiia > IMCC26256 > JACPCJ01 > CAZTOV01. The sequence goes on from CAZTOV010000051.1 coordinate 3,877, forward strand.
AGAAGAAGGAGCGGAATTTCACGACCATCGCGAACGATGGGCTCGTGGATTCGAGGCTGTCGTTCCGCGCCCGTGGCTTGCTCGCCTACCTGCTGACCCGGCCCGATCATTGGCGAGTCGATGCCGGACGCCTCTCCGGTGGATCCCCCGAGGGGCGGAAGGCGATCCTCACCGCCCTGAAGGAGCTGGAGACGCATGGCTACCTCGAGCGCAAGAGATGTCAGGAAGCTCACGGCCGCTGGGTGAGCTACACGTGGGTGTACGAGACGCCCGGTGCCGAATGCGTAGATCGTCCGCAATCCCCTCACCGAACGTCGGCGAACCGAACGTCGGCCGACGGCACTCTTCAGCAAGAACTGAGAGGAAGCACGGAGAGGAAAGAGCCTCCATCCTCTCTCTCGCGTTCGCGCGTGGACGCCACCGCCTTCGAGGAAGTGAGATCGGCGCTCATCGAAGTGTGTCAGATCGACCGCGACGACATCACCCAGCCTCACGACGAAGAGATCTCCACCGCGGCTAGCGAACTCCTGAAGATCCGCAAGCCCGCAACACCAGATGACGTCCGCCGGCGAGCCGTCGAGTACCGGACCCAATACCCCGATGCGCCCATGACAGCAAAGGCGATCGCTCGACGGTGGCCAGACCTCAACCCCGACGCTGGGGCGCCCTCAAGCCCCCCGAGGTCACATGCATCCGCAACCAACGAGGGCCAGGTCTGGTGGTGCACGACCTGCGACCGTCACGAGGCGAACTGCTCATGCACACAAAGCGAACGTCGGATGGAGCAACGGCAAGGCGATATTCCGGCGGAAACATTTTGAATCGATCCGACGATTGAAGGGAGCCGTCATGGCCGACAGCAAGTTGACAGCGGAGCGTGCCGCCGACATCGCGAAGGGCAGAGGCCTCTCGCTGTCGGACGCGCTCGCGCTGCGCGGGCTGACCGACGATGTCGAGGAGGCCGAGCGCCTCGCCGACCGGTTCGCGAGTGACCCAGAGCAACTCGCTGCGCAGATCGAGAGATGAACGATGATCCCCGATGAGCATCAGGAAGTGCTGGACAAGGTCCGTCGAGCGAGGGTCGAGGCCGCCGCCCGGCGCGGCCGTGACCCACGGGACCACCCCGACGCGGTCCACCTCGCCCCCGACGACATCGACGCCATGCTCGATGTCTACGACTGGGCCCGCCAGCGCGGTCTCGGTGGCGGCTACCCCGACACGGCCGGGCGAGCCCGCGAGAAGGCGAGGCGGCGCGTCGAGGTCGCTGCCCGCCAAGGGCGGCGGATGCCGTCCGGCGACTTCCCGGCGTCGGACCTCGCTCACTTCACCGACGAGGAGCTGCTCGAGCTGCTCCGCACCCGTGATGTATTCCGCCGGAATAACGCTGAGAGCCAGCGGCGCCGGGCTGAGCGGAGGGCCGTCGCCGCTGAGGTGCGCCGGCTCGAGCGCGAGCGGGCCAGCCGGGAGACCGGCGACCTCGAGGCCGAGGCCCGGGAGCGCTTGGGCCTGTGACGATGCCGGACCCCCGCGACCACTGGCAGGTTGTCGGCGCTCTCGGCGCCATCGACGACGAGCGCGACTACCCGTCCGAGAAGCGAACCGTGCTGGTTGGCGAGATCGACCGGCAGTGCGGCATCGGGGTCGAAGAGCGCGACGTCGTGAACGTGTGGGAGAGGCGCTTCGACCCCGACCGCGGGTGGGTCGACGTGCACGTCGGCACCCGACCGAGGCGAGGGGGTGGGGGGTGACCCCCGCCCGGCGGGCCGCCCCCATCGGTGTACTTAGCAGTTCGCCAAATGCGTGCTCACCGATCTGGTTTTTTCCCAGGGGGATCGAACGATGAGTGACCACCAACGAGCCCCGGTACCGAAGGGCCTCACCGGCCGAGGCCGCACCCTTTGGCGGCAGCTCGTGGACGTGTTCGAGTTCCGCCCCGACGAGCTGCGCATCCTCGAGCAGGCCGGACACGTCCTCAACGAGATCGGCCAACTCGAGCGCGCGGTCCGCGAGCACGGGCTCATCGTGGAGGGGTCGAAGGGCCAGCCGAGGGCGCACCCGCTCCTGGTCGAGCTGCGCGCCTCGCGGTCGCTCCTCGCGCGGCTGCTCGGCCAGCTCGGCCTTCCCGACGAGCCGGAACAGGCCACGCTGCCCGGCGTCGAGGTCCCCGCGTCGCGGGAGCGATCGACCAAGGCCCGTCGCGCCGCTCTCGCCCGTTGGGGGGGTCGCTGATGGCTCGACGCCGCCGACCCACCACCACCACATCGAAGCGGCCCGCTCAGCTGGCCCCTACCCGGGTGCGCCAACTCGTCAAGACCCTCGCCGAGGCCCGGGCCGCCGGGAAGCGGACCCACCGCCACCCCGCGGCCGACGCGCTGTTCGCCGCCAACGCGGCCGGCGCCTACGGCGTCCTCCTGGCCCTCGACGTCGAAGATCCGATCGCCGCCGTCGACGACGCCGCCTCGGCGTTCACGGCCGCATGATGCCGCCGGAAATGCTCCTTCTGCACGCCGAAGCGGCCACCCGGTCGGCCGGCCGGCCCCTCACCATGCAAGGCCCGTGGACACCGGGCCGCGTGTACGACGTCAATGACTGTGTGTTCACCGAGGCCGGGCTTTGGGTAGCCCATGGCTCGACCGTCGAGGAACCGCCGGCGGCGCCCTGGGAGCTGATCGCCGCCGAGCGGGATGTCGACGATGGCTGACGCCGAACTGGTCCGGCTGCTGCGGCGTGTCCAGCGGTTCGCCCAGCTCGAGGAGCTGCTCGACCGTGCCGAGGGCGGTGGTCTCGGACCGGACCGCGAGGGACCGCAAGGCCCTGCCGGCCCTCGCGGTCCGCAAGGCCCGCCGGGCGACCTCGGTCCCGAGGGTCCTCCCGGCCCGCCAGGCCCTCGAGGCGAGCAGGGGATTCGGGTGCGGGGCGATTGGAGCCCGTTCGATGAGTATCTCGCCGGCGACGTCGTCGCTCACGGTGGCGGCGCGTTCGTCGCCGTCGAGGCGTCGATCGGTGATCCTCCGCCGTCGCCGGCGTGGTTGTTGTTGGCCGGCCGCGGGAGTCCCGGCCCTCCCGGCCCGGCCGGCGCTCGAGGTCCGTCCGGGTTCCGGGGAGCCCCGGGCCCGGCCGGACCCGAGACGCTCTTCATCGGTCCCGACGCGCCCGAAACCGACGAGCCGACCTACCTGTGGGTGCAGACCGGCCTGGGTGACGAGGGCGACGACTTCACGATCTGGATCGAGGATGGGAGCAACGAATGAGATGGATACGCCGGAAGAGGCGGCCCGTCGTCGAGGGCGCACGGTGTGCGCTCAACCTCGACGAGGAGCCGGCAGCCGAGGTCGTCGTCGTCGACGGCGAACGCTACGTGCTCCTCGACCTGCGAGGCGCGTCGCTGCGGGAACAGGCGCGGGCGCGGCGCCTGCACGGCCGCATCGCCGCTCTTGAGCACAAGGACGAGCCCTCGGAGGGCGACGAGGCCCGCCTCGATGAGGCTGTCGGCGAGACGGTGCGCCTAGCGCTGCCGGGCCTCCCCGAGGAGGTGTTCGACCGCCTGGACCGCTACCACCGCCATGCGGTCGCCCGAGCGTTCATCGAGCGTGTCGAGGCGTACGTCTTCGCCCGCGAGCTGGCGGCCCTCGGCTCGCTCTCCGAGTCGTACACGACCGCTGAGAGGGCTGAGGCGTGAGCGAGAGTCTCGGCCGCGCTGTCCTGACCCTCGAGACCGACGACGCAGGGCTGAAGCGCGGCCTTGACACGGCCGAGACCAAGACCACCCGGTCGATGGAAGAGATCGGGAAGAAGATGACCACGGCCGGCCGGCGGATGACGGTCGGGCTCACGCTGCCGCTGGTGGCGCTGGCCACGAAGTCGATCTCCGCGGCGTCGAACCTCGAGGAAGCCGTCAACATCGCCGAGCAGGCGTTCGGCAGCGCCGCCGACGAGGTGCTCGCCTGGTCCGAGAGTTCGGCGGAGGCGATGGGGATCGCGCAGGCGGAGGCGCTCCAGGCGGCCTCGACGTTCCGGATCATGCTCGGCGAGATGGGTCTGGCGCCGGCGAAGGCGAACGACATGTCCATGTCGCTGATCGAGCTGGCCTCGGACATGGCCAGCGCCTTCAACGAGGACCCGATCGCGATGCTCGACAAGCTCCGCTCCGGCCTCACCGGCGAAATCGAACCGCTCCGCCGTATGGGCATCCTGCTCAACGCCAACGCTGTCGAAGCCAAGGCGATGGAGATGGGTCTGGCCGGAGCGTCCGGTGAGGTGTCGGAGTCGGCGAAGGTGCAGGCCCGCTACGCCCTAATCCTCGACCAAACCGAGACCGTGCAAGGGGACTTCGCCCGCACGTCGGACTCGGCGGCGAACGCCCAGCGGATCGCCAGCGCCGAGTTCGAGGACGCCTCCGCCGCGCTCGGCCAGAAGCTCCTCCCGACGTTCACCGCCACGGTGCAAGTGCTCACGAAGCTCTTCCAAGGGTTCGCCGACCTGCCCGGCCCCGTGATGACCGCGGTGGTCGCGTTCGGAGCGCTCGTCGCCGCCGCCGGCCCGGCCGTGTGGATCGGCGGCAAGCTCCTAGAAAACTGGCGGGAACTCCAGCGTGGGGGGCGCAAGCTCGCCGGAGTCCTCCGCGGGGGTATCCACCCGGCGGTGATCGGCGCCACCGTCGCCATCGGCGTCGGCCTCGCGGTATGGAACCAGTTCAGGAAGGAAGCCGAGCGCAACGCCGAAGTTCAGCGAGCGTTCGAGGACGCCATCCGTGCATCGGGCGACGCTGTCGAGGGCACGAACGCCGTGCTGGCTGAGACGGTGCGGGAGTTCGACGCTCTCTCCGACACGATGGAGAACGCGGGGACCTCCTTCGAGGATCTCTCCGCCGGGATCAACGGCACGGAGGAGGACTTCGAGGCCCTCAAGGAATCTCTCGTCGCCGAGGCGATGGATGACAACGTGCTCAAAGCCAGCATGTTGAGCGACGAGTTGGACCGGCTGCGCCGCGAGTCGGGCGACGCGAAGGACGCCCTGGAGCAGGAGCGCCGGCTCGGTGTCGAGCCGGCGACCGAAGCGACCGGCGAGCTGGCCGGGGCGACGGGTGAACTCACCGGCGAGCTGGGCGAACTCGGCGGCCAGGCCGGAGCCACCGAATCCGAACTCCTCGACCTCGCCGACGCCCTCGACGCCGCCTTCGCCTCCATGTTCTCCGTCGAGCAGGCCACCATCACGTATGAAGACAAGCTCGCCGGGTTGACCGAGACGCTGCGGTCCAACGGCTCGACGATCGACACCAACACCGAGGCCGGCCGGGCGAACCGGGAGGAACTCATCGCCATGCACGGCGCGGCGCTCGACGTCGCCTCCGCCATGCACGAGCAGGGCGCCTCGACCGACGAAGTGAACGACTTCCTCCACACCCATTCGCAGCGGCTCCAGGACGCCGCCCGCGACGCCGGACTCTCCGAAGAAGCGATCGCCATCCTCGCCGAAGAGGCAGGCCGGTTCCCCGCCGAGATCCGCACCAAAGTCGAGGCCGACACCGCGGAGGCCGAACGCAAGATCAAGAGCGTGCAAGACGCCCTCGACCTCCTCAACCGCACCGTGGTCACCCCAACCGTCGGGGCCTTCGGAGGTGGCGCACCGGCCCGTCGCCACTCCGGAGGCCCCGTCCAACCCCGAGTACCCGTCCTCGTCGGCACGGCCGGCCACGAAGAGCTGTTCATCCCCGAGGTCGGCGGCGACATCGTCTCCCACCGCGAAACCGAACGGATCCTCGACCGCTCCGGCGACGGCGGCGACTGGCACGCCCACTTCCACGAGGTGCCCCCCGCACGCCTCGACGACATCCAGCGTGACCTCTCGTGGAAGCGCAACACCCGAGGGCGGTGAGTTCAGTCGCCTCGCCGCGTCTCGAGGGCCTCGGCGGCGATCGACGATGGGAGCCGCGCGATGAACTCTCTGCGCACCAGGGCGTCAGAGGCAAGTTCCGCCAGCCATCCGGCGAGCAGCACGATGCGTTCTCGGTCCTCACGGCTCAGAGGGCCGCCGAAGGTCTCCTCGGCGAACTCATGATCCTCTCCGCATGCCTGCGCTAAGGCGTGGAGGCGTTGAGCCCGCGCCTCCAACTCGGACGGGTCGTCGATCTGGAGATTGACGAGGGCGACGTCCGCGAGGACCTCGATCTCTTCCTCACACAGACCAGAGTCGAGAGCGAGCAAGAGCGGCACATGCTCGCTCATGGCTGCTCGGCGGCGTAGTGGCCCGAGACAGCGTCGACGACGTCGCCGGCCCGGTTGGTCCGCAGCTGCGTGTATCCCCTCGTGGTCTCGAGGTTGGCGTGACCGGCGATCTCCGACGTGAGCGCGAGGTCGTAGCCGGAGAGCTCGTGGAAGAGGGTAAGGAACGCGTGACGGAGCTGATGGAAGGTGAACCGGTCGAGCCACCGGTTGAGAATCACTCGCATCGAGTGACGGCCGAGCGGCCGGGCCCGGTCGAGGGTCCAGAAGACCGGTCCCGAGGCCGGGATCCCGTACTCGTCCAACAACACCCGCGCCGGATCCGGCACCGGCACCAGGCGCTCCTTCCCGCCCTTGCCGTGGACCAGGAGCCAGCCGTCGTCGGTGAAGTCCTCACCGCGGGTGCGCCACACCTCGACCGCCCGGAGCCCGCAGAACGCTCCCAGAGCGAGCATGGCGCGCATCCTCACATCGGCCCGAGCAAGCTCCGCGGTCACATCGTCGCGGGCCGCCGGTCGAGGCAGCCGCTTCGGGACCTTCGGACGCTCCACCTTCATCGTGGGGTCGGTGTCGCAGAGTTCCTCGAGGATCGCCCACTTGTAGAAGCTGCCGAGCCGGGAGAGCTTCCACGCGTTCGTACCGGCCGCGTGGTCCGGGTCGAGGAACGCCCAGACGTGCTCCTTGGTCGCTGACCAGAGCCCGACACCGGCTAGATGCCGTGCCCACGCCTGAAGCAGCGTCCGGTCATTCGAGATGGTGTCGTCGGAAAGGTTCCGGCGCCGCTGGTGCAGCCGGTACGCGGCGAGGACGCCGTCAGCTCCATCGACGTCGGCGCCGATCTCGCAGGTGGGGGCTACCGTGACCATGTCGTCACCTCCATTGCAGGTGGCGGCACGCCCCCGGGCCCGTGGCCGCGGCGCCCGGGGGCATCCCTGTTTCTGGGCACCATACGGACCCCGCCGGCCGATGTGAAGAGCAGTCGCACGGTCATGCGACATGCATCATTTGGCCAATCCGAAGAACCTGCGCCTTACCCCAATTCCTGGGCACGTCAGCCGAACTCCAGGCAGCTAGGCCAACCCAAAGAAATTTCCGCCGGAATATCCGGAGCGCCGTGGTCACATCGTGGTCACACGAGGTGTCGGAGACGGTGTTATGGAGACGCACCGGCCGTCCATCGAGTCCACAAGGTGCCCCGTGGCAGGCACGGGGACGGATGGCCCACCACCGACCGGCCCCCGTCTCCATAGACTTCTAATCCGCCGGTCGGGGGTTCGAATCCTCCCGGGCGCGCTGTCGGCCGTTCCCGGTCGGAACGCGTCGTACACCAACGGTTCCCGGTTCGAGAATCCAGGTCCTCGGGGGCGCTCGGGGGCCGGTACAGTGCGGGCAATCGCATGGTGGCCGTAGCTCAGTTGGTAAGAGCGCCTGGTTGTGGTCCAGGAGGGCGGGGGTTCGAATCCCCTCGGTCACCCCAATCCTGCTGAGGGCCGGACTCGGGCGAGTCCGGCCCTCACGCGTCGAGCAATTCGAGGATCCGGGCCTTCGCCCCGGCCGTGTCGGCAGCCACCACGACACGGTGTTCACGCGCTCTGGGTCTCTCCAGCATGCGACCATCACCATCGACTCCGAGTCGACGCGCGTCGAACGTCACGTCGGCGTCGTCGACGGCCACGAGGAGAGCGAGGGGGTCGTGGAGGACCACGGACTGGGGCCACCGGGCGAGAGCATCGTCGACCGCGGATCCCGTGGCGCGCAGCGCCGCCGCCTGCTCCCCCGTGAGTTCCATGTCGACGGTGACGTCGAGAGGCACCACGAGGGCGTCGGTCCAGTCGATGACCAAGCGGGTCGCCGCCGGGTCCAGCCCGAAGTTGGTCTCAACGTGCCGCCTCGCTCCGCGGTGGATCACGGGCTCGAGCGCTCCGCCCATGACGACGAGACGCTCGGGGAGCCGCGTGCCGTGATCGACGAGGCGGGCGACGTTGGTCAGGGGCCCGATGGCAAGCACAGCATCGGGAGCGACGTCGTCGACGGCGGCAGCCAGTTCGCGGTCCCCTGCCACGACCATGACGTCGGGAGGAACCACGCTACGGACCAGATCGGCCCGCGCCTCGACGTCGCCCGAGACGGTGGAGACGCCAACCAGTTCGGCTTCGGGATGAGCCATGGCGATGAGGAGAGCGACGAGATCATCGGGATTGTCACCGACATCGGTATCGACCCAGACCCGCATGGGCCGAATCTACTGGAGGAGACCTCCAACGGTGTCGAGCGGCTCGTCGAGCGTCTCGAGCGGGCTGTTGAGACAGATCCCGGCTACCGGGTCGACCCCGGCGCACCCGTAGCGGGTCTCGGCGGTGGCTCCGGGATCGACCGGCGCCGCCGCCAGGGCGTTCGCAGCGCCCCCGCCGGCGAGGGCCAGAACCACAGCCACGATCACGGTCCGGATACGCATCACAGTGCTCCTCGGAGATCTTCGAGATGGTCACTCACCCGGTCGACATCCTCGCCGACGGCATCAGGGTTGAGGCCGAAGAAGACCGGCCCTACGTCCTCGGAGACCGACTGTCGCTCGGCTTCGTCTCGCGTCCGCTCCACGCCCTCGGGACCCACGTCGACCTCGGCGGGCCCGACGACCACCGGATCGGGATGGTCACCTTCCGGAGGCGAGGAGGCCTCGGACGGTTCGGGGATCGGAATACCGCCGGCCGGAGCCTCGGCGCTGTTCGGCGCGCCGGTCTCGCCCTGTGCCGACGCGTCGACCACCACCGGTGCGTTCTGCGGTGCCGCGTCGGGAGATTCGGGCACGAGCACACCCGGAGCGACAACGGTCATCGTGCTGAGTGCGGCGGCGGCGATCGAAGCCCCGAGGCCCCCGATCTCCGGCGCGTGACTGCCGGCGCGTGACGTGACCGCGATCCGCTTGCGCTGGATGAAGCGGACGAGCAACCCGAGCATGGGGACGGCCGCGAGACGCTCGGGATCGACCAGGGCGAGGAACTCGCGGCGGAGCGCGGCTCGGGCGCGGTGGAGCAATGGCGGCACCGTCGTCTCGGGAACGTCGAGACGCTCGGCGATCTCGGCGTACGAAAGATCTTCCCAGTCGCGGAGCCGGAGCACTTGGCGATGGCGCCGCCGGACCCGCTCGAGTGCCTCGTCGAGACACTCCTCGTCGGCTCGGGCATCGATGGTCCGGTTGACCTCGTCGTGTGCACCGACGACGGGATCGGACTGGGCGCTGACCCGCGACTGATGACGGAGGTGGTCGACGCACAGGCGCCGGGCGATGACGGTCATCCACGGATAGAAACGTCGTTCACCGGCGAACTCCGGCAGCGCACGGAAGGCCCGCGTGAAGGCCTCCTGGGCGAGATCTTCGGCCACGTGGGCGTCGCCCACCTGGCGCTGGCAGAAGCGGCTCAGGCGTCGGAAGTAACGCTGGTAGAGATCCGTGAACGCGGTGGGATCGCCCGCCTGGTGGCGCGCGACCAACTCTCGATCTCGGACGAGGTCGACGTCATCGACCCGCATCGCCATGCCCAGTGACCCCCCGTTCATGGCGTTCCTGCCGGACAGTTCCTAACACAACATTCTGCGGACCTCTCGCTGGTTCCTTCCTGGAACGCGGTGAGGGGCACCCCTGGGGGAGGGCGCCCCTCACTCGAATCCCCGCCGGACTGATGATGTGACGGGCGATGGCAGTCCGGATTCGGGGATGACCCCCGGGTCGGGGACCTTCTAGACCGGAAGACCCGGCACGCCCGGCAGCTCAGGCAACCCGTCCGGAGGCTCAGGCAACCCGTCCGGAGGCTCAGGCAACCCGTCCGGAGGCTCAGGCAACCC
>CAZTOV010000051.1:14040-15186 GCA_964615175.1 uncultured Burkholderiales bacterium
AGCGGACCTCTTCATCCGCGGGTCGAGGGTTCGAGCCCCTCCGGGCGTACCAATGGCTTCGCCGGGCAACAGCGCATGACCGATCCCCTCACGAAATTTCGCCTCGACGGCCAGGTTGCGATCGTGACCGGGGCCAGCTCCGGGCTCGGCACCCGGATGGCGGTCGCGCTCCACCACGCGGGCGCGCACGTCGTCGTCGCGGCCCGGCGGCAGGAACAGCTCGCCGAACTCGCCAATGGTCTCGAACGGGTCACCGTGGTCCCGACTGACGTGACCGACCCGGACCAAAGGGGCAAGCTCGTCGACGCGGCCATCGACGTCGACGGTCACATCGACGTCCTCGTGAACAATGCCGGGATCACCCGGGTCGTCCCCGCGCTCGAGGAAGGCGACACCGACTTCGAGGAGGTGGTCGCCGTCGATCTCGTCGGCCCCTTCGCCCTGTGCCGCGACGTCGCAGCACACATGATCGAACGCGGCGAAGGTGGCGCCATCGTGAACGTCTCATCCGTGCTGGGGATGGTCGGCGTGGGCCAGGTACCCCAGGCCGGCTATGCGGCCGCCAAGGGCGGGCTCATCAACCTGACCCGCGAGCTGGCAGCCCAGTGGGCGCGCCAGGGGGTACGGGTGAACGCCCTCGCCCCCGGCTGGTTCCCGAGTGAGATGACGGCCGATATGTTCGACGACGAACGGTCGATGCAGTGGGTGGCCCGGCGGACGCCGATGGGGCGCGGCGGAGATCCCGACGAACTCGACGGCGCGCTCCTCTTCCTCGTCAGCCCGGCCGCCAGCTACGTGACCGGTCAGGTCGTCGCCGTCGACGGCGGCTGGACCGCCATCTGACTCCGCCCGTGCGCCGACTCCTCGCACTCACGCTCGTCCCGATGGCTCTCCCGGGCCTGATGGCATGTGGTGACGACTCCGAGGCCTCGTTCTGCGAACTGGCCGTCGAATTCGAGAACGCCGACCTGAGCGGCGCCCCTTCGAGCCTCGAGGCTCGGGTGGAGGACGCGCTGGTGACCCTGGACCGCCTGGTCGAGAGGGCACCCGACGCCATCGTGTCGGACGTGATCATCGTGCGCGACGGGGTCGAGGAGTTCGCCCGGGGATCCGGCCGGCTCGGCCCGACGTTCGCGGAGGCGAGCC
>CAZTOV010000052.1:0-8555 GCA_964615175.1 uncultured Burkholderiales bacterium
CGAACGCGACGACACCGCCGCCCATCACCACGACGAGAGCACCGGCGATCCATGTGCGCACGTCCAGCATTCAAGCGCGTTCGGCCCTCTGGAAGGACACCGGTGGTTCGCGGATGACGATCGGCGACACCTTCGACGAGGTGTTGGCGGCGGCACAGGAGGGCGGTGACCAGGCGCTCGAGACCCTCTATCGTGACCTGGCTCCGCTGGTCGTCGGGTACCTGCGCGGCCGCGGTGCCGTGGATCCCGAAGATCTCGCCTCCGAGACGTTCGTCGCCGTCGTCCGCAACATCGGTCGCTTCCGGGGGACCGAGACGAAGTTCCGATCGTGGGTGCTCACGATCGCCCACCGCCGTCTCGTCGACGAGCGCCGCCGCCTCTCCCGGCAACGGGAGGACGCTGCCGAACCCGGTGACCTCGAGCAGGCCACCGACGACGCACTCGTGGTCGGAGACGTCGTCGACGACGCGTTGGCGCGGATCGGCACTGAGGAGGTCCGGGAGCTGCTCGACGAGCTGACGGACGACCAGCGGGCGGTGATCCTGCTCCGGGTGGTGGCGGACTTGCCGGTGAAGGAGACCGCCCGGGTGCTCCGGAAGCGACCCGGAGCGGTCAAGACGCTCCAACGGCGGGCGCTGGCCCGCCTGCAGCGCGTCCTCGACGAACGGGACGAATCGGGCAACCCGGACGAGGCGAGGGGCCGCGAAGGTGGGGAGGCCGTTTCCTGATCGGTTCAGCGGACGATCACGAGGGTGATATGGACGAGATGCACGACGATCCCCGGATCCAACGGCTGCTCGAGGCGCTGCGGACCACGTTCTCCGAAGCTCCCGACGAGCACATCATCCAACGGCACCTCTCCGCGATGCGGGGAGCCGCGGGTGAGCCGGCGGGCGAAGCCGGTTGGTGGGGACGTCTGCGTGAACGCCGCGAAACCCGGAGGAACCCCATGCCCGCCCTGTTTCCCCGTTGGCTCGTTGCCGGTGTGGCCGCATTGTTCGGACTCACCGGCGGCCTCGCCGCCGCCGACGTGCTGCCCGATTCCGCCCAGAGCGTGGTGGCCCGCACCGTGAGCAATGTCGGCCTCGACCTGCCCGACCCCGACGACAAGGCCGAGAACGCCGGCAACGAGGGGAACGATGACGACGTCGAAGGTCAGGACGACCCTGCCGATCCCGAGGCCAACGACCACGGTCAGAACGTCTCCGACTTCGTCCACGAGACCGACCTCGAGGGGTGCGAGAAGGGTCAGGCCGTGAGCGAGATCGCTTCGTCGAAGAGCCAGGGCAACGAAGACGCCCCTGGCCGTTCCGACGACCACGACCCCTGCACCGAGGGCGAGGGCGGCGATGACGACGACGTCGACAGTACCGACGACGCTCCCGGCGACGATGACGACGCTGACGGAGGCCCGCCCGACGGTGCCGGGCCGCCGGAGGATGCCGGGCCGCCCGAGGATGCCGGACCGCCCGAGGATGCCGGACCGCCCGAGGGCGCCGGGCCCCCGAGTGACTGACTGAAGAACGCCGGGAGACGGTGCGTTATTCGGACCCGGACCCGGACTCGAAGTCGGTGTTGAAGTCGTCGATCTCGGGCATGTCGAAGCCGAAGTCTCCGGGTTCGGTCTGACGCGGATCGGGAAGATCCGCCCGGCCGAAATGGAAACTCGGGCCGAACCCGGGGTCGAAGGGGTCGAGGACGGCGATCGGCCCCAGCGGTGACGATGCCTGGCCGACGGCGCTGGGCGCCTCGACCGATACGTCGGCGCCGAAGTCGAAGAGTTCGAGCGTCATCCGACTCTCTATGCGGGCGCCGAAACCGTTGGTGGCGTGGTCGACCGTCGTCGCCGCTTCGAGCTTTCGGACCACGTCGTCGTCGGTTCCCACCCACACGTCGACCGTCGCGGTGACGTCGGCGTCCGGGGGTGCCACGAGGGCGCTCGTCAGCGGGTAGCGCAGGTGGCGAACGCGCTCGTCGCCGAGTTGTTCCTCGCCGAGGTCGTCGGCGTCGCCGTCCGCGCCGCGGAGCATGGTGGCGACTCCGTCGGCGTCGGCCAGGACCGGCCCGAGCGGGCCGGTCGCGGCTCCCACCTCGAACCACGGCCCGCCGCTGCCCTGCACGAAGGTGGTGCCGTCGGCGACGATCACGCCGAGGGAGCTGGTGGCGTCGCCGCCGAGCGGGGGTTCGGCGTCGGTGATGACGAGTTGGCCGTCGATCTCGAGGCCATCGGGGAACACCACGACCCCCTCACCCGTGATCTCCATCTCGAACGAGAACTCGTCGGGGATCTCGACTGCCTCCAGGTTGCGGCGGGCGTCTTCGCGAAACGCCTCGAGTTGGCGCTGCTCCTCGGCGAACCGCTCCTGTTGGGCTTCGAGTTCGTCGACCATGCGTTGGTAGTCGTCGAGCATCTGCTCGCGGGCCTCCTCGGGTGCTCCCTCGACGTCAGGCGGGGGAGGAGGGTCGAACGACGGCGGTTCGAACTCCGGGATCTCGTCGAACACCTCGATCTCGGGAGGTGTGAACGTGGACTGGTCGACGGTGACCGTCATGGAGGTGGTGCCGTTCAACCGGACGCGGGCGCTGCCCGTGTCGCGGGTGCTCTCGGCCGCGGTGAGGAGGGGGTCGAGTCGGTCGTCGCCGCCGCCCCCGGGGCGGACGCCGGGGAGCGCGGCGAGGACGCCGACGAGGAGGAGCATCACCGCCGCCACGGCGACCGACGACAGGAGCGGGCCGCGTCGGGGCCCGTGGAGGAGTCGGTCCACGGAACGTTGGGCGCGCGCGTCCCGGGCGAGGTCGAGATCGGCGACCGCCGACCCCGCGGCCGCCGAACGCTTCACGTGGGTGACCACCCGGTCGGCGAGGCCGTCGGGCGCCGGCGGCGGCGTCAGTTCCTGGGCGTACTCCGAGACCTGTCCGAGGTCGCGGGCGAACGCCGCGCACCGGTCGCAGGCGTCCAGGTGTTCGGCGACCTCGGGGACGAGGTCGCCGTCGAGGAGTGCGCGGCGGCAGGCGGTGTGACGCATCGTCAGTCTCCCGTCGCCCGGCTCCGGGCGTCACCCAGAGCGCGGGCCAGCTTGTGGCGTGCCCGAGAGACACGCGATCGCATCGTCGAGGCGGGGACGCCGGCGATGACGGCGGCGTCCCCGCGCGTGTGGCCGACCACCTCGACGAGCACGAAGGCTTCCCGCTCGTCGTCGGGGAGCTGTTCGAGGGCTCGCTCGATGGCCACCTTCAGGTCGGTTCGTTCGGGGGGTCGGTGGAGCCCGCGGACCTCGTCGAGCGGCACCACGTCGGCCTTCTTCAGGCGGAGGCGGTCGATGCACGTGCGGTGGCAGATCGACAGCAGCCAGGTGCTGAACTTCGCCTCGCCGCGGAAGGAGTGGAGGTTGCGGTGAGCCTTGAGAAACGTGTCCTGTACGACCTCCTCGGCGAGGAAGTCGTCGCGGGTCAGCGAGCGGGCCATCCGCCAGGCGGCGTCGGTGTGGCGTCGCACGAGCTGCTCGAAGGCGGCGTCGTCACCCTCGGCCGCCTGCCGCACCAGTGCGTGATCTTCCATGCGTGTTTCTACCGCCGATCGGTGCGGTTGCCGTTCGTCGGCCGATGCAGGCCGGCACAGGAGTGTGGCCGTTCCCTTCACATCCATTCAGACGGGGCCGGCACTCCGATTCGACGACGCGACCGCAGAAACTGTCGTTCCACCCGCGAGTTTGCCGGAATGGTCCGGATTTTCCGCGGACGCTCAGGCGCCGTACTTGGCCAGGCGCCCCGCGTTGGCGAGCATCACCGGCATGAGGTCCTTGGTGGGCCGCAGACCCAGTCCGCCTCCACGGCACCACCGTTCGCCGAAGCGCTCGGCGTCGTCGCGACCACACCGCTCGGCCCACAGGAGCGCCGGGACGGGGTGCCACGAGTGCGCCGCCATCTGCGACGGGGTCGAGTGGTCGCCCGTGACCACGACCACATCCGGTCCCAGCTCACGGATCGACGGGAGGGCCGCATCGAGCTGCTCGACCGCGGCGATCTTGCGCTCGCGGTCGCCGTCCTCGCCCGCCGAGTCGGTGTACTTGTGGTGGAAGAAGAAGTAGTCGTGGTCGTCCCATGCGTCTCGCAGGATGGCGAGCTGGTCGTCGAGGTCGGCCGGGCGACCGATCACGTCCATCCCGAGCAGGGAGGCGATCCCCCGGTACATGGGGTAGATGGCGACGGCCGCGGCCCGGAGCCCGTAGCGGTCGGCGAACGTGGGGAGCTGGCGGTGCGTGTCGAAGCCCCGCAACAGCAGACCGTTGGCGGGTTCGTGGCCGGCGAGCACGGAGCGGATCTGCTCGTCGAGTGCCGACACCAGCGCGGCGGTCTGCTCGGCGGCGGGGTCGGTGGCACGGGCGTCCGCCGGGGGAACGCCCTCGGTCTGGGGGTCGGTGTCGGTCAGCCGTGGATCGAGCCCGTCGCCGCGCAGGACGACGAGGACTCGGTGTTCGCGCTCGTGGCGGAAGAAGACCTCGACACCGTCGAGGGTGACGTCCTGCTGGAGCTTCTCGACGAGGGCCCGGGCTTGGTCGTCGGGGACGCGACCGGCCCGCCGGTCGGTGATGGTGCCGTCCGCGCCGAGGGTGCAGAGGTTGGCGCGGGCGGCGACGTCGCCGGCCCGGAGCTCGAACTCGAGCCCCGCGGCGCTCAGCGCGCCTCGACCCAGCTCGAACTCGTGGGGGTCGTAGCCGAAGAGGGCCAGGTGACCCGGGCCCGATCCCGGCGTGATGCCGGGACCGACCGGTTCGACGAGGCCCGTCACGCCCTCGCCCGCGAGCGCGTCGAGGTTCGGGGTGTCGGCGTCCTCCAGCTCGGTCCCGTGGTCGGCGTCGGCGTAGCCGCCGAGCCCGTCCATCACGACGAGCACGATCTTGGTGTCGGCGGGCTGGATCAGGGGCGCGAGGTTCATGTTCTCAGGCTAGAGGAGGGGCGCCGGGGCTCACGCCTCGTCGGCGTAGGTCCAGTCGGGACGCTTGCGCTCCTGGCGTTCGTCGAAGACGGCGACGCCGTCTTCGAGGTCGACCAGCTTCGGCACCGGGATCCGTCGGTCGCTCGCGCAACCGTTGCCGTCGAGATGGCCGGCGATCTCCTCGGGGAAGGCGCGCAACACGCTCGAGATGAAGACCCGTTCCTGCACCGGCAGGTAGCAGCGGTTGCCGTCGGTCACCGTGCGGAGGCGTCGCCCGATGACTTCGACGTCTCGATCGGTGGCCTTCCCGGCGTCGATGCGAGCGAGTAGCTCGGTGATGTCTCCGGAACCGATCTTGCACGCCGGGCACTGGTTGCACGACTCGACCCAGAGGAAGCGGGACAGGGCGTGGGCGATCCGCAGGATGCAGGCGGTGTCGTCGTACACGGCGAACCCGGCTGCGCCGAGCCCGAGCCCGAGCTCGCGCATGGCGGCGTGCGACAGGCGTACGTCGACCTCGTCGGCTGCGATGATGGCATTGGCGGCGCCCGAGAGCGCTGCCTTGAACGAGCGACCGGGGTGGGTCCCCCCGGCGGCGGCGATGACGTCACCGAGAGAGGTGCCGGCCTCGACTTCGAAGACGCCCGGGGCTTGCACGTCACCCACGACGGTGCAGACCAGGGTCCCGGGCGTGTCGTCGGTCCCCACCGAGCGGAACCACTCCGGGCCCCGGCGCACGATGGAGGGGACGTTGGCGAGCGTCTCGACGTTGTTGACGAGGGTGGGGTTCGACTCGTGAGGGTGGAGGTGGCCGGGTTCGCCGGGGGCGCCGCTCCAGCCTTCCTGGGGCATCGTGACGAAGAGCCCGTGTTCGTAGGGAGGGAAGAGGCGGGGGAGCGGGTCGCCGCCCTCGATGACCTCGAGGAGCGCCTTTTCCTCGCCGAACAGGTACTCGTCGGGGCCGGGGACGATGGTGACCGACAGGCCGTCGAGGAGGTCGGCGGCCTCCATCTCGGCCACGGCCTGCTCGAGTCGGTCGCGTTCGCGCCGGAAGCTCTCCTTGATGCCGATGTAGGTCCCCGCCGCGTCGACGGCGTGGGCGGCGATGGCCAGGCCCTCGACCACCGCGTAGGGGTTGGCTCGGAGGATCGCGCGGTCCTTGAAGGTGGCCGGTTCTCCCTCGGCGGCGTTGCACACCGCGTACCGATGGGTGCCCGAGGCGTCGCGGACGCTGCGCCACTTGGTCCCGGTGGGGAAGCCCCCTCCGCCCCGTCCGCGGAGGCCCGACGCCCGCACCAGTTCGATCAGTGCATCGGGCCCGGCCGCGCGGGCCATGCGCAGCGCGTCGCCCCCGCCGGCGTCCATCCACGCACCGAGGTCGGTGACGGGGTCGTCAGGGAGTAGGAATCCGTGTCGGCCGCTGGCCACGAGCATCGCCTCCCGGATTCACCCTATGTGCTGGTCCGAGTCCGTGTTCTTGACTGTGAATTGCCCGCTGAGCGGGCAATTCACAGTCAAGAAGCTAGACGGATGGCGGTGCTGGCGGCGGGCCCGAGGATGATTCCGGCGGCGGTCCCGAGGGGGGTTCCGACGCCGGTGGAGCCGCCGGGCTCTCGGGCGCCGGTGCAGCGCCGCCGCGCAGGCGGGCCAGCGGGGCGGTGAACCCGACGGCGATTCCGAGGCCGATCCCGAGCACGAGTACGAGCGTGAGGGCGACGCTGTCGAGCGGGACGATCCCCCAGAGGGCCAGCGACAGGGCGCCGAAGATCCCGAAGACGATCCCCGAGAGGATGCCGAGCACCGGTCGCCGGCGTCTCACCGTTTCCCCAGTGCCGAGACCGCGAGTCCGGCAGCTCCGGCGGCGGTCAACGCTGCTGCGCCCGCGCTGGCCGGGTTGGCGGCGCTCCCGCCGACGGTGATGTCGAGGGAGCCCGTGCAGGTCACGCCGGCCTGGGTGTGGGAGCCCCTGGCCGTTCCCTTGATGCCCCCACCGAGGTCGGCGGGCAGGTCGAGGTCGTAGCTGGTCTCCCCCTGCGTCTGCACCTGGTCGGTGGTGCCATCCCAGGACCAGCTGGAGAACTCGGGATCGTCGAGGAAGGGGATCAGGTCGAGGCCCGCGGCCACGTCGAGCGTGACCGAGCCCGAGTGGGGCATCTCGTCGCTCGGCTCGGGGACCGTGATGCTCCCGCGGTAGCTCACGTCGGCGCTGCGGGGGATGGTGACCCGTTCGGCGGTGTCGCCGTCGACCGATGTCGCCGAGCCGTCGTCGCCCAGGAGATCGGCGCTCCCCGTACAGGGGCCGTCGATCACCGCACTTGCGGGGGCGGCGCTCGCGAACAGGGCGACGCCGACGACACCCGCGGCTACCAGGAACTTCCGCACGACGTGAATCTAGGGACAGAACCCGCCCCCGTCAACGGCCCGTCTGACCGCTCCCCCGTTCGACGATGCCCTCGCGGCGCCGGGCCACCTCGTCGGGCGACACCGTCCAGGCCGCGAACTCCTCCCGTTCCAGCGCCCAGCAGTCGGCAAGGGTCATGCGGGCGCCCCGGTCGTAGTTGCGCAGGAGCCGTTGGACAGCCCGCTGGTCGTTGGCCGCCGCGTCCTGGGCGAGCCCCATCGTGTGGGGGATCAGGTCGTCGTGGGCGACGACGTGGTTGGCGAGGCCTCGGCGGAGGGCCTCCTCGGCGTCCATGAAGTTGCCGGTGAGGCTCATCTCCTTCGCCCGGCGCAGGCCGACCGCCTGGGGGAGCAGCGGCGTCATGCCCCCGCCCGGGAGCGCCCCGACCCGTGCATGGGTGTCGCCGAAGAGGGCCCGTTCCGACGCCACGAGGAAGTCGCAGTTGAGCGCGATCTCGAGTCCCCCGGTGACCGCCGGGCCGTTCACGGCGCCGATCACCGGCTTGGTCATGTTCCACAGCGCGGAGAAGGGATTGGTCGGGCGGCCGTCGCCCGAGCCGGTGCCCACCAGGTTGGCTCCGGTCGACCCCAGCTCCCTCAGGTCGAGGCCGGCGCAGAACGCGGGGTCGGTACCGGTCAGCACGATCACGCTCACGGCGTCGTCCTCGTCGGCGTTCACCAGCGCCCCGGCGAACTCAGCCATGAGCGCCGTGTCGAGGGCGTTGCGGGCCTCGGGCCGGTTGAGGGTCAACCGGCGGACGGGGCCGTCGTCGTCGATGAGCACCAGTTGCTTCATGGGAGGCAGCGTACGGGGCCGCGCGAGCATGGCGCTCGTGGAACCCCCGTTCAACGGCGTCGGCGTGGCGCTCATCACCTGTTTCCGTGACGACGGCGGTCTCGACGAGGAGGCGTCGGCGACGCACGCGGCGCGTCTGGTCGACGCCGGCGTCCGCGCCGTCGTCGTGGCCGGTTCGACGGGCGAGGCCGCCACGCTCGACCGGGAGGAGCGGATCCACCTGCTCGACGCGGTGCGGGTCGCTGTGGCCGGGCGGGTCCCGGTGATCGCCGGGACCGGCGCCGAGACCACCCCCGAAGCGGCGGCGCTCACGGCCGACGCGGTCGAGCACGGCGCCGATGCCGTGCTGACCCTCTCGCCTCCCGGGACGTCCGATCCGCGGCACTACTACCAGGAGGTCGCCGGCGCCGCGGGTGAGGTTCC
>CAZTOV010000052.1:8655-14604 GCA_964615175.1 uncultured Burkholderiales bacterium
CGTCCGATCCGCGGCACTACTACCAGGAGGTCGCCGGCGCCGCGGGTGAGGTTCCGGTGCTGGCCTACCACTGGCCGGCGATGTCGGCGCCCGGGATCCCGATCGACGCCCTCGCCGCCCTGCCGGTGGCCGGTCTGAAGGACTCGACCGGCGATCCGGCCCGCCTGCTCGAGGAACTCGACGCCTTCAGCGGCGGCCTCTACACGGGCTCCGCGGCGTTGCTCACCATGGCCGGCTCGATCGGCGCTGCCGGAGCGATCCTCGGGCTCGCCAACGCCGAGCCCGAGCTGTGCGCGGCCGCGTTCGCCGGCGACGCCGACGCGCAGCGACGTCTCACGCCACCCATCGTGGCCGCCCGCCGCGCGTTCCCCCGCGGGCTCAAGGCGATGGTCGCCGCCAAGTACGGAACCCCCGAGACCGTGCGCAGCTGACGTCAGGCCTCGGGGCCCAGGCGGTCCTCGATCCGTTCGAGCACGCGATCCATTGCCGCCCCGAGCCGGTCCTCCACCGTCTCGATCCCCCCATCCCAGATGTCGCGGGCGCCGTTGCCGAGGATCACGTGGAGGTCGTCGACATAGACCTGGAGCGACACCACGAAGGTCTCGTCGACGTCGACGGTCGGGTCGGGGAGATGCAGCACGAACCGGGCGTCGTCGCCGAACGGCTCCGCCGGCTCGAACCGGAAGCGCTCGGGGGGTTGCCACATGCCGGCGAGCACGTCGCTGATGGCCTCGACGGGGCGTTCGGCCACGATCAGGAACAGTTCGGCGTCGCGTGGGTTGCCCTCCTCGAGGGGCCACGCGCACTGACCCTGCTCGGGTTCGATCACCGCCTCTTCCAAAGGACGCCCGACGAGGGCTTCGGCCTCCTCGGTCGTGAGGAGCGTGCGGCACACGCTCTGCTCCTCCGCGGGCGGAAACCCCCGCGGCCCGGTGGTCGTGGTGGGGCTCGGCGCCGCCGTCCCCGGCGTGGTGTCCGGCGAGCGCCCGTCGCCACCGCCGCCCACGAGGAACGACGCCACCACGACGGCAACGATGAGACCGCCGAGCACGAGGAGCTGGACGCGCATCGACGGGGCGCGGCGCCGGCGCGGTGGTCGATGGCTGTCGTGGATCGCGCCTCCCCTCGGATGGATGTGGTCGCCCTCAGCCTACGCCCCGGATTCGAAGCGTTTGTGCAGGTCAGGGTGGGTGCGCGTTTCTGTCACACCCCCATGCGACCATGACGAACGACGGCCCAGAACCCGTGCTTGAAGGGACGAGATCATGGACATCGTGCTGCTCCTCGTGGGGATCACCCTCGGCGCCGGCGCCGCGGCGGCGATCGCACGCTCCCGCGCCCAGGCCACCGACGCTGAGCTGGCCCGCCTCCAGGACGCCGTCGCTCACGAGCGTGAGCGCGCCGACGAGAAGGCGCGCTACGCCGCCCAGGTCGAGCAACGGCTGGGCGAGACGATCGAGGCGGCGGCGGCGCGGGCGGTGAAGGGGAACAACGAGGAGTTCCTGAGCCTCGCCGGGCAGAAGCTGGCGCCGATCGACGAGCGCCTCAAGGCGTTCGACCAGCAGCTCCGCGAACTCGAGCGCCTTCGCGAAGGCGCCTACAGCAACCTCTCCCAGCAGGTGAAGGGCTTGATGGAGGCCCAGGAGGGGCTGCGCGGCGAGACCGGCAAGCTGGCGACGGCGCTCCAGAAGCCCGGGGTCCGCGGGAAGTGGGGCGAGACCACACTTCGTCGCATGGTCGACCTGGCGGGCATGGTCGAGCACTGCGACTTCGTCGAGCAGGCCACCGTCGACGGGAGCGAAGGCCGTCTCCGTCCCGATCTGGTGGTGCGCATGCCCGGCGGCGGTTCGGTCGTGGTCGACGCCAAGGCGCCCCTCGATGCCTACCTGGCCGCGCTCGAGCACGACGACGAAGGGTCCCGTGAGCGCAAGCTCGACGACCACGTGAAGGCGCTCCGTGAGCACATGGCCGCCCTCGGGCGCAAGAGCTACTGGGAGCAGTTCGAGAACGCCCCCGACTTCGTCGTCATGTTCATCCCCGTCGAGTCGGCGGTGGCGGCTGCGCTCGGGCGGCGGGCCGAACTCTTCGAGGACGGGCTCGCCAAGAAGGTGGTCATCGCGACCCCATCCTCGTTCTTCCCCATGCTCCGGGTCGTCGCCATGGCGTGGCGCGAGGAGAAGGCGGCAGAGAGCGCCCGCGAGATCCGCGATCTCGGTGTCGAGCTGCACAAGCGCATCGCCTCGATGGCGGCCAACTTCGCCGGACTGGGCAAGAAGCTCGACGGTGCGGTGAACGCCTACAACACGAGCATCGGCTCGCTCGAGCGCAACGTCCTGCCGCAGGCCCGCCGTTTCGCCGAACTCGGTGCCTCGTCGGGCAAGGAGGTCGACGAGCTCGATCCCGTCGAAGCCCACGCGCGCGAGCTCGCTGCTCCCGAGTTTGTCGAGGCCGACGGCCGGGTCCGCGCGCTCGAACCCCGCGTGGCCATCGACGACGACGATTACGGCACTCTCGGCGGAGTGGCGAGCAGACGCTAGGAGCCCTGCGCGACGATCGTTGCGTGCGCAGCCGCTACATCGTCGCCAACGGGGTCCGGCTCCACGCCCTCGAGGCGGGCGACGGGCCGCTGGTGCTGTTCTGTCACGGGTTTCCCCAGCTCGCGTGGTCGTGGCGCCACCAGCTCGAGGCAGTGAGCGCGGCCGGCTACCGGGCCGTCGCCGTCGACATGCCCGGCTACGGCCGCTCCGACAAGCCCGATGTCACCTACGACGTGGTGTGGCTCGCCGAGACGCTCGCCGGGGCGGTGGGGGCGCTGGGGCACGAGCGGGTCGTGGTGGTGGGACACGACTGGGGCGGGGCCGTCGTGTGGCCCCTCGCCCGCCTCCACGCCGACCGGATCGCCGGTGTGGTCGGCGTCAACATGCCCGATCTTCCCCACACGCCGATCCCACCGGTGGAGCTGCTGGCGTCGATGCGCCCGGAGCGACCCAACTACCTCGTCCAGTTCCAGGAGCCGTCCGCACCCGAATTCTTCATCGAGCTCGACGTGCGGGGATTCCTCGAGATGATGTTCCGTACCCGCACCACGGTGAACGTCGACGCCTTCCCCGACGCCGTCCTCGACGTCTATGAGGAGGCGTTCGCCCCCCTCGGGGCAATCACGCCGCCACTCGAGTACTACCGGAACCTCGACCGCAACTGGGAGCTGACCGCCGACCTCGCCGACGTCACCATCGACGTCCCGTGTCTCATGATCGTCGCCGACAGAGACCCGGTCCTCACCCCGGCCATGGCCGACGGGATGGAGGCGAGAGTGCCCGACCTCCATCGCGTCACGGTGGAGAACTGTGGTCACTACACGCCGGAGGAACGTCCGGAGGCGGTGAACGAGGCCCTCGTCGAGCACCTGGGTCGGCTCGGGCAGTGGCCCTGACACGCGGCGGCGGTACTGTGCCCGTATGACTGCTCCCGAGCGCCAAGTGTCCGTGTGTCGGGTGATCCCGGCCCCTCCCGAGGAGATCTTCGCCGTCCTCGCCGACCCCTCGATGCACCCCGTGATCGACGGGTCGGGCACCGTGAAGGGGTTCCGCAAGGCCGATGCCGAGCGGCTGGAGCTGGGCACCCGCTTCGGCATGAGGATGCGGATCGGCCTGCCCTACCTGATCTCGAACGTGGTGGTCGAGTACGACGAGAACCGTTGTATCGCGTGGCGCCACGCGGGGCGGCACCGCTGGCGCTTCGAGCTGGAGCCGGTCGAAGGCGGCACCGAGGTGACCCACACCTTCGACTGGTCGACCGCCCTCGCCCCCTGGTTCATCGAGGCCATGAAGTACCCCGAGAAGCATCCCACCCCGATGGCGCGCACCCTCGAGCGCCTCGAGGCCGCGGTCACCGGCGGCGAGCCCGGCCCCGAGTCCTGATCCTGCGCCGCCTTCTCGCCGGAGGTCTTGCCGCCGCGACCGTCGCCTTCGCGCTGCTCACGGTCGGGTTCACCTGGGCTCGGGCCGAGCTCCTCGACTCGTCGGCGTTCGCGGAGACGGCGCGCGACGCCCTCGAGGCCGATCCGGTGCAGGCGCTGCTGATCGAGAGCATCTCCGACCCCATCGTCGCCCGACTGCCGCCGCCAGCCCAGGACCAGGCGCCGCGCATCGAAGCCGAGGTCGCCGGGGTGATCTCGGCCCCCGAGTTCGGCGACGCGTTCGAATCGGCGGTCGAGGAGGCCCATCGCGCCCTCCTCGAAGAACAGGCCGAGACGGTCGTCCTCGACCTGTCGCCGACGCTCGAGATCGTGCGCGGGGCCGTGAGCGAGATCGATCCCCGCTTCGCGAACGCCGTCGACGAGGGTGAGCTGGCCCGGGTGCCCATCGGTGACGACGACGACCTTCCCGACCTGTCGAGAGCGGACGACCTCGTCGGCACCGGCGTCGGTCTGTCGCTCGGTGCGACCGGCGCGACGCTCGGGCTCGCGCTGGCGTTCTCGACCCGCCGGTCGCGCCTCCTCGGGTGGACGGCGCTCAGCCTGGCCGGGGCGTCGCTGTTCGGACTCGTCGTCCTGCTCGGTCTGCCCGATCTGGCCGCGGACACGATCATCGATCGGGGTGCCGACGAGCAGGTCGCCGATGCGCTCGGGGCCGTGCTCGACACCCTGTTCGGCAGCCTGCGGGTGGCCTTGGGTGGGCTCACCGCCGTCGCGGCATCGGGGGCGGCGGTGGCCGTCTTCTGGCCCCGACGCGCCCGGCTGGTCTAGTTCCTGCGGCCGGCGTTGGGCTTGCGGCCCTTGTTGGCCTTCTTGCGGCGGGCCCGCAGGCGGCGCTTGTTGGTGCGCTTGCTCATCGAGGCTCAGCGTAGCTCCTGGTTACGCTGACCCTCGATGGAACGCCTCGGAATGCTCGGCCTCCCCAACTCGGGGAAGTCCACGCTCTTCAACGCCCTGACGGGGCTCGAGACGCCGGTGGCGTCGCATCCGTTCTCCACGACCGAGACCACCGTCGGCGTCGCCCAGGTGCCCGACGAGCGGCTCGATCGACTGGGGGAGATGTCGTCGTCGGCCCGTGTCGTGCACGCCAGCGTCGAGCTGACCGACATCGCGGCTCTGGTGAAGGGCGCCAGCACGGGCGAGGGCCTGGGTAACCGATTCCTCGGTTCCCTCCGCGAGGTCGACGCTCTCCTCTACGTGCTGCGGGCGTTCGACGACCCCAACGTTCCGGGTGGTTCCGACCCCACCGAAGACCTCGCCACCCTCGAGCTGGAGCTGGTGATGGCCGACCTGGCGTCGGTGCAGGGGCGGCTCGACCGGCAGCGCAAGGCGGTCAGGGGCGATCCCTCGTTGGCCCACGAGATCCAGGCGCTCGAAAAGGCCACCGCGGTGCTCGACGAGGGCGTGCCGATCTACCGCTCGGGCCTCACCGGTGAGGAGCGTGAGCTGTTGACCTCGGCGTTCCTCCTCACGAACAAGCCGGCCCTCGTGGTCGTGAACGTCGGCGACGATCGCCTCGACGAGGCCGACGCCATGGTGACGGAGCTGGGAGAAGGAACGCTGGTGGTCTGTGCCCAGCTCGAGATGGAGACGGCACGCCTCGACCCGGGTGAGCGTGCCGAGCTGCTCGAGGGGCTCGGTCTCGGGGAGGGCGTCGTGCCTCGCGTGGCCCAGGCCGCCTATCACCTCCTCGGCCGGCGCACCTTCTTCACCACCGGCGAAAAGGAGAGCCGGGCGTGGACGTTCCGGGCGGGCGCCAAGGCTCCCGAGTGCTCGGGCGTGATCCACTCCGACATGGAGCGGGGGTTCATCCGTGCCGAGGTCATCTGGTGGGAGGACCTGCTCGAGATCGGCTCGTGGGCGAAGGCGCGCGAACAGGGGCGCCTGCGGGTGGAGGGGAAGGACTACGAGGTGCAGGACGGCGACGTCGTCGAGATCCGCTTCAACGTGTGATGGGCGTCAGGTGACGGGCC
>CAZTOV010000053.1:0-14340 GCA_964615175.1 uncultured Burkholderiales bacterium
GAGAGCGCGCGTAGCCTCCCGGGCATGTTGCGACACTGCGCGATGTTCCGGTGGAACGAGGGGACGACGGCCGAGCAGGTGAGGGCCCTGGAAGAGGGGCTGGCGAAGCTCCCCGGGGAGATCCCCGAGATCAAGGCCTACGCCTTCGGCGCCGATCTCGGCCTACGCGACGGCAACTGGGACTTCGCGGTGGTGGCCGACTTCGACGACGCGGACGCGTTCGCGGCCTACGTCGAGCACCCGGCCCACCAGCAACTCATCACCGACCTGATCGAGCCCATCCGCGGCGAGCGTACGTCGGTGCAGTTCGACGCCTGAGGGGAACCCCACCATGACCTACCGAGTGATCCAGTGGGCGACCGGCAACGTCGGCAAGCAGGCGGTCGAGGGGGTGCTCGCCCACCCGGAGCTGGAGCTGGCGGGCGCGTACGTCTACAGCGACGACAAGGCGGGTCGGGACGTCGGCGAGATCTGCGGCCTCGACGACACGGGCGTCGTTGCCACCGCCGACGCCGACGAGGTGCTGGCCCTCGACGCCGACTGTGTCGTGTACGCGCCGATGCTCGGCAACACCGCCGAGGTCTTGAAGATCCTCCGGGCGGGCAAGAACATCGTCACCCCGGTGGGCTGGTTCTACCCGGGCCAGTCGCCCGAGGTGGCCGGGATCGAGGCCGCCTGCCGGGAGGCCGACGTCTCCCTCCACGGCACCGGCATCCACCCCGGCGGCATCACCGAGCGGTTCCCCCTCATGGTCTCGGGCATGACCCGCAACGTGCGCCACGTGCGGGCCGAGGAGTTCTCCGACATCCGCAACTACGCCGCCGAGCTGGTCGTGCGCGAGGTGATGCTCTTCGGCAAGCCGCTCGACGAGGCCGAGAAGAGCCCCATGCTCGACATCCTCGGCGCCGGCTTCGGCCAGTCGGTGCGCATGGTCGCCGACGGTCTCGGCGTGCATCTCGACGACGACCTGACCACCGACCACGAGATGGCCGTCGCCACCGCCGACATCGACACGCCGGTCGGCGTGATCGAGGAAGGCACGGTCGCCGCGCAACGATTCATCTGGACGGGCACCGTCGGCGGGCAACCCTTCGTCACCGCCCGCGTGAACTGGCTCATGGGCGACGACCACCTCGATCCGCCCTGGAAGCTCGGAGAGCAGCGCTTCGAGGTGGAGCTCGACGCCGATCCGCCGGTGGCTCTCACGTTCCACGGTCTCCACCCGCCGGTGCTCGGCGAAGACCTCGACCGGCTCCCCGGCATCATCGCCCCCGCCATGCACTGCGTGAACGCAGTGCCGTTCGTGGTCGAGGCCGACGCGGGTATCCGCACGTACCTCGATCTGCCGCTCATCGCGGGTCGAGGGAAGCCGTCTGGTTCCTAGACTGAGTCTCGAGGAGCCCCGGGGGCGCACGCCTTCGGGGTGTCCACGCGCGTCATGACCGAACCACAGCCCGCACTTCGTGCGCTCGTCGAACTCGTCCCGAGGCCGGACGGCCCCCTGGTGGCCGTGCCCGAGGCAGCGCGCGCCCTGGTGGTGTCGGCGCTGGCCACCAGGCGGCCGGTCCTGCTCGCCGTCCCCACCCGGAACGAAGCCGAGCGGGTGGCCCACGACGTGCGCACGATCTTCGGTGAGGTCGACGAGTTCCCGGCGTGGGAGACGTTGCCGTTCGAGCGGGTCTCACCGACCGTCGAGACCATGGGCCAGCGGCTCCGCACTATGTGGAGGATGCGCCACGGCGAGGCCAGGGTCGTGGTGGCCCCGGTGCGGGCGCTGGTGCAGCGACTCGGACCCCACGTCGAGGACGTCGAACCCGTGGTGGTCAAGCCCGGGGCGGTGGTCGACCGCGACGACCTGGTCGAGCGTCTCGTCGAGGCCGGGTACCGCCGCGAGTACCAGGTCGAGGCCCGGGGCGAAGTGGCCGTCCGCGGCTCGATCGTCGACGTGTTCCCCTCGACCGGCGACTATCCGGTGCGCATCGACCTGTGGGGCGACGAGGTCGACCGCCTCCAGACGTTCGCCATCGCCGACCAGCGTTCGGGCGACGACCTCGAGTCGGCCGAGATCTTCCCCTGCCGTGAGCTCCTTCCCACCGACGAGGTTCGCGGGCGCGCCGCGCAGCTGCTCGACACCGACCCGTGGGGGGCCGAGTCGTGGGAGCGCCTCGCCGAGGGTCAGCTCTTCGACGGCATGGAGTCGTGGCTGCCCTGGCTGGCCGACGACGAGCACCTCCTGAGCGACCTGGTCCCCGACGGCGCGCTGGTGGTGCTCGCCGAACCGCGCCGGATGCGCGACCGGGCCCAGGAGCTGCTCGACGAGGAGGAGGCCTTGGCCGACACGCTCGCCGGCACCTGGGACGCGCCGCCCGGAAGCACCTTCCCCCGGTTGTCGCTCCCGTTCGAGCGGCTGCTCGCGCACACCGAGGCCGACGTCACCACCTTCACCGCCGTGCCCGAGGGCCCGGAGACCGAGACGATCGAGGCCTCGACGTTCTCGCCGATCACCGAGGCAGAGACGCTCGCCTCCAACCTGCGCTCCCTCATCGCCTCCGGCAATCGGGTGGTGGTCGCCGCCGACGGCGAGGGCTCGGCCGCCCGCCTCCGTGAGGTTCTGACCGAGGAGGGTCTTGCTCCTCTCGACCACGTTCCCGACGGGCCCGGACTCGGCCTCGTCGTGGCTCCGCTCGAGCGTGGATGTCTGCTTCCCGGGGCCGACCTCGCCCTGATCGCCGAGGCCGACCTCACCGGCCGACGACGCCCCCACCGCACGCCCAAGCCCGCGCCCCGGCGCACCGACCTCAACGACGACCTGACCGTGGGCGACTACGTCGTGCACCACTCCCATGGCGTCGGCCGCTACGCGGGCATGGTGACCCGGGCCATCGGGGGCGCCGAGCGCGACTACCTGCTCCTCGAATACAAGGGCGACGACAAGCTCTACGTGCCCACCGATCAGGTCGACCTGGTCCGCCGCTACACGGGTGCCGACTCTCCCTCGCTCAACCGGCTCGGCGGGAGTGAATGGGAGCGTCAGCGAGCCAGGGCCCGGGACGCCGTCCGGGAGATCGCCCAGGAGCTGGTCGACCTCTACCGGCGACGGCTCGCCGTGGAGGGACGCGCGTTCCCCGAGGACACGCCCTGGCAGCGCGAGTTCGAGGCGGCGTTCCCCTACGAGGAGACGCCCGATCAGGCCCGGGCCATCGACGAGGTCAAGGCCGACATGGAGCGGCCCACCCCGATGGACCGCCTCGTGTGCGGCGACGTCGGTTACGGCAAGACCGAGGTGGCGCTGCGGGCGGCCTTCAAGGCGGTGCAGGACGGCACCCAGGTGGCCGTTTTGGTCCCGACCACGCTGCTGGCGGCGCAGCACGCCGACACCTTCCGGGAGCGGCTCGCCGCCTATCCGGTGCGCGTCGAAGTGTTGTCGCGCTTCCTCACTGGGAAGGAGCAGCGCCAGGTCGTGCAAGGGCTCGGCGACGGCACCGTGGACGTGGTCATCGGTACCCACCGGCTGCTCTCGGAGGACATCGAGTTCCAGAACCTGGGCCTGCTCGTCGTCGACGAGGAGCAGCGCTTCGGCGTGAAGCACAAGGAGAAGATCAAGGCGCTCCGGGCGAACGTCGACGTGATGACCTTGAGTGCCACCCCCATCCCCCGGACCCTCGAGATGGGGGTCACCGGCATCCGCGACCTCTCGCTCGTCAACACGCCGCCCGAAGGGCGCCAGCCCATCCTCACCTACGTCGGTGAGAGCGACGACCGCGCCATCGCCGAGGCCATTCGCCGGGAGCTGCTCCGGGAGGGTCAGGCGTTCGTGGTGCACAACCGGGTGCGCGACATCGACGAGGTCGCCTACCGGGTGCGCGAACTGGTGCCCGAGGCGAGGGTGGCGGTGGCCCACGGCCAGATGGACGAGGGCACGCTCGAGAAGATCGTCTACGACTTCTGGGAGGGCGAGTACGACGTGCTCGTCTGCACCACGATCATCGAGAGCGGCATCGACATGCCCGCGGTGAACACGCTGGTGGTCGATCGGGCCGATCTTCTCGGCCTCGCCCAGCTCTACCAGCTGCGAGGCCGGGTGGGCCGGGCCGGTCAGCGGGCGTACGCCTACCTGCTGTTCCCCCGCGACACGAAGCTCAGTGAGGAGGCCTACGAGCGCCTCAAGACGATCGGCGAGTACACCGACCTCGGCTCGGGTTTTCGCATCGCCATGCGCGACCTCGAGATCCGCGGCGCCGGCAACCTCCTGGGTGAGGCCCAGTCGGGTCACATCGCCGCGGTGGGTTTCGACCTGTACTGCCAGATGGTCACGGAGGCCGTGGCCGAGCTGAAGGGCGAGCCCGTCCCCGAGCCGGTCGAGATCACCATCGACGTCCCCCTCGACGCCCACCTGCCGCGGGAGTACGTGGCGAGGGAGGACGTGCGTATGGAGGCATACCGGCGACTCGCCGCCGTCGGGTCGGCCGCCGACGTCGACGACGTGAGGGCCGAGTGGGAGGACCGTTTCGGTCCGGTTCCCGAACCCGCGGTGTCGCTCCTCGAAGTGGCCAAGCTGCGGGCCGAGTGCGCCCGGCTGGGGGCCAGCGACTTTCAGCTCCGCGAGGGCACGGTCCGCTTCGGTCCCGTCGAGCTGAAACAGTCGCAGGTCATCCGCCTCGAACGCATCGCCCCCGGCGGCCTCGTGAAGGAACGTGACGACGGTGAGGGTCTCGACGTCATCCTGCCGGTCGCCGCGTCGAAGCGCGGAGGACTTCGTCCGTCCCGCGAGGGTGACTCCGAGGAGATCGTCGGGCAGCTCGATCGGGCCCGGACTCTTCTCGAGGAGTTGGTTCCCCCCGAGACCGCGCCGGTACCATCCGCCGCATCGTGAACCCTCTGCGCATCGCCCTCATCGTCGCCGGTGTCATCCTCGCCTTCGTGGCCGTGGTCGCCGCCGGTGGCGCCTACTCGGCCAACAACGACTGGGCCGCGAAGGTCGACGGTCGTGAGATCTCCGAGCGCGACTTCCTCGCCGAGTTGGAGCAGCTCCAGGACAACCCCGCCGCCCAGAGCTTCGGCATCCCCGAATCGCCGCCCGGCTCGGTGGCATCGGGCGTGTCGGCGGCGTGGCTGGCCCGGTCGGTCCAGAACACCATCGTCGAACTCGAGGTGGAGCGGCGCGAGATCGAGGTCACCGACCAGCACCTGGCCCAGGCCGAAGCCGAGGTGGTGCAGCAGTTCGGCGGGCCCGAAGCCTGGGAGGGCTTCGACGCGTGGTTCCAGGCGCGTGAGGTCCGGCGGCTGGCTGAGCTGCTCGCCCTGAGCGAAGGCGTCGGCGGCGCCGCGACCGAGGAGCAGCTGCGGGAGGAGTTCGAAGCCAACAAGGAGCTGCTCTCCCAGGCCTGCACGTCCCACATCCTCGTCGAGACACAGGAGCTGGCCGCGGAGATCAGGGCCCAACTCGAGGAGGGTGCCGACTTCGCCGAGCTGGCCCAGGAGCACTCGATCGACACCAACTCGGCCCAGAACGGCGGGGAGGTCGGCTGCTTCGCCCGGGGGGCCGGGCTGGTGGCCCCGTACGAGGCGGCCATGTTCTCGCTCGACGTGGGCGAGATCTCCGATCCTGTGCAGTCGCAGTTCGGGTTCCACGTCATCCGTCTCGACGCCCTCGAGGAGCCCACGTTCGAGGAGGCGCGTCCCCAGCTCGAGCAGTCGGCACAGGGTCAGTCGCAGCAGCAGTTCGCCGAGGTGATGGGGCAGGTGCTCTCCGAGGCCGAGATCGAGGTCAACCCGAAGTACGGGAGCGTCGATCTCGAGGACCCGGCGGGCCGGTTCGTCACTCCGCCGTCGATCCCGACCGTGCCCGACTCGCTTCCCGTGGGCGGCGACGAGCCCGTCGACGGCGGCAGCCTCGAACTGACCCCGTGAGCCGGGGGCGGGTGGTGGTCGTGGGCCTCGGGCCCGCGGGCGCCGATCTCGTCACCCCCCGGGCCCGTCGGGTGCTCGACGACGCTGCGAAGTGCCTGGTGCGCACCGAGCGCCACCCGGCGGTCGACGAGCTGCGCGATGAGGGCCTCGAGCTGATCTCGCTCGACCGGCACTACGAAGAGGCGCCTGACCTCGACACGGCCTACGCGGCGATCGTCGACGAGGTCGCTCGAGCCGCCGCCGAGCACGGGACCGTCGTCTACGCCGTCCCGGGCAATCCGGGGGTGGCCGAGCGTACGGTGACGCTGCTCCGCGATCGAGACGTCGAGGTCGAGATCGTGCCGGGGTTGTCGTTCGCCGAACTGGCATGGGCTCGCGTCGGGGTCGATCCGATGACGGACGGCGCTCGGCTGGTCGACGGCCGTGATCTGGGTCGCGAGGAGATGCTTGCCGGAGGGCCGTTGCTGCTGGCGCAGTGCGACACCGCCGGCGTGCTCAACGAGGTGAAGTTGACCCTGCTCGACGAGCTGGTCCCCGGCGCCGAGGTGACGGTCCTCCAACGGCTCGGCCTCCCCGACGAATCGGTGCGGTCGGTGGCGCTGGCCGACCTCGACCGCGACGTCGACGCCGACCACCTCACCTCGGTGTTCGTCGACCTCGGGGTGGGAGCGGCCCAGGAGTTCGCCCGCTTCGTCGCGCTCATCGAGACCCTCCGCGGCCCCGGCGGTTGCCCGTGGGACGCCGAGCAGACTCACCACAGCCTGGTGCGTCACCTGGTGGAGGAGACCTACGAGGTGGTCGACGTTCTCGAGCGCCTGCCTGCCGACGCTCCCGGCGGCGACGAGCCGGTTCCCGTCGAGGATTACGCGCTGGTCGAGGAGGAACTGGGCGACCTCACCGCCCAGGTGGTCTTCCACGCCACCCTCGCCCGCGAAGAGGGCGCGTTCACGATGCGCGAGGTGCTGAGGGGCATCCGCGAGAAGCTCGTCTACCGCCACCCCCACGTGTTCGCCGACACCGAGGCCGACACCGCCGACGACGTCATGCGCAACTGGGAGCAGCTCAAGCGCGCCGAGAAGCAGTCGGACTCGTTGGTCGACGAGGTCCCGATGAGCCTCCCCGGACTCCTCCTCGCCCACAAGCTCTACCGCAAGGCCGACGCCGCCGGGCTTCCGCTGCTCACGGCGTCCGAGGCGGCAGCGGTGGTCGAGGACACGGCCCGACGCCTCGCCGACCTGCCCGAGGATGCCGTCGAGGGAGACGTCGAACGTCTGCTCGGCGATCTCGTGGCCACCGTGGCCCTCCTCGCCCGTCAACGCGGGATCGACGCCGAGCGCGCGATCCGTGGTTGGTCCCACCGGTTCCGTGGCCGGTTCCGGGCCGCCGAGGGCCTCGCCCGGGAGCGGGGCGCCTCGCTCCACGAGTTCGACGGCGACGCGGTGGCGGCGCTGTGGCTGGAGGCCGCCGGCCGTGACGCCGATTCCTCGGCGTAAACATCCATCGCATCGTTCACGTTCGACTACCCTGACCACTCAAGTCACAGGAGTAACGCATGAGCGCCATCATCCACGTCACCGCCCGAGAGATCCTCGACTCCCGTGGCAACCCGACGGTCGAGGTCGAGGTCGTCCTCGAGAGCGGTGCCCGGGGGCGGGCGGCCGTGCCCAGCGGCGCCAGTACCGGAGCCCACGAGGCCGTCGAGCTGCGTGACGGTGGCGACCGCTTCGGCGGCAGGGGCGTGCTCGATGCCGTCGGCCACGTCAACGGCGAGATCAGCGGCGCCCTCCTCGGCTTCGAGGCGCTCGACCAGCGGGGCCTCGACCGGGCGCTCGTCGACCTCGACGGCACCGCCAACAAGGCCCGGCTCGGGGCCAACGCCATCCTCGGCGTGTCACTGGCCACGGCCAAGGCGGCCGCCGACGAGCAGGAGGTGCCGCTCTACCGTTA
The DNA here is from genome assembly GCA_964615175.1 of uncultured Burkholderiales bacterium. GTDB lineage: Bacteria > Actinomycetota > Acidimicrobiia > IMCC26256 > JACPCJ01 > CAZTOV01. The sequence continues at coordinate 7,858 of CAZTOV010000053.1, forward strand.
TGTGGGCGGCACCGACGCCCACGTCCTCCCGGTGCCGATGATGAACGTGCTCAACGGCGGTGCTCACGCCGACAGCAACGTCGACGTCCAGGAGTTCATGTTCATGCCCCTCGGAGCGGCGTCGTTCTCCGAGGCGCTCCGCTGGGGGACCGAGAGTTACCACGCCCTCCGCGGCCTCCTGAAAGAGCGGGGGCTGTCCACGGCGCTCGGCGACGAGGGTGGTTTCGCGCCCGACCTGCCGTCGAACGAGGAGGCGGTGAAGCTCCTGGTCGAGGCGGTCGAGAAGGCAGGCTTCCGCCCCGGCGACGAGATCGCCATCGCCCTCGACGTGGCCTCGACCGAGTTCCACGCCGACGGGAAGTACGAGCTGACCGGCGAGGGCAAGACCTATTCGTCGGCCGACCTGGTCGAGGAGCTGGCCCGCCTCTGCGGCGCCTATCCGATCGTCTCCATCGAGGACGGCATGGCCGAGGACGACTGGGACGGCTGGGCGGCTCTCACCCGACGACTCGGGGATTCCGTGCAGCTCGTGGGCGACGACCTCTTCGTGACCAGCGCCGAGCGGGTGCGACGGGGCGTCGACGACGGCGTGGCCAACGCCGTGCTCGTGAAGGTCAACCAGATCGGGACGCTCACCGAGACCCTCGAAACCGTAGGACTCGCCACCCGATCCGGCTACGCCAGCGTGATGTCGCACCGCAGCGGCGAGACCGAAGACGCCACCATCGCCGACCTGGCCGTGGCGACCAACTGTGGCCAGATCAAGACCGGGGCCCCTGCCCGGAGTGACCGGGTGGCCAAGTACAACCAGCTCCTCCGCATCGAGGAGGATCTGGGCGAGGCGGCCGCCTTCCCGGCGCGCCAGCAGCTCCCGCCGGAGGTCGGAACGTCGTGAGCCGCCGGGTGCGCCTGGGTGTCGCCGCTCGGTTCGGGATCGGCGCGGTGCTGCTCATCGGCGTGCTCTTCCTCGGCGTGTTCCCCACCCGCACCTTCCTCGATCAGCGCGAATCGATCGCCGAGGCCCAGAAGCGTCTCTCGGTGCTCCGGGAACAGAACGAGAAGATGGAGAAGCGGATCCACTCGCTCCAGACTCCCGACGAGATCGAGCGGATCGCCCGCCAGGAATACAACCTCGCCAAGCCCGGCGAGGACGTCTACGTGATCATCCCCTCGCCGCTGGAGTCGCTGCGCCGCAGCGGCGTCCACCAGGAGACGGTCGACGCGCTGCGCGACGCGTGGGGCGTCGAGGTGCCGGGAGCCGAGGCCGAGTAGCGCGTCGGCTGCTTATGCTCGCGGCCATGAGTTCGCCTACCGATCGTGCCGCGGTCGCCGCCCTCCTGGGGCGGGAGCCTCGCGCCGCCTTCGAGGTGGTGGTGCGCCGCGCTCAGGGCGGAGCGCCGGTCGTGATCCGAAACGCCCCGCTCCTCGACGACGGCACGCCCATGCCCACCCGCTTCTGGCTCGTCGACTCCGAGCTGCAGGCCGCGGTGGGGCGGCTCGAGGCGGCCGGCGGCGTGCGGGCGGCCGGGGCGGCCGTCGACCCCGACGAGCTGGCGCAGGCCCACCGGCGCTACGCGGCCGAACGCGACGCGGCGCTCCCCGACGGCTACCGGGGGCCGAAGCCGAGCGGTGGAGTGGGAGGTACGGCGCAGGGCGTGAAGTGCCTCCACGCCCACTACGCCTGGTTCCTCGCCGGTCACGACGACCCGGTGGGGCGGTGGATCTCCGAGCGGGTTCCCGCCGCCGACCTCGTGGTCTTGGAGGAGCCGGTGGAGGAGCCCCACGCATGAGGGTGGGCGCCATCGACATGGGCACCAACTCGACCCGGCTGCTCGTCGCCGACGTCGACGGATCGGGCGCCGGCGCCCGCCTCGAGACGCTCGACCGCCGGATGCACATCACTCGGCTCGGCCAGGGCGTCGATGCCGCGCGACGTCTGCGGCCCGAAGCCATCGAGCGCACCCTCACCGTGTTGCGTGAGTACAAGGCCGCCCTCGACGAGCTGGGGGTCGAAGCGCTGCGGGCCGTCGCCACCAGCGCCGCCCGCGACGCTGCCGACACCGAAGCCTTCTTCGGTCCGGTCACCGAGCTGCTGGGGCAGGAGCCCGAGCTGCTGTCGGGCGAGGAGGAGGCCCGCCTGTCGTTCCTGGGCGCCACCGCCGGCCTCGACGAGCCGGCCCCCTACCTGGTCGTCGACATCGGTGGAGGTTCGACCGAGTTGGTGTGCGGCACGTCCGAGCCCGAGGGGCTGATCTCGCTCGACATGGGGTGTGTGCGGACCACCGAGCAGTACCTCGAGTCCGACCCGCCGACGCCCGAGGAGCTCTCGCAGGCGGTGCAGATGGCGCGGCTCCACCTCACCGACGCCGACCGGGTCATCCCCGACGCCCACGAGGCGAAGACGCTCATCGGCCTGGCCGGCACCGTGACCACCGTGGCCGCCGTCGAGATGGGGATCCCCGAATACGACCCCGACAAGATCCACCACTTCCGGCTCAGTCGGGAGGCGGCCGAGGACGTGTTCCGCACCCTGGCCACCGAGTCGGCCGAGAAGCGGAGCCACAATCCCGGCCTCGAGCCCGGACGGGTCGACGTGATCGTCGGGGGGACGGCGGTGCTCGTCAGCGTGATGCGCCACTACGAGTTCGACGAGATGCTCGTCTCCGAGGCCGACATCCTCGACGGCCTCGTACGATCGCAGGTCTGATGGTGACCGAACGCCGGCTCCTGGGCCCCGGGCCCTCGAACCCGTACCCCGAGGTCTACGAGGCCATGGGCCGTCCCGTGCTCGGCCACCTCGACCCCGAGTTCCTCACCGTCTTCGACGAGACGTGCGAGCGGCTCCGCTCGGTGTTCCGCACCGGCAACGCGCTGACGCTGCCGGTGAGCGGCACGGGGTCGGCGGGGATGGAAGCGTGCCTGGTCAACCTGTTGGAGCCCGGCGACACCGCCATCGTGGGGGTCAACGGCGTCTTTGGCGAGCGGCTGAGCGAGATCGCCCGCCGCTGCGGCGCCGAGGTGGTGCGGGTCGAGGCCGACTGGGGCCAGCCCCTCGATCCCGAGGCGCTCCTCGAGGCCCAGCGGGCGCACCCCGGGGCCCGGCTGGTGGCGACGGTCCATGCCGAGACGTCCACCGGCGTCGAGAACACCATCGAGCCGCTCGGTGCCCTCCAGGACACCGAGACCCTGCTGGTGGTCGACACCGTCACGTCGTTGGGCGGCACCCCTGTCGAGGTCGACGGGTGGGGGATCGACGCCTGCTACTCGGGGACCCAGAAGTGCCTGGGCGTCCCGCCCGGGCTCGCTCCCGTGACGTTCTCTCCCCGGGCGGTGGACCGGCTGCAGTCCCGCTCACGGCCGCCCCAATCCTGGTACCTGGACCTGGGGCTGGTCAGCGCCTACGCGGAAGAGCGTCGCTACCACCACACGCTGCCCATCACGATGATCTACGCCCTCCACGCCGGCCTCGGGGTGCTCCTCGAGGAGGGGCTCGAAGCGTCGTGGGCCCGCCATGGCGACGCCGGGCGCCGCCTGCACGAGGCGTTGCCCGACCTGGGCTTCGGCCTGGTGGTCGACGAGCCCCACCGGCTGGCTCAGCTGACCACGACGTGGTTACCGGAGGGCGCCGACGACGGCGGGTGGCGTCGAAGTCTCCTCGACGACCACGACATCGAGGTCGGCGGCGGGCTGGGTGACTTCGCCGGCCGGGTGTGGCGCGTCGGGCTCATGGGCCACAACGCCCGTGCCGAGGTCGTCGACCGCTTGCTGGAAGCTCTCTACCGAAAAACGGCTTCCCGGTAGTAGGCCAACTCGGCGATCGACTCGCGCACGTCGGCCAGCGCCCGGTGCCCGGCCTGCTTGGGCGGACGGTGCTTGTAGGCGTCGGGATACCACCGCCGGCACAGCTCCTTCACCGACGACACGTCGATCGAGCGGTAGTGGAGGTGCTCGTCGAGGTCGGGCACGTAGCGGTGGAGGAAGCGCCGGTCGACCCCGATCGAGTTGCCGCAGAGCGGCACCGTGCGGGGTTCGGGGGCGTGGCGCTTCACGTACTCGAGGGCCTGCCGTCCCGCGTCGGCGAGGTCGACGTCCGACGCCTTGATCGCCTCGGTGAGCCCCGACTTCTCGTGCATCTTGGTGACGGTTTCGTTCATCCCGTCGAGCTTCTCGTCCGGGGCTGAAACCACGATGTCGATGCCCTCGTCGAGCTCGCGCAGCTCGAGGTCGGTGGCGAGGACGGCGATCTCGACGATCACGTCGTTCTCGACGTCGAGACCGGTCATCTCGAGGTCGAGCCAGATCAGGATGGGTGACGGGGGAGAGGGCTCACTCACGCGACTCACGCTATAGGTTCGTGCCGTGTCCGAGACCGCTTGGAAGCCGTCGGCCGAACTGATCGCCGAGAGCAACGTCGGCCGGTTCATGGCCGAGCACGGGATCGGCTCCCACGACGAGCTGGTGCAACGCTCGCAGGACGACCCCGAGTGGTTCTGGGGCTCGGTCGAGCGGTTCCTCGGGATCGAGTGGTCGACCCCCTACGACGAGGTGCTCGACACCTCCGACGGCATCGAGTGGGCACGGTGGTTCGTCGGCGGGACTCTGAACCTCGCCCACAACTGCGTCGATCGCCACGCCCGTGACCGCGGCGAACGCACGGCCGTGGTCTGGGAGGGCGAGGAGGGCGAGACCCGGAGCCTCACCTACGTCGAGCTGCGGGCCCTGACCGACCGGATCGCCGCCGGACTGGCCGATCGCGGCGTGGGCCTCGACGATGCGGTCGGCATCTACCTCCCCATGCTTCCCGAGACGGTGGCGGCGCTGATGGCGGTGGCGAAGCTCGGGGCCCGCTTCCTGCCCATCTTCTCGGGTTACGGCGCCGACGCCATCGCGGTGCGGCTCGAGGACGGGGGCGCCAAGGCGCTGATCACCGCCGACGGCTTTCCCCGTCGGGGGTCGACGGTGACGATGAAGGAGACTGCCGACGCGGCGTGTGATCGGGTGGCGAGTGTCGAGACCGTGATCGTGGTCGACCGCGCCGGGCGTGGCCGAGACGGGGTGCCGTGGACCGACGGGCGTGACGTCTGGCTCCACGATCTGCCCGAGCCGGCGGAGCCGGTCGAGTCGGTAGCGGTCGACGCCGAGCACGTGCTGTTCATCGCGTACACGTCGGGCACCACCGGACGGCCCAAGGGCGCGGTACACGTGCACGGGGGCTTCCTGGCGAAGATCGCCGAGGAGGTCGCCTTCCAGATGGACCTCCGCCCCGAGTCCGACCGGCTGTTCTGGCTCACCGACATGGGCTGGATCATGGGCCCGTGGGAGGTGGTGGGCACGCTCGCCAGCGGGGGGACGGTGGTGCTCTACGACGGGGCGCCCGACCATCCCGGCCCCGACCGGCTGTGGAGCCTGGTCGAAGGCCACAGTGTCACCATCCTCGGAGTGTCGCCGACGCTGATCCGCGCGCTCATCCGTCACGGCGACGAGCCGGTCACGAGCCACGACCTGTCGTCGCTGAGGGTGCTCGGCTCCACCGGCGAGCCCTGGAACGAGGGGCCGTGGCGCTGGTACTTCGAGACGGTCGGGGGCGGCCGGTGTCCGGTGATCAACATCTCCGGCGGCACCGAGGTCGGGGCGTGCTTCCTCTCACCCCACGTGACGCAGCCGATCGCTCCGATGTCGTTGGGCGGGCCGTCGCTCGGCATGGCCGTCGACGTCTTCGATGCCGACGGCAACTCGGTCGCCGGCACGGGTGAGGTCGGGGAGCTGGTGTGCACCAAGCCGTGGCCGGGGATGACCCGAGGCGTGTGGGGTGACCGTGAGCGCTACCTCGAGACCTACTGGTCGACCTACCCGGGGGTGTGGCGCCACGGCGACTGGGCGTCGGTGAGCGAGGACGGCCAGTGGTTCCTCCACGGTCGCTCCGACGACACCCTCAACATCGCCGGCAAGCGGGTCGGGCCGGCGGAGGCCGAGACGGTCCTGGTCTCGCACCCCCACGTGGTCGAGGCCGCTGCCGTCGGCGTGCCCGACGAGGTCAAGGGCGAGGCGCTGGTCGGCTACGTGGTCCTGATCCCCGAGGTCGAGCCCTCCGACGAGCTGCGGAGCGAGTTGGAGGCGCTCGTGATCGAGCACATGGGCAAGGCGTTCCGCCCGAAGGCGATCCGCTTCACCGCCGCCCTCCCCAAGACCCGCTCGGCCAAGGTCGTCCGCCGAGCCATCCGGGCTATCGCCGCCGGCGAGGATCTGGGTGACCTCTCCGGCCTCGAGGATCCTGCCGCGCTCGACGCCGTGAGGAACGCCGTCTGAGCTCTCTCAGATTCCGGACAGCACGCCGACGATCACGACGGTGATGCCGGCGAGGTGGCCGAAGCTGCTGGCGGCGAGGAGTTTCCAGCCCAGGGACCGTTCGGCGAAGTGGTCGCCGACCCGCTGGCGCCAGTTGGCCGTGGCGCCGGCCACGAAGAGCGCCGAGCCGCTCACGAG
>CAZTOV010000054.1:0-14329 GCA_964615175.1 uncultured Burkholderiales bacterium
GTTCAAGAAGAAGGGCCGGGCCAAGGAGGCGTTCCGGGTGCGCAACAAGGGTGGCTGCGTCCGGGTGGGGGGTGAGCGTCCCCGCTCGCTCACCCTGCCGAGGATCGGCACGGTTCGGGTGCGGGAGGACACCCGGCGCCTCCGCCGGCTGTTGCGCCCCGGGCCGGACGGCCGGCCGCGCGCCCGGGTGCTCTCGGTCACCGTGCGGCGTCGCGCGTCGCGTTGGGTGGCGAGCGTGGCGGTCGAGGCTCCCGATCTCCACGAGGGCGCCCGCCACGCCCGCAGGCACCCCGACGACCACGGCGGCTTCGTGGGCCTCGATCGGGGGCTCACCGCCTTCGTGGTGGCCGCCGACGAGCAGGGGGGAGAGCTGCACCGGGTCGCTTCGCCCAAGCCGCTCGCCGCCTCGCTCTCGCGTCTGGCGAGGGCGTCGAGGGCGTACTCGCGCACCCGGCGCGACTCGAGGCGCCGCGGCCGCGCCGCAGGTCGCCTCGCCCGCCTCCACGAGCGCGTCGCCAACCAACGCCGCCACTTCCTCCACGAGGTCTCGAGCGAGCTGGTCAAGACCCACGACCGGTTGGCGATCGAGGACCTCGCCACCGCCGCGCTCATGACCAACCGGCGATTGTCCCGAGCCATCGCCGACGCCGGCTGGGCGGGCTTCGCCTCGATGCTCGCCTACAAGGCGGGCTGGTACGGGGCCGAGCTGGTCGTGGCGCCGCGCCGGTATCCGAGCACGAAACGCTGCTCGCGCTGTGGGACGGTGAAGGAGAGCATGATGCTCTCGCAGCGGACCTTCCACTGCGAGGAATGCGGGTACGAAGCCGACCGCGACCTCAACGCCGCCCACAACCTCGCCGCCCGGGCGAGGGCCTCTTCCGAGGCCGCATCCCGGGCCGTCGCCGCGAAACGCACGGAGACGCGAAACGCCCGTGGCGGGGAAGGCTCTGGCCGCCGGGAAACCGGCGGTGAAACCGGCTCCTGCGAAGCGGGAACCGTGCCCCAAGCTCACTGAGCCCGGGGCACGGGCACCCGAGAAGGGTGGTGTTTGACCACTCTCAGTAGTTGTCAAACACGTTGTGACGTCTACTCGCGACCGAGCCGCCGGAGCGCCGCCGCGGCGGTGAGCAATCCGGTTCCGACGAGGGCGAGCGCGGCCTGCGGGCCGGTGGCCGGGAGCGCCTGGGCCGCGCCCGTGTCGGCGTCGGTCTCCGTTTCGTCGGCGACCTCCGTCCCGGCAACGGTGGTCGTCGTGGCCGGGGCGCCGGTGGTGGTCGTCGTGTCGCCCGAGGCGCTCACCTCGACGGTGCCGGTCATCCCCACGTCCTGGTGGATCCGGCAGAAGTACTCGTACGTGCCCGGGTCGTCGAACGTGTGGCTGAACGTGTCGCCCTGGCTCATGCACTGATCGGTGCTGGTGAACGAGCAGTTCGGGTTCGAGTCGAACGCCGCTCCGTCGTCCTCGGAGGTCACCGAGTGCGGGTTCTCGCCGGTCTGCTCCCACATCACAGTCACACCGGCCTCGGTCTCGAACACCTGCGGCTCGAACGCGTTGTCGACCACGTCGACGTCGTGCTGCGAGGCGGCCTCGACGCTGTCGAACCCCGGAGGATCGAGGTCGCCGGGGAGCTGAGCCGCGGCCGTGGGCGTCAGGGCTCCCGCGAGGAGGAGCGCGCCGATGAGTGACAGTCGTCCCGCCCGCATGAGATCACCTCTCGTGTCGCCTCTCGCGAGCGTCGCGCGCTTGCAGGCGCTTTGCACGTCGCCCGGGCGGCCTCTGCGAGCATGAGGGGGTGACCCGCAGCCTGATCGTCGACGGCAACAACGTGATGGGCGCCCGGGCCGACGGCTGGTGGCGCGATCGGGAGGGCGCGGCCCGTCGCCTGGTCGACGATTTGGGGACGCTGACCGCTGACGGGACCCGCGTCACCGTCGTCTTCGACGGTCGGGGATCGTCCGAGATGCCCGAGGGCGAGCACGGCGGCGTGATCGTGTTCTACGCCGGCCGGGCGGGTCGTGACGCCGCCGACGACCGCATCGTGGAGCTGGTGGACGCCGAGCCCGAGCCCTCGGCGGTCATCGTGGTGACCTCCGACCGGGAGCTGCGAGAGCGAGTCGAACACCTGGGCGCCGAGTCGCGGGGAGCGTCCTTCGTGCTGGGTTAGGTGCTGGGTTCGTCGGCCAGGTCGCGTGCAGCCACGCTCCGCTCGATGGTCATCCGGACGAGCAACTCCCCGGGAACCGCGTTCCGTTCGCCATATTCCTCGGCGCGATCGGCACCCATGTACCGGCCGCCCAACCGTGTCGCCCAGCGGCGAACCTCGTCGGGGTCGTCGACCAGCTCGGCCGTGCCCTCGACCATGACGAAGGAGAAGGGTGGTTCCTGGTCCTGGACACACAGGGTCATGCGGGGGTCACGGGCGAGGTTCCGCGCCTTCACGGTGTCGGCGCCGGTGGTGAAGACGATGGCGTCACCGTCGAGGTCGTACCAGACCGGCGCGGCGTGAGGCCTCCCGTCCGCACGTGTCGTCGCCACGATCCCCGGACGGGGTGGCGTGGCGAGGAAGGCGTCGCGTTCGTCGTCGGTCATGGGTCGGTAGCTCATCGGGTCATGTTCGCGTGCAATCTCGTCCTTGACACTCGGCGGTTCCTGAGAAGACCGCAGGGAGCGCGTGTCCGAGGTCCTGGTCGACATCGTCGCCGGGGGTGGTCTTCCCGAGGTCTCGATCCAGGAGGTCGCCGACCGGGCGGGGGTCTCGCATCGGACCGTCTATCGGTACTTCTCGACGCGAGAGGCTCTGCTCGAGGCGTTGACCGAACGGGTCGAGGGCCGCATGGCGGCTCGAGGAGGGGTGATCTTCCCGGAGACGGTGGACGACCTGCCGGAGGTCGTGCGGCGGACTTCGCCCTGTTCGACGACGATGCCCGAGCGGTGGAGGCGGTCGTGCGACTCGGTGTCGGCGGCGAGGGATTGACACCTGCCCACCCTCGCGGCGACGCGTCCTTTGCCGGCGTTCAGTCGGTCCGGAGGGCGTCGATGATCCGACGGATCGTCTGGCCGACCTCGCGACGGGCCGGTTCGGGATCAGCGGCATTCGCGAGGATCAGGCCGGCCTCGATGAGCGCGCCGAACAGCACGTGTGCGAGGGGCGCAACGGCCTGCCGGTGTATGACCCCGGCCTCCATGGCGGTTTCGAGAGCCGTTTGGGCGAGGCCGAGACCGTAGGTCTGTTCGAGTTCGCGCCAGCGTTCCCAGCCGAGCACGGCGGGCGCCTCGATGAGTGCCACGCGACGAACCGTGGGATCGAGACACACATCGAGGAAGGTGTCGGCACCCCGGTAGAGCGCATCGAGAGGGTCGTCGAGGTCTCCGGCCGCGGACATCATCCGTTCGACGACGCCGCGTTCGACCTCCTCGAAGACGGCCTCGAAGAGTGCCCGCTTGTCGGCGAAGTGGTGGTACAGGGCCCCCTTGGTGACCCCCGCAGCTTGCACGACCGCCTCCACGGACGCGCCGGCAAACCCTCGCTCCGTGAAGAGAGCGCGTGCGGCATCGAGAAGCGCGCCGCGGGTGGCTTCGGATTGGTCGGCCTTGCTCACCATTGCATACCAATGGTATGTATACGCATACCATTGGTATGGTACTTGAGGAGGAGCGGAGATGGGCGCAGTGAGCCTTCACCAGATCGAGACGCCGGCCGGCCCGATCCGCTACCGGGACGACGGCGAGGGCGAACCGCTCGTCTTCGTTCACGGGGTGCTCGCTGACGCAGGGCTGTGGCGCAAGCTCATCCCGCTGCTCTCTGACCGCTACCGCTGCCTCGCCCCCGACTGGCCTCTCGGTTCCCATCCTCAGCCGATGAGAGCCGAAGCCGATCTCTCGCCGGACGGGCTCGTCGAGGTGATCATCGGGTTCCTCGACGCTCTCGAACTCGACACCGTCACGCTCGTTGGCAACGACACGGGTGGTGCGCTCAGCCAACTGGTTGCGGCACGCTACCCGGAGCGGATTTCCCGTCTCGTGCTCACCCCCTGTGACGCCTACGAGAACTTCCCGCCCCGCTCGATCTTCTGGCCCCTCGCACTTGCCGCTCGGATCCCCGGCGGCTTCGCCGTCCTGCTGTGGCTGCTGCGCTTCCGACTCCTCCAGCAGCTTCCGTTCTCCTTCGCCGGACTCACCAAGCGACTGGATCCCGGCCTGATCCGGACCTGGATCGAGCCCGCCCGCCGCCAGCCGGGTGTTCGACGCGACCTCGCCAAGGTCATCCGTGGCATCCACCGCCGCTACACGCTCGAGGCAGCCGAGCAGCTCCGCGCGTTCGACAAACCCGTACTGATCGCCTGGGCGCCCCAAGCTCGCTTCTTCCCCCTCCGTTACGGGGAACGCCTCGCCGCAGACCTGCCCAACGCCCGGCTCGCGCTGATCGACGACGCCTACACGTTCGTCTCCGAAGACCAACCGCAGCGGACCGCCGACGTCATCACCTCCTTCATGGCCGGCAACTCGGCAGGAGACCGGCAAGAAGGACCCTGACGGGTCGGTTGACTCTCCTGCCTCGACCCGAAATCCAGTGCCCCGAACGCCGGGTCCATGTCCTTGACGATGGGACGGCGTCGAAATCGAGGCGAGTGGGGAGCGCGCGCTCCCTAGCCTGACGGCGATGGCTTCGGCATCCTCAAACCTCGTTGCCCGGCAGCAACGGGCCAGTTCGTTCGCGGCCGACAACCCGCTCTGGCTCATCGGTGCCGGGTGCTTCCTCTACGCCACCGGACCCGTGATGGTGCGCGCCTCGTCGGTGTCGGGGCCGATCTTCTCGCTGTGGCGGCTCTGGTTCGGGGTCGGCATCTTCGGCGCGTTGACGCTGGCCCACTTCCGAATGACCACCGGGCGTCCCGACCGCCGAGGTCTGGCCTGGACCCTTGGGGCGGGGCTCGCCTTCGGAATGCACCAGCTGTTCTTCATGACCGCGGTCAAGGCGACCTCGGTGGTCGACGTGCTCCTCATCGGCACCCTGTCGCCGATCGTGGTCGCGGCCGCGGCGGTGCCCATGTTCGGCGAACGCACCGGCCTCCCGTTCCGCCTCTGGACGCTCGTCGCCATTGCCGGTACCAGCGGCGTGGTGCTCGCGGGATCGTCCGGGCCGGAGGGGGAGCCCGTCGGCATGCTCCTCGCCGTCCTGAACGTCTTCGCCTTCGCTGCCTTCTTCCTGTTCTCGAAGGCGGGCAGGCCCCACATCGACACCGTCCCCTTCCTCGGCGGCGTCATGGTCGTGGCCGCGACGTTCGTCTCGCTGTTCGTCCTCGCCACCGGGGGAGCCCCGGGGACTGCGACGGGCAACGATCTGCTGTTGTCGTTGGGCGCCGCCATCGTTCCGGGGACCATCGGCCATTTCGTGATGACCTGGCCGCTGCAATGGGTCCCGGCCAACATCCCGCCGGTCATGCGCCTGTCGATCCCCTTCCTCTCGGGCACGCTGGCGTGGTTCACGCTCGGCGAGGGATTCGAGGTCGCGCACCTCGTGGCGGGCGCCGTCACCATCGCCGGCGTGGCCGGCGCGTTGATGTCGCCCTCCGGCCGTCGGCTCGTCGCCCGCGAGGCGTCCCCCGAGCTGGCGGGAGTCTCCGAGGCGTAATTCACCGCCCTTCGCTGTCTTCGTCCGGTTAGCGTGACCGCACCTGACGACGGCGGGACTGGGGGTGGAACCGGTGAGTTCGGCAGGCCCGGTCGAGCGCGGTGCGCTGGTCGAGGCGCGGGGCCTCGTCAAACGCTACGGCGAGGGCGAGACGCGACAGCGCGTCCTCGGTGGCGTCGACCTCCTGGTGCCCGAAGGGCGGTTCGTCACCGTCATGGGCCCGTCGGGCTCGGGGAAGTCGACACTCCTCCACCTTCTCGGCGGTCTCGACACCCCCACCGAGGGCGACGTCGTCGTCCAGGGTCAGCGGCTCGACGAGCTGTCCGACAAGGAACGCACGCTGCTCCGGCGCGACCAGATCGGCATCGTCTACCAGTTCTTCAACCTGATTCCGGTGCTCACGGTGGCCGAGAACGTCGCCCTCCCCGCGGTCATCTCGGGGACGCCCCGCGCCGGGTACGAGGACCGTCTCGGCGAGGTCCTCGAGGTAGTCGGGCTCACCGCCGACCGCGAGAAGCTCCCCGGTCAGCTCTCCGGCGGTCAGCAGCAACGGGCCGCCATCGCCCGGGCCCTCCTCCCCGAACCCGCGCTCCTCCTCGCCGACGAGCCCACCGGGAACCTCGACCTGCGGAACGGCTTCGAGGTGCTCCGCCTGCTCACCGAGGCGCAGCGGTCGTTGGGGCAGACCGTCGTCATGGTCACCCACGACCCGTTGATCGCGGCGCATGCCGACGAGGTCCACCTTCTGCGCGATCAGCGATTGAGCGCGGCGATGGTGATTGCCGATCACGTCGGCGCCGAAGCGCGTGCCGACCCGAGTCACGGTGCCAGAGGTCAGGCCGTCCTCGAGTGGCTGCAAGGTCTCGGGGCCGCCGGCCCGGCGCGCTCGACCGTCACCCGCTGACGATGCGGTCCCTCGGGTCGGTCTCGGTCCGGAGCGTCGCCCGTCGCAAGGGCCGCTACGCGCTCACCACGATCGGCAACGCGCTCGGCGTCGGGATCGTGTTCGCGGTCATCGTCACCAGCGCGGTCACGACCCAGGCCCTCGACCGCTTCGTGACCGGCTTCACGGGGAAGGCCGACGCCGTCGTGACCACCGCCGGCGCGTTCAACAGTGAGTTGCCTCCGGACGTCGTCGACGCACTGCGGGACGACTCCGAGGTCGCAGCCTCGGTGGAGCGCTTCGGCTTTCGCAGCGCGCGTGAACTCCGGGGAGAGAACGTCGACCCCTTCGCCGACTTCCTCAACGTGTCGGGGTTCGACTTCGCCGAGACATCGGTCGTCCACGAACTCGACGTCAGCCGGGGGCGACTTCCCCGTGCGGGGGAACTCGAGGTGTTGACGACGCCCGTGCTCGACGTGCCGGTGGGTGACGAGATCGCGCTCGCCACCGCGACGGGACGGACGAATTTCGAGGTTGTCGGAGTGCTGGCCGAGAGCGGGGCCGCGCTCGCCAACGGGGGACGGGTCGCCTACACGCACATCGATGTGGCCCGCCGCGTGCAGGATGCCGACGGCGGCGTCAACCAGATCGACGTGGTGCTCCGCGACGGCGTCGATTCCGAATCATGGATCGACAGCCGCCGAGACGCCTTGGGGGAGGGAGCGATCGTGCAGGACGCTTCGGAGCTGGCCTCGGGGTTCCGCCAGTTCCTCCAGGGCGTCCAGGGAGCGCTGCTCCTCACCGCCGTCATCGCCCTCTTCGTCGGCGCCTTCCTCATCTACCTCACCTTCTCGGTGTCGGTAGCGGAGCGGACCCGTTTCTTCGGCACGCTCCGCGCCCTCGGCGCGCAACCCGCTCAGATCCGGCGCCTGGTGACCCGCGAGGCGCTGCTCCTCGGTCTGGTCGCGAGCATCGCCGGGCTGGCTCTCGGGTACGTGGTGGCCGTCGGCAGCCTCGGACTCGTCGGGTCGCTCCTGGAGATCGGCGATGTCTCACTCGAGAACCCGTGGACCGCGGCGGGCGTGAGCCTTTTGCTCGGCGTCGGCGCCGCCGTGGTGTCGTCGGTGGTGCCGGCCCGGCGGGCAGCTCGGCTGAGTCCGGTGGCGGCGATGCGCGATGAGGGAATTGGCGGTGACGATTCGATCCGTGTCTGGCCCCGCGTGGCTGTGCTCGCCGCCGGTGTCGCGTTGTCGCTCGCGGGTCCGGGGATCGCGCTCCGCGGTCTCGGTCTCGTGCTCGTGATGTTGGGCGCGGTGGTCCTCGTTCCCCTCGTGTTGCGCCCGCTCGCGAGGGTTCTGGGCCGTATCACCGCCCGCATCTCCCGTGGCGTCGGTGACGTGGCGGTGGCGCACCTCGCCAAGGAACGAAGCCGTTCTGCGTACACCCTCGCCCTGATCATGGTGGTGCTGGCGAGCATCTTCGCCATCGGCGCGGCGAACGCGTCGATGGCCAACACGCTCGACGACGTCGTCGAAGACCAGTTCGGCTCCGATCTCCAGATCGGCGCGCCGAGCCACTTCCCGCCCGAGTTCGCGGAGGAGCTTGACGGCGTCGAGGGCATCCGTGCCCGCACCGAGTTGCGGTTCGGATTCACGCAGCTCGTCGATGACGGCGACCCGGCGCAGGTGTTCATGGCGGCGGTCGACCCGGCCACCTATTTCGAGGTGTCGAGCTTCCCGTGGGTCGAGGGCGACGACACCGACGCGCGTCGTGCACTCGAGCGAGGTTCGCACGTCGTGCTCGCGGCCCCGCTTGCGGACCGGGTCGGGGTCGAGGTCGGTGACCCGGTGACGATCCGAACACAGGACGGTCCCCGTCGGTTCACCCTCGCCGGCACGTACGCCGTGCTCGGGTTCAACGACGGCATCGTGGTCAGCCACGCCGACGCCGCGCGGTTCTTCGGAGCCACTGAACCGATGGGCTATTTCCTCGATGTCGGTGACGACCACACGGTCGAGGCCGTGGGCGCTGACCTCCGGGCTCGACTCGGCGACCGGTTCGACTTCGAGCTCGAGACCGCGGCCGACGTCAAGGAGTTCGCCACCGGCCAGCTCCGCGGCTTCTTCGGCATCGGGTACGCCGTGCTGCTGGTCGCCACCATCATCGGCTTCCTCGGACTCGCCAACACGCTGATCGTCTCGGTGATCCAGCGCACGCGGGAGATCGGCATCCTTCGCTCCACGGGCGTGCTTCGCTCCCAGCTTCGGTGGATGGTGTTGGCAGAGGCGGCGACCCTGGTCCTGGTGGCCTTCCTGCTGTCGGTCGGGCTCGGGCTCGCGATCACCCAGGTCGTGGTCGACAGCTTCAGTGCGTCCCTCGGCTTCACCGTCGAGTTCCTGTGGCCGTGGACGCTGGTGCCACTCGTTCTCGTGGTCGCCGTCCTCGGCGGCATCCTTGCCGCCCTCGCCCCCGCCCGCCGCGCCGCCCGACTCGATCCCGTCGTGGCATTGCGTTTCGATTGACGGGCGGTTTGACTGGCCGGATGATCAAACGATTCCGCACGTTCAGTGTCCTCGCCGTTCTCGTCGTGTTGGCCCTCGTGGGCGCGGCGTGTGACGACAGCGGCGACTCCACTTCGGAGTCCGGGCCGGCCCCGACCGAAGAGTCCGACCAACAGCCCGACGAACAGCAGCAGGAGGCCTCCGACGTGGCCGCACCCGAGAAGCCTGAAGTCGAGATCCCCGAGGGGGAGGCACCCACCACACTGCAGGTCGACGACCTCGCAGAGGGCGACGGCGCCGAAGCCACCGCCGGGTCCACCGTCGAGGTGCACTACGTGGGGGTGCTGTTCTCCGACGGCACCGAGTTCGACGCCTCGTACGACCGGGGCGAGTCGTTCAGCTTCACCCTCGGCGCCGGTCAGGTGATCCAGGGATGGGACGAGGGTGTCGAAGGGATGAAGGTCGGCGGTCGCCGCCGCCTCGTGATCCCGCCCGACCTCGCTTACGGCGAGAGGGGAGCCGGGGGAGCCATCCCGCCGAATGCGACCCTCGTCTTTGTCGTCGACCTGCTGTCCGTCTCCTGACCCTCGGACGTGGCTTCGGACGGGGCGTCCGCGTTTCCTACGCTGGACGCATGGCTCGGATGATCGATCTCAGCGCCGGGGTCCCCGGAGTCAATGCCGCGCCACCCCGGTCCTTCGAGGAGTTCTGGCCGTACTACGTGAGCCAGCACCTGCGGCCGCTGACCCGGGCGGTCCACGTGTGGAGCACGGTCGTCGCCTTCGTGCTCGGGGCTGTCGCGTTGGCGGCCCAGGTCTGGTGGGTGGCTCCCGCGGTGGTGGTCGCCGCCTACGGTCTGAACTGGTTGAGCCACTTCGCCTGGGAGCGGAACCGCCCGGCGAGCTGGGGGAGCCCGCGGTGGTCGTTCCAGGGCGACATGCGTCTGATGCGTCGCTACTTCTCCCGCGAGATCCGATCCGACGTCGAGGCCGTCCGCTCGGCTGTGGGCCTCCACCCCGAGCACCGTTGCCTCGCCGACGCCCCCCACCTGGAGCACATCACCAAGGAGCCCTCATGATCGACGTGTCGGCCGGCGTCCCTGGGGTCAACGCCCCCGAGCCCGCCACCTTCGAGGAGTTCTGGCCCCTCTACGTGAGCCAGCACCTCCACCCCATGACCCAGCGCACCCACGTGATCGGCATGAGCCTGGGGCTGGTGTCCCTGGCCGTCGCCGCCGCCACTCTCAATCCCTTCTGGGCGCTCGGGCTCCCCGCGTTCGCGTACGGCTTCGCCGTGCCCAGCCATTTCATCTGGGAGGGGAACACACCGGCACTCCTCGGTGGTCGCAAGGCGTTCTTCTGGTCCATACGCTCCGACCTCCGCCAGTGGTTCCGCTTCGTCACCGGACGCCTGGCGCATGACACGGCAGCGGTGCGGGTAGGTCTGAACCTGCCGGCCGGCAGCCTCACCATGGCCGACGCGGCGGCCTGACGAACGGACTCTCCAACCCACCCGGGAGGTCGATCCACATCGCAGCGATGACCGTGGCCCAGAAGCTGATCGAGAGCCATCTCGTCGAAGGCGAGATGACCGCCGGTGAGGAGGTCGGGCTCCGGATCGACCACACCCTCACCCAGGACGCCACCGGCACCATGGTCATGCTCGAGCTCGAAGCCATGCAGCTCGACCGAGTCAAGACCGAACTGTCGGCTCAATACGTCGACCACAACCTTCTCCAGGCCGACTTCCGCAACGCCGACGACCACCTCTTCCTCCGCTCGGCGTGTCGCCGGTTCGGCCTCTGGTACTCGAAGCCCGGCAACGGTGTCAGCCACCCGGTGCACCAGGCCCGATTCGGGGTGCCCGGAAAGACCATGGTCGGCTCCGACAGCCACACGTGTGCGGCGGGGGCCATCGGAATGCTCGCCATCGGCGCCGGTGGTCTCGAAGTGGCGATGGCGATGGTCGGCGAACCGTTCCGAGTGACGATGCCCGAGATCTGGGGGATCCGCCTCGAGGGTGAGCTGCCTCCGTGGACCAGCGCCAAGGACGTCATCCTCGAGATGCTCCGCCGCCACGACGTCGACGGCGGGGTGGGCTGCATCGTCGAGTACCACGGCCCCGGGCTCGAGTCACTCTCGGCGTGGGACCGCCACGTGATCGCCAACATGGGAGCCGAGCTGGGTGCCACGACCACGGTGTTCCCCTCCGACGCCAAGACCCGGGAGTTCTTCGCCAGCGAGGAGCGCGAAGACGACTGGGTCGAACTGAGTGCCGACGACGGCGCGACCTACGACGTCGAAGACACCATCGACCTTTCCAAGATCGAGCCCCTGATCGCCAAGCCGTCGAGTCCGGGCGACGTGGTCCCGGTGCGAGAGGTGGCGGGTACACCGATCGGCCAGGCGGTCATCGGATCCTCGGCCAACCCCGGGCCTCGCGACTTCGCCGTGCCGGCGATGATGGTGCACGACCGGCAGACCGACGAACGGGTGAGTTTCGAGGTCAATCCCACCTCGCGGGAGATTCTCCAATTTCTCGCCCAGGAGGGACATCTCCGCGACCTGGTGGCCGGAGGTGCCCGCATTCAACAGGCCGGCTGCATGGGGTGCATCGGGATGGGGCAGGCCCCGGCCAGTGGGGCGGTCAGCCTTCGGACCATGCCGCGGAACTTCCCCGGCCGTTCCGGCACCCGCGACGACCGGGTCTTCCTCTGCAGCCCCGAAACGGCGACCGCGTCGGCTCTCACCGGCGAGATCACGGATCCGCGCGATCTCGATGTCGACCCGCCGACGTGGGTCGAGCCTGCCCGGATGCCGGTGAACACCGACATGCTCGTCGCGCCACCCTCGCCGGGTGCCGAGGCCGAGCTCGAGCGAGGCCCCAACATCGTTCCGCTCCCCGAGTTCGGCCCCCTGCCCGCCGAGATCAGCGGCCCGGTGGTGCTCAAGGTGGGCGACGACGTGTCGACCGACGAGATCCTTCCCGCCGGCGCCCGGGTACTCCCGTTCCGCAGCAACCTCCCGGCCATTGCCCAGTTCACCTTCGACCAGGTCGACCGGTCGTACGTCGAGCGGGCGGAGGAAGCCGGGTACCACCTCGTGGTCGGGGGTTCGAACTACGGCCAGGGCTCGAGCCGCGAGCACGCCGCGGCGGCGCCCCGCTATCTGGGGCTCCAGGCCGTGCTCGCCAAGGACTATGCCCGCATCCACTGGCAGAACCTGGCCAATTTCGGGGTGCTGGCGCTCGAGTTCGCCGACCCCGCCGACTACGACCGGATCGACCAGGGCGACGAGCTGACGCTGCCGGCCGTCCGCGAAGCCCTCGAACGAGGTGACACGAAGATCGTCGTCGCGAATCGGACCAAGGACGAGACCTATGAAACCGAACACCGCCTCACACCCCGCCAGGTCGACATGGTCCTGAAGGGCTCGATGATGAACGCGTTCCGGGAGCGGACGTAGGAGCCGGTTGCCCGGGGACTTACAGATGCGCCCGCAACGCCGACAGGGCCTCGTCGGCGTGGGCCTCCATCTTGGTCTCGCTCTGGATGATGTCGAGGATGCGGCGGTCGGTGCCGATCACGAAGGTGGTCCGCTTGTTCGGGAGGGGGCCCCATCGCTTGACGCCGAAGAGGTCGGCCACCTGCTTGTCGGGATCCGACAGCAGCGGGAACGGGAAACCGTTGTCCTGACGGAAGCGCACCTGACGCTCGACGGGATCGGCGCTGATGCCGACGGGTCGTGCCCCCAGTTCGGCGAACTCGCCCTGGAGGTCGCGGAAGTGGCACGCCTCCTGGGTGCACCCGGGCGTGAGGGCCTTGGGATAGAAGAAGAGCACCACCGGGCCGTCGGCGAGGAGTCCGGTCAGGGTCACCGGGTTGCCCTCGTCGTCGACGGCTTCGAAGTCGGAGATGACGTCGTGTGCCTTCACCGAGTCCAGCATAGGGCCGGCACCGGGCCCGTCTTGCCCGCGCCGGCAGCCACGTGGTTCACTGGTTACCAGCCGGTAACTTGAGGGAAAGCGAGTCTGCCATGGCCGAGTTCTCGATGGAACTGTCCGAGGAAGTCGTGGAGGTCCGCGACTGGGTGCACGGTTTCGCCGAAGACGTCATCCGCCCCGTCGCCGCCGAGTGGGACGAGAAGGAAGAGACGCCCTGGCCCGTCATCGAGGAGGCGGCCAAGATCGGCCTCTATTCGGCCGAGTCGTTCGGGCACTGGTTCCTCGAGCCGACCGGGCTGATGATGCCGGTGGTCAACGAGGAGCTGTTCTGGGGCGACGCCGGCATCGGCCTCGCCATCATGGGCACCGGCCTCGGAGTCGCCGGCATCGCGGGCAACGGCACTCCCGAGCAGGTGGCGACCTGGGTGCCCGAGTGCTTCGGCACGCCGGGCGACCTCAAGCTGGCGGCGTTCTGCGTCACCGAGCCCGACGCCGGGTCCGACGTGTCGAAACTCAAGACCCGGGCGGTGAAGGACGGCGACGACTGGGTCCTCAACGGGCAGAAGGTCTTCGCCACCAACGGCGGCATCGCCGACATCCACGTGGTCGTGGCGAACGTCGACCCCGAACTGGGGTCACGCGGCCAGGCCAGCTTCGTGATCCCGCCCGAGACCCCGGGTCTCGAAGCGGGGAAGAAGGAGAAGAAGCACGGCATCCGGGCCAGCCACACCGGCGAGGTCCTGTTCAACGACTGCCGCGTCCCGTCGGACTGCCTCCTCGGCGGCGAGGAGAAGCTCGAGAGCCGGCTCAGCAAGGCTCGCGAGGGGAAGAAGACCGGCACCCAGGCGGCCATGAGCACGTTCGAGGCCACCCGGCCCATCGTCGGTTCGCAGGCGCTCGGCATCGCCCGGGCGGCCTACGAGTACGCGCTCGACTACGCCAAGGAGCGCGAGGCGTTCGACAAGTTGATCATCGAGAACCAGGCCATCGCCTTCATGCTCGCCGACATGAAGATGGAGATCGACGCCGCCCGGCTCCTCGTGTGGCGCGCGTCGTGGATGGCCAAGCACGGTGGGAAGTTCGAGAATGCCGAGGGGTCGATGAGCAAGCTCAAGGCCGGCGAGGTCGCCGTGTGGGCCACCGAACGGGCGATCCAGATCCTCGGGGGCTACGGCTACATCCGCGACTTCCCCGTCGAGCGATGGCACCGGGACTCGAAGATCTACACCATCTTCGAAGGCACTTCCGAGATCCAACGCATCGTGATCTCGCGGGCGATCTCGGGCGTGCACATCACCTGAGCGCCGCCTTGTCAATGCGGAGTCGACTCCCCGCCGCCGAGCGGCGCAGCCAGTTGCTCGTCGTGGCGC
>CAZTOV010000055.1:0-14245 GCA_964615175.1 uncultured Burkholderiales bacterium
GGACCGCGGCCCGGGTCATGTTGGCGGTGCCGAAGAGGTTGACCTCGATCACGCCTCGCCACCGCTTCGGATCGATCTCGTCGAAGGCCTCCATGGGGTCGGGGCGGAAGGCGTTGTTCACCAGCACGTCCACCTGCCCGAACTCGTCGAGCGCCGTCTGTACCAGCCGCTCGCACTGGGCGGGGTCGGTGACATCGGTCGGGGAGTACGCGGCCCGCCCGCCCGCGCCCTCGATCTCGGCGGCGACCTCCTTCAGGCGGTCCTCGGTGCGCGCCCCCATGACCACGGCGGCGCCCTCGGCCGCCAGCTTGAGCGCCGCCTGGCGCCCCAGCCCCGGGCCGATTCCCGACACGACCGCAACCCGTCCTTCGAGCAACATGCCTTCTCCTAAGAGTTCACAAGGGGCAGGACTTCGGTCCCGAACGCCTCGACCTGGTCGATCAGCTCGTCGCACGATCGCGTGCGGAACGCCACGAAGGCGAACGTCGCCCCCATGTCGCGCAGACCGATCAGCGACTCGGCGATCTTCTCGGCGGGGCCCGAGGTGGTGAAGTCGCCGACGTCCCACGATGGCTCGCCGACGTAGTACGGCTCGCTCATCGACCCGACGTCCATCGGCTCGTCGGCGAGGCCCGACGCCTCCCGGAACCTCCGGAGCGTTTCGATCCTCTCGGGCAACTCGGTGCGCCACGTGCCCTGGGGGAGCCACCCGTCGCCCCGCTCGGCCGCGCGGCGCAGTGCCGCGTCGGAGGAGCCACCGACCCAGATCGGCGGGCGGGGTCGCTGCACCGGCCTCGGCGCCATTCCCATGTCGTGGATGGCGAACCGTTCGGTCTCGGTGTCGGGCCACTCGTCGCGGAGCGCCGCGTCGAGCACGTCGATCGACTCGTCGAGGCGCGGCCCACGGTCGTGGAAGGGAACGTCGAGGGTCTCGAACTCCCGCTCCACATGCCCGGCCCCGACCCCGACGATCACCCGGCCGCCCGACAGCCGGTCGAGCGTGGCGAAGCCCTTGGCCGCCACGAGGGGGTGCCGGTAGGCGGGGACGTACACGTGGGTGACGAGCCGGGCCTGGTCGGTGATCCCGGCGACCATCCCGAGGGTGGCGATGGGGTCGTACCAGGTGGTGCGCATCTGCTCGACGTGCTCGCGGGGGATGGCCACGTGGTCGCAGACGCCGAGGGCGAAGAAGCCGGCCCGATCGGCCGCTCGCGCGACGGCGGCGATCTCGTCCGGCCCCGACTCGAGCTCCCACCGGGTGGCCATGAGTCGGGTCTGGGCGACGACCGGGAGCTGGAGCATGACGCCGAGCCCGCCCTCGGGGGTGACCCTCATCGCCGTCAGCCCATCCGGGCGATCACGTCGTCGCCGAAGCGGGCGATGGCGGCGCCGCGCTCGTCCCACGAATCGCCGGCGAGCATCCAGGGTGCGGTCACGAGCGCGGTGACGCCGGCGTCTTCGAGGCGGCGGAACAGGTCGAGGTCGTCGAGGGCGTAGACCGAGAGGATCAGTTCGAATCCGTCGCCCGGCTCCCGACCCTCGTCGCGGAGGGCCTTCACCACCCGCTCGGCGGCGGGGAAGGCCTCGTCCGGTTGGTAGAGGTTGCCGATCCACCCGTCGTTGCGGGCCGCCCGGCGCACGGCGGCGTCGCTGTCGCCACCGATCCAGACCGGGATCCTGTCGTCGGGGACCGGCGAGATCGACAGCGGATCGAAGTCGTAGAAGTCGCCGTGGTGCTCGACGACGTCGCCGCTCCAGAGCAGCTCGAGCGCCTCGATCATCTCGTCGAAGCGCTTTCCCCTCTGCTCGAACGGTTCACCCATGAGGTCGAACTCCTCGCGCATCCAGCCGGCCCCGGCGCCGAGCGCGACCCGCCCACCCGACAGCACGGCCGCGGTGGCGACCTGCTTGGCGACCACCGGGAGGGGGCGGGCGGCGGCGACGTAGATGTTGGTCGAGAACCGGAGCCGTTCGGTGACCGCTCCCATCGCCCCGATGGCCACCCACGGGTCGGGCCACGGCGTCTCGCGCTCGAACGGCGGCTTCCCGTCGTCGGTGTAGGGGTAGGGCGACGAGAGGTTCTCGGGATAGGCGATGTGGTCGGAGACCATCAGCCCCTCGAACCCGGCCTCCTCCGACGCCCGGGCGAGGTCGAGGAGCTGCGACGGATCGAGATACGCGGAGGCCTGCCAGAAGTCCATGGGTTCCCGAACCCTACCCGGAGCCCGGAAACCTGACGAGGTGTCAGATCAGACCTGGGACGGTCGGCACGAAACAGGCGGACCAGAGTGCGCCGCCGACCGCGGGCTGCCAGTCGTCGAGGCAGTCGGCGGGGTCGGCGTCGAGGAAAAGCAGGTGCACGGCCTCGGGTCCCGTCTCGAAACCGGGGGTGGGGAGGGGCTCGAACGTCACCCGCAGCGCCGCCGCGCCGCTCGGTTCGGGCTCGTCGCCCCCGAGCGACGCCACCAGGCCGGGGAACGGATGGTCGAGGGCCAACTCCGGCGGGGTGCCACCCGCCTCCCGCTCACCCCACGACAGCAGCTCGTAGAAACCGGTGTGGACGTGGTCGCGGTGCTCGAACATCCGGCCCTGCTCGCGCAGGTCGCCGAGCGCGGCGACGGCGGCTTCGAGGAAGTCGGCGTGGTGGTCGTCCTCGATCCAGTAGGTGGCGAGGAAGGTGCCCCGGTCGAGTCCGGACCAGTGGGAGCGGAGCCGGTCGTCGGCGTACCACCGCCGGCCCGCGAACACGTGGGGCATCGCCATCATCCCGGCGTAGAAGTGGTCGCGCTCGTACCACCGGTTGTAGGCGTCCTCGTGGCCCCGGTGCGGCTCCACCAGGGTGAAGAGACAGCTTCCGAGCTTGATCCCGTCGGGCACGTGGGGGAGTCTCGCGCCCCGCCGAGTCACGCGTTGCCCCCGAGAGCGAGGGAGAGGTCATGCCGCAGAACGTCCCGGTCTTCGAGTTCAGCGAGCCCGCGCTCCAGTTGCGCCAGTTCGTCTACGAGTTCTGGTGCGAGCACGGCGTCGGCCCGACCCTCCGCGACGTCCACGAGGCGACCGGTCTCAACCGCCGTCAGGCCCAGCAGGCCTACAAGGAGCTGGCGCTCGGGACGATCTGCGTCGTCGACCAGGACAGCCAGAACGCCAACGTCATCAAGTTCCAGCCCTTCTCGAGCTTCCCCAGCCAGGTGAAGGCCTACGTCGACGGCGAGTTCCACTCGTTCGCCGGTTGCGCCATGGAGGCGGTGGCGTACTCGAAGATGCCTCCGTTCGACGGCAAGGACGTGCGCTTCGAGTCGTTCTGCGCGTGCTGCCTCGAGCCGGTGTCGATGACCTCGAAGAGCCTCGAGGTGCAGGAGGTCTCGCACGACGGTCTGCTGATCCACGTGGGCCTGAGCCCCTACGAGTGGAACAACGTCGACATCACCCGCATGTGCGACTCGATGAACTTCGTCATCGACGGCGATCATGCCGAGCGCTACGAGCGCCAGGTCGGTCGTCGCGGCGTCGTCTACACCCTCGATCAGGCGACCGACTTCGTGAAGGGCACCGCCGAGAAGCGGATGTACGACTACCACTGGGGCGTGGTGCCGGTGATCCCCGAGATCATCATCGACTTCGCCAAGGCCCTCGGCGTCGACACCACGGTCTGGGACGCCGGAAGGGCATGACCACCTCAGCGAACTTTGGGGGCGTCACCACCTCATAGGTGGTCAAGCCGCCAAAGTTCGCCGTCAGCGGCACGAGGACTGGTCGTTTGAAACTCGACCGTGAGCAAAACGACCGGTAGTATCTGACGGACCATCAGATCGGAGGTGAGCGAGTCCTTCAGGGCCGGTCGCCGGACGGCCACGGACGGGGCAGGGGCCCCCGTCCTGTGGAGGAGCCGACGAGATGTCGGCGGGAAGGAAGCAGGCATGGAATTCGGGTTGTTCATCCAGGGGCACGTCCCCGAGACCGCGCAGCAGACCGATCCGGAGGCGGAGCACACGTCCCTGATGAACGACGTCGAGTTGGTCAAGGTGGCCGACCGCTCCCGGTGGAAGTACGTGTGGGTCACCGAGCACCACTTCCTCGAGGAGTACTCGCACGTCTCGGCCAACGAGGTGTTCCTCGGGTACCTCGCAGCGGCCACCGAGTACATCCACCTCGGCTCGGGCATCTTCAACATCACCCCGCCGGTCAACCACCCGGCCCGGGTGGCCGAGCGGGTGGCGATGCTCGACCACCTCACCGAGGGCCGGTTCGAA
The DNA here is from genome assembly GCA_964615175.1 of uncultured Burkholderiales bacterium. Classification (GTDB taxonomy): domain Bacteria; phylum Actinomycetota; class Acidimicrobiia; order IMCC26256; family JACPCJ01; genus CAZTOV01. The sequence continues at coordinate 4,251 of CAZTOV010000055.1, forward strand.
TTCGGCACCGGCCGGGGCGCCGGGAGCCACGAGGTCACCGGGTTCCCCATCCCCGACACCCAGATCACCAAGGAGATGTGGGACGAAGTCATCACCGAGTTCCCCAAGATGTGGCGCGAGCACGACTACTCGCACGAGGGCAAGCACTTCTCGATGCCGCCCCGGGACGTGTTGCCCAAGCCCTACGGGAACACCCACCCGGCCATGTGGGTGGCGGCCGGCAACCCGCCCACCTACGAGAAGGCCGCCCGCATGGGCCTCGGCGTCCTCGGCTTCAACTTCCACCCGATCCACGCCATGAAGCCGATGGTCGAGGCCTACAAGGGCGCCATCGGCGAGGCCGAGCCGGTGGGTGAGTTCGTCAACGACAACGTGATGATCACCAACACCGTGATCTGTCTCGAGGACGGCGACCGGGCCCGCCAGGTCGCCTGCGAGATGGGGTCGGCGCGCCTCTCGAGCCTGGTGTTCCGCTACCACGACACGTTCCCCAAGCCCGACGGCGTGCCCGACTGGCCCGAGACGCTTCCCGAGCCGACGCGCGAGGAGATCGAGTGGCGCATCGACCAGGGGTTCATGCTCTGCGGCACCCCCGACGAGGTCGTCGAGCAGATCAGGGCCTACGAGGCGGTGGGCTGCGACCAACTCGTGTTCGGCCTCCCGGTAGCGATGCCCATGGACGCCGCCGTCGAGACCGTCGAGTTGGTGGGCAAGCACATCATCCCCGAGTTCGACGGCGACCCCGTCCACTCGACCACGCGGTATCGGGAGACAGCCGGTGGTTGATCTGGTTCGCGATCGACTGGCGATCGACGACCTCCTCACCGCGTACGCCGCCGGTCTCGACACGGGTGACTGGGACCGGGTGCGCGACTGCTGCGCCCCCGACGCCGTACTCGACTACTCCGACTTCGACGGGCCAAGGGGCGATATCGACGAGGTGGTGGCCTGGATCGACGAGTCGTTGCAGGCCTTCGAGATGGTCCGTCATCACCTGACGAACCGTCAGGTCGAGATCGACGGCGACGAGGCGCGGGCCCTCACCTATCTCTTCAACCCGATGATCCCGAAGGGTGAGCCGAAGCGGGTCTGGTACATCGGTGGTACGTACCGCGACCGTCTGGTGCGGACCGCTGACGGATGGCGGATCGCCGAGCGGGTGGCCGAACAGGCCTGGGCCGACTTCGGGTGAGACGCGCGTCCTGACCACTCCACCCATCCGGGGTCAGGGCCACCGCAGGGATCGTCCCCCGCGGCGTCGAACTCCTGCGCAGAGCGGGACGATCGGTCGGACGCTTTGGCGGGCACCCTGGCCGAATCTGACGGTGTGTCATATCCTGGCGAGTCCCGCGCGCGAACACCGGAGGGGGAGGCTTCATGCCCCGGCGCTTGCTGGTTCTGCTGACCGTGCTCACCGTCACCGCGGCCGCGTGCGGCGCGCGGCTGAGCGATGACCAACGGGCGGCGGGCATCAACGTCAACGCGTCGGGCGGCGTGGCGGCCGACGGGTCGACCGGGACCGGCGGCATTGCCACCGGCGGCGGCACGACCGGCGGCGGCACCACGGGCGGAGGAGTGACCGGCGGCGGCCCGATCGGCGGGGGAGGCACGATCGGCGGGGGAGGCACGACCGGCGGTGGGGGTGGAGGCGGTACCACTTCCGAAGGCGGCGACAGCTGCACGCCGGGCGGTTCGTCCGACACCGGTATCACCGCCAACAAGATCACGGTTGCCACGGTCTCCGATGTCACCGGTCCGGTGCCGGGCCTCTTCAAGAGCACCCACCAGGCCGTGCAGGCCTACGCCAACATGGTCAACAGCGAGGGCGGCATCTGTGGGCGCGGCCTCGAGGTCAAGGCGCTCGACTCCAAGAGCGACTCGGGCGGCAACCGCGCGGCCATCCTCGACGCCTGCGACCAGGCCTTCGCCCTCGTGGGCTCGATGTCGGCCTTCGACGACGGCGGCGGCGAGGCGGTCGACCAGTGCGGGATCCCCGACCTCAGCGCCATCACCGTGAGCCCACAGCGCACCGAGGCCGAGTGGGCGTACCCGGCCTTCCCGAGCCGCCAGGACCTTCTCGCCACCGGTCAGTCGCAGTACATCAAGCAGCAGTACCCCGAGGCGGTGGAGAACGCGGCCATCCTCTGGCTGAACGCGGCGGCAACCCGCAACAACGCCGCGGCTCGCCAAGCCGCGTGGGAGCAGGTCGGCTTCAACTTCGTCTACACGCGGGAGGTGCAGGTCCTCGAGGCCAACTACACGACCTTCGTGCTCGAGATGAAGGACGAGGGGGTCGAGTACGTCACGTTCGTGGGCGACAACAACTCGATCGCCCGCCTGCTCAAGGCCGCCGACCAGCAGGACTTCGAGCCCCAGGTCTTCGACTGGGACTCGGTGGCGTTCGACCCCGACTTCCTCGAGGTCGCGGGCGACGCCGCCAACGGGTCGATGGTGTTCATCAACGGGTCGCTCTTCACCGAGGCCTCGGCCAATCCGGAGGTCCAGCGGTACATGGAGTGGCTCGAGCGCAGCTTCCCTGGCGCGTCCCCCGACTACTTCGGGCAGTACGCGTGGTCGGCGGCGGCGATGTTCGTGGAGAAGATGCGAGCGCTGGGACCCGAACCCACCCGTGACGACCTCCGAGCCGCCCTCGAGAACGAGCACGCCTGGGAGGGTCACGGCCTCCACGGCGCCCACGACATCGGCGACAAGATCCCCAGTACCTGCTTCATGTACGTCACCATCCAGGACCGAAGCTTCGTGCGCACGCATCCCACCCAGCCCGCGAGCCTCGACTGCGACCTCGGCGGTCACGTCGAAGTCGACATCGACAGCTAACCGTCTCGCGTGGACCAGCTCCTCCCCTTTACGATCGCGGGCCTCGTCACCGGGTCGATCTTCGCCGTCACGGCGTCGGGACTGGTGGTCACCTACACCACGTCGGGGATCTTCAACTTCGCCCACGGCGCCATCGGCATGGTCGCCGCCTTTGCGTACTGGGAGTTGCGCATCAACCAGGCGTGGCCCGCCCCGATTGCCCTCGTCGTGGTGCTGTTCGTGCTCGCCCCGTTGCTCGGGGCGCTCATCGAGCGCGTCCTCATGCGTCAGCTCGACCGGGCCCAGGTCGCCACGTCGCTCGTGGTGACCATCGGGCTGATGGTGATGCTGATCGGCCTCGCCCAGGGGATCTGGGAGCCGCGGGGCCGCAACCTCCCCGGGTTCTTCGAAGGGAGCGGCTTCACCCTCTTCGGCGTGTTCGTCACGGCGCATCAGGCCATCACGCTGGTCGCCGGGGGAGTGGTGGCCGCGGGGCTGTGGTATCTGCTCGGGCGGACACGCCTCGGCGTGGCGATGCGAGCCGTGGTCGACGACCGCGACCTCACCTCCCTCACCGGCGCCCGGCCCGACCAGGTCTCGATGCTGTCGTGGGCGATCGGCTCGTCGCTCGCCGCCCTCGGCGGCATCCTCATCGCGCCGGTGCTGCAGCTCGAGGTCATCGCGCTGACCTTCCTCGTGATCAACGCCTACGCCGCCGCCATGGTGGGGAGGCTCAGGAGCCTGCCGCTGACGTTCGCGGGAGCGTTCGCGCTCGGGCTGACCGAGGCCTACGTGACCGGCTACGTCACCCTCGGCGGCATCTGGCAAGGGCTGCGCCCGTCGCTCCCGGCGTTCCTCCTCTTCCTCGTTCTGTTGGTGCTGCCCGAGGAGCGCCTCCGGGCCAATCTCGGCCGGATCGCGGGAGCCAAGGCGCCCCGGGTCCCGACGCTGCGCCAGACCTTCCTCGCGAGCGGTTTCCTCGTCGCGGGCGCCTGGATGATCTCGGGTTTCCTCTCCCAGGGGGACATCCAGCGCGTGGCGCAGGGGTTCGCGCTCGGGATCATCATGCTTTCGCTGGTACTGCTCACCGGCTACGGCGGGCAGGTGTCGCTGGCGCAGCTCACCTTTGCCGGCTTCGGCGCCTTCGCCATGGCCGAGTGGGGCGGCGACGGCTCGATCTTCGGCATCCTCCTGGCCGCCCTCATCGCGGCGCCGATCGGGGCCATCGTCGCCCTCCCGGCGCTCCGACTCCAGGGCCTCTATCTCGCCCTGTCGACGATGGCGTTCGCTCTCGTGGCCGAGCGGATGATCTTCGTCGACGAGCGGTTCTTCGGCTTCAACGCGTCGGTGCCGGTGGGCCGCCTCGACCTGGGCCCGATCAGCTTTGACGGGGAGACCTCCTATCTGGTGTTGCTCGCCGCCGTCTTCGGCCTCATGGGCGTGTTCGTGCTGTGGATCCGCCGGGGCCCCTTCGGTCGCGTGCTGTCGGCGATGGGTGACAGCCCCGCCGCCTGCGCCACCCTCGGCCTCGACCTCACCCGCACCAAGCTGGCGGTGTTCACGATCTCGGCCGCCATGGCCGGCGTGGGCGGGGCGCTGTTCGCGGGGGTCCGCACGGTGACCGGCCCCACCGACTTCCTGGTCCTCCAAGGTCTCCCCGTACTCCTGTTGGCGGTGGTCGGCGGCATCACCACGATGAGCGGTGCCCTCATCGGCGGTCTCGCGCTGGCGCTCCTGCCCGTCATCCAGGAACGCATTCCCGAGCTGGCCGGCTTGGTGTTCCTCCTCACGGGAGCGGCGGCGGTGAGCTTGGGGCGAAACCCCAATGGGATCGCCTTCTTCGTGGCGGAGGCCTTCGATCGCATCGCCTTCTGGCGGCGCGACCTGCCTCCACCCGAGGACCGCAGCCGCGGCGGAGGCGTCGACCGCGACCCCGATGACGCCGGAGGAGGTGTGAAGGTTGCCGCTGCTGTCCGTTGACGAGGTGCGGGTGAGCTTCGGTGGGATCCACGCGCTTCAGGGCGCCACCCTCGAAGCCGACGCGGGCACGGTGACGGGGCTCATCGGGCCCAACGGAGCCGGCAAGACGACGCTGTTCAACGCCATCACCGGCCTGCGACCGCCCGACACGGGCCGGATCACCATCGACGGCGAGGACGTCACGACGATGAAACCGCATCGACGGGCGCGGAAGGGCATGGCGCGCACGTTCCAGCGGCTCGAGATCTTCGGCTCGCTCACCGTGCGCGAGAACGTCCTGGTGGCGGGGGAGATCTGGAAGCGTTGGTCGGGTGATCGGGAGACCGATCTCGAGATCCAGACCGAGGGTCTGATCGACCGTATCGGCCTCCGAAGTGTCGCCGGCGAGCGGGTCGACGCCCTGCCGACCGGTCCGGCCCGCCTCGTCGAGATCGCCCGCGCGTTGGCGACAAACCCCCGCATCGTGCTCATGGACGAGCCTGGCTCTGGCCTCAGCGAGGAAGAAACCGACGAGTTCGCGGGGCTATTGACCGATTTGGCCGGGCAGGGATTGGCCGTCCTCCTCGTCGAACATGATGTGGAGCTGGTGATGCGGGTGTGCGAGCGGGTCTTCGTACTCGACTTCGGTGAGATGATCGCTGACGGCACGCCCGAGCAGATCCAGAACAACAAGGCGGTGCAAGCCGCCTATCTGGGGACCACCGAGAACGATGTCGCCTGACAAGCGCAACCAGGCCACGGCCAAAACGACCCGTCGGGGTCGCGGTGCCTCGCGCCCGTCCAACGGCGCGGCCGAGCCCGAGACGCCGGTCCTCGAGCTGCGCGACGTCCGCGCCGGTTACGGGCGCATCGAGGTGCTCTACGGCGTCGATCTCACCATGCGGCCCGCGACCGTGATGGCGCTGCTGGGCCCGAACGGGGCGGGGAAGAGCACCACCATCAAGGTCATCAGCGGTCAGGTCCGTCCCACCGACGGGCACGTGCACGTCGCCGGCCATCACGTGAACGGGGCTTCCCCCGATGCACTCGCCCGGGCCGGCGTTTGCACGATCCCCGAAGGGCGCGGCATCTTCCCCAACCTCACCGTGCGCGAGAACCTCCGCATGGTCAGCTATGCGGGCGTCGACACCACCGCGGTGGAGGAGATCGCGTACGAGCGGTTCCCCCGCCTCGGTGAGCGCCGCCACCAGCTCGCCGGGAGCATGTCGGGCGGCGAGCAGCAGATGCTCTCGATCTCCCGGGCGCTCGGCATCGACCCCGCCCTCCTCATGCTCGACGAGTTCTCGATGGGGCTGGCTCCGATCATCGTGCAGGAGCTGTACGAGATCGTCGCCCAGATCGCCGAAGAAGGGGTTTCGATCCTCGTCGTCGAACAGTTCGCGCACATCGCACTCTCCGTCGCAGACGAGGCCGCCATCATGACCCACGGCAGGATCCAGTCGGTCGGCACCCCCGCCGACATCGAGGCCGAGCTGTCCGACGCCTACCTGGGGGGCGTGGCATGAACGGCCGCCATCGATTCCTGCGCCTCACCGGCATCGTCGGGCTGGTCTGGCTGCTCGCCGGCATCCCCGCCGGCAGCTCCGCCCAGAGTGGGTCGGGGCTCGGAGGATTCCAGATCGGGGCCACCGGGTCGGCGGTGTCGATGCTCTACATGGACCCGAACTCACCCATCCCCGCGTCGCCGACCGGCGAGATGCACGCGGCGTACAGCCTCGCCGAGGTCGAGACCGGCCCCTCCGGGCACGGCGTCGCCGCTGAACTGTGGCCCGGCGAGACCGCGTCGACCGCCGCCCCCTTCATCGAGCAGACCTTCTGGCAGGAGATGGAGACAGGTTCCGACGGGCAGTTCCCGCTCAGCAACCCCAACATCGTGCCTCGCTGGCCGCTCGCGGCCGAGGCGTTCGAGCCGCAGGGGCCCAACGAGCAGGCCGTTGCCCCCAACGCGACGACCACGGCACAGGGTGAGTACGCGTACTCCGAGGCCAACAGCACGCCACTCGAGGTCCCGAGTGTGTTCAACGTCGAGGGCGGGTTTTCTTCGGCGCTGGCCGAGACCGGCTCCATCGATCTGGAAGACGGACGCAAGGTCCCCGGCGCCATCTCCCACGTGACGGCCGTGGCCTCCGACATCAGCCTCCTGGGCGGTTTCGTGACGATCGAGAAGGTCACCACGACCGCTCGGGTGACGAGCGACGGTGAGCAGGCCCGGCTCGCCGGGCGCACCGTGGTGTCCGGCCTCGAGATCGCCGGTCAGGGCTACACGATGGACTACGACGGGATTCACGCCGACGGCGAGACCCACGACGGACTGAACCCCGTGCTCGGGCAACTCCGGGAGGGCGGCGAAAGCGCGCTGTCCGACCAGGGCATCAGCCTCACACTCGCTGAGGCGGTCGACACCGCCAGCGGCGCCCAGGGGTCCCGCAATCTCGGTGGCCTCATCGTGCGCCTCGACTCCCGCCGGTTCGACGATCTCGTGTCACAACTTCCCGAGGAGTTCCAGCGCGAGATTCGCAGTCGCTCGTCCACCGACCACACCCTGACGTTGGTGTTCGGGTCGGTCACCGCCTCGGCGTCGGCAGCACCCGAGTTCACCTTCGAGGCGCCGTCGTTCGACTTCGGTGACGACTTCTCGACGCCTCCGCAGGTGTTGAGCAGCGGTGCCACGTCGGCTCCCACGACGAATCTGAACTCCGCCACTCTTCCTGAGGTCAGCCCGGCCCCGTCGGGCGGCCAGGTGACACCGACGCAGCCCGCGTTCGCAGCTCCGGTGGCGGTCGACGGGATCGGTGCCGGCATCGCACTCATGGCGATTGCATTGGTGCTGGCGGCGGCGAGAGGATTGCACTGGATGAGCGGAGCGCTCCTGGCAGGTGGCGCCGCCGACGACTGCAATATCTGACAGCAACCCACCGGAGAGGGAGGCGAGCGTGGCGACTCGCAAGCGGCCCACGAAGCGGGCCACGAAGAAGGACGACGCGGGTGGGGACGGCTCGGCTGAGGTGACGGCCGAGACCCCGACCGTCGACGCCGCCGGGCGCTTCGAAGCTCTCCGCGACGCCGTCGGTGAGCTTCGCACGCGAACCGGCACCATCGACCTCGAGCGCCCGCTCCTCATCGCGGGGGCGGTCATGCTGCCGCTCGGCCTCATCGCCATCTTCCTCGGATGGCTCGGCGCATCGCGTACGCCCTACGAGTTCGAGCAGATTCCCTACCTGATTTCCGGCGGTCTGCTCGGTGTTGCTCTGGCCATCACCGGAGGCTTTCTCTACTTCGGGTACTGGCTCACCCGGATGGTCAACCAGCAACGTGACCAGACCCAGGAGCTGACCGAGGCGATCCAGCGCCTCGAGGAGAGCCTCAACGGTTCGCGTTCGAAACGTGGCCGCAGCGCCGCCTGAGTCCGTTCGCTCCCAGGGCGACCGTGTGATCGACACTGGAGAGAGTGTGAGCATTTGGTGGGGTCATGACCCCACCAAATGCTCACACTCTCTGGGTGACCTAGCCTCTCCAGCATGACCAGCTACACGATCCAAGACCGCGAGGTCACCATTCCGGTCGAGGTGCGTGACGCCTCGCAGTGGTCGGCCCAGTTCATCGTTCCGGCTCCGGCGGCGCAGTCGGTCATCGACGACTCGGGCCTCGAAGTGGCGCAGCCCTTCCCGGGCAAGGCCATGGTGGCGCTGGCGGTCGTCGACTACCGCGACACCGACCTCGACGCCTACCACGAGGTGGCGATCAGTTTCGTCGTCCGCCCCCACGACGCCCCGGCGGGGCTCACCGGCCGGGAACTGGCCAAGGAGTTCTTCACCGGCGGCGTCGGCGCGTTCATCCACCAGCTTCCGGTGGACCAGACGTTCACCCTCGAAGCCGGCGTGGGAATCTGGGGCTTCCCCAAGTTCCTCGCCGAGATCGACCTCTCCGAGGTCGGCCGCTACACGGTGTGCGAGCTGACCCACGAGGGCGAGCACGTGCTGACGCTCGGGGTGCGCAACGGCGGACGCTTCGCCCTTCCCGAACAGACACCCCCGTCGTACTCGTTCCACGAGGGCACGCTGTGCCGCACCGAATGGGTGCAGACGGGCGAGGGGCGTGCAGCCCGCCCCGGCGGGGCCGAGCTGACCCTCGGCACGCACCCCATCGCCAAGGAGCTGGAGTCGCTCGGCCTCCCGAAGCGCGCGCTGATGAGCAGCTCTACGGAGCGGATCCAGGCGGTCTTCCAGGACGCCGAAGTCGTCGACGCCCGTTGAGCTTCGCCGATCGTTACGGGCCCTGGGCGCTGGTCGCCGGGGCCTCACAGGGACTGGGTCTGGCCTACGCGAACGAGGTCGCGTCCCGCGGAGTCGATGTGGTGATGCTCGCCGAAGCCGACGACCCGCTCGAAGCAGTGGCCGCCGAGGTCGCCGATCAGCATGGGGTCACGACCCGACCGGTGGTCGCCGACCTGGGCCGCTCCGACATCGCCGACCTGGTCACCGATGCGGTCGAGGACCTCGACGTGGGCCTCCTCGTCTACAACGCCGCCGTGGGCTATGTCGGTGAGTTCGTCGATGCCGACCCGGCGCTCTACGGGACGCTCGTCGACGTCAACTGCCGCGGCGTGGCCCTCCTGTGCCGACTGTTCGCACCCCGGTTGGTCGAGCGCGGTCGCGGCGGCATCGTGGTCATGGGCTCCGCGGCCGGGTTGGCCGGCACGAGCACCGTCGCCACCTACAGCGCGTCGAAGGCCTTCGACATCGCACTCGGCGAGGCGCTGTGGCGCGAGCTCGGGCCCCACGGGGTCGACGTGGTGACGCCGGTCGCGGGGACGATCGACACCCCGAACCTCCGCGGCTCCGATCCCGACCCCGACGCCATGATTCCGCCAGCCACCCCCGCCCGGGTCGCCGCCCAGGCGCTCGACGGCCTCGGGCGTGGGCCACGCGTCTATGTCGGCGACGCCGGCCTGGAGGGACTCGACGGGCTGCCGCGCGACGACCTCGTCGACCTCCTCGGCACCGGCACCGACACCCAGTACCGCGTGGAGAGGGGCCTCGGCCCTGGTTCTTGACTGTGTATTGCCCGCTGAGCGGGCAATACACAGTCAAGAACCAGGGGGTTCAGCCGGCTTCGGCGTGGGGTTCGACGGATTCGGGGGAGCGGCCGGCGCGTTCGGTGTGGTCGAGGTGGCGGGAGTAGCACCAGGCGGCGAAGCG
>CAZTOV010000056.1:0-12183 GCA_964615175.1 uncultured Burkholderiales bacterium
CGAGTCCGGGGAGGTTCTTCCGGGGCTCCATGGTCCCGACGAAGGCGACGAACGGAGGCTCGACCCCCAACGTCCGCAGCCGTTCGAGATCGGATGCCCGCATCTGGTCGTCGCCGGCGGGCCTGAAGCGGGCGGTGTCGACCCCGTGGGGGGCGACCATCACCGGCGCCCTCGGGTGCAGGTTCTCGTGCAGCCGGGCGGCGGTGTCGTTGCTCACCGCCACCACCACGTCGGCCGTCCGTACCGCGGACCGCAACGCTCGACGCCGCTCGGACAAGGTCGCGGCGTCGTGCATGTCGGGGTGTTCGATCACGGTGAGGTCGTGGACGGTGACCACCGTGCGGGTCTCGACGTCGTCGGGGAGCGCGGTGTCGGGCCCGTGCCACACGTCGGCACCCAGCCGGTGGACGAAGCGGCGGCGTCCGAACCAGTCCCAGGCCCGCAGGGCGAGCCCCCCGAGGGGGACCCGGTCGTGGACCCGGGCGCCCCGGGCCAGCGACCGCCAGCGGCGCGAGTCGCCGTGGCGGGCGAGAAGATGCAGGTCGACCTGGCGGCCGGCGGCGAGCGCGGCGGTCAGGTTCACGACGTACACGCCGGTTCCCACCGGCTCGTCGGCCACCCGGGAGACGTCGACGAGCACTCTCACAGCCGTGTGACCGCCATCCCTTCGAACTCGTCCACAGGCCCCTCCACCCCTTCCGTGGGCTGCCCGGAATCGCCGAGTTGTACGGTTCGGCGAATGTTGGCGGCGGTGACGGGGCGCTCGTACACTACTTTCCTGCGTCGCCAACTCTTCAGACCATCTCCTGCGGCGCCTTACGCATGAGCCTTCAACAGTCGGTCGACGCGCGGGTCAACACGTCCCGGAAGGGTCTGCGCGAGCAACTCCGTCAGATCTGGCTCTACCGGGGCTTGTTGCGCTTGCTGGTCCGCAAGGAGCTGCAGGTCAAGTACAAGAACAGTTTCCTGGGGTTCCTGTGGTCGCTGCTGAACCCCGCGATGTACCTGGTGATCTTCACGATCGTGTTCCAGTTCATCCTCGGTTCGGGGATCCCCCGGTACGCGATCTTCCTGCTCTCCGGGCTCCTGGTGTGGAACCTGTTCTCGAACTCGGTCGCCGCGGCGACCGCATCGATCACCGCGAACGCCCCTCTCGTCGGAAGGGTGGCCTTTCCCCGCGAGGTGCTGCCGCTTGCGTCCGTCGGGGCCGGGCTCGTCCACTTCTTCCTCCAGGGGCTGGTGCTCGTGACGGCTCTGGTGGTCTTCAATCACCAGATTTCGATGCAGCACGCAGTCATGACGATGCCGGCCCTCGGCGTCCTCCTCGTGTTCACAGCAGGGATCGCCCTGATCGTCGCCGCCGCCAACGTCTACCTGCGCGACGTCGAGCACCTTGTCGAGATCACGCTCCTCGGGTGGTTCTGGATGACGCCGATCGTGTACCAGCACCACCTCGTGTCCGATCAGCTCGCGGGGACGTCCTACTCCTGGCTCCAGTGGGTGAACCCACTCACCAGCATCGTCCTGGTCTTCCAGCGCGGGCTGTACAACGTGATCGACGTGGTGGGAGGAACGCCGAGTCCGCGGCCGATCGCTCAGGCCGAGACCACCGAAGGCGTGCTCCGCATCCTGCCGACGAACATGGGAGCGGAGTGGTACGTGACGCACCTCGGGGTCATCGCCGTGGTGTCGCTGGTGCTCCTCCTCACGGGGCTCGTGTACTTCGGGCGGGTCGAGGGCAACTTCGCCGAGGAACTCTGAGATGACGACCGCCATCGAAGTCGCCGGGGTCTCCAAGCACTTCCGCCTCTACCACGAGCAGTACAAGTCGCTGAAGGAGCGGGTGATCCACGGCGGCCGGATCCCCTTCGACGAGTTCTGGGCGTTGCGCGACGTCAACCTCGACATCGAGCAGGGCGAGACCGTGGCCATCGTCGGCCACAACGGTTCCGGCAAGTCGACGCTCCTCAAGTGCATCGCCGGCATCATGCGCCCCAGCGAGGGTGAGATCCGTACGAGGGGCCGCCTCGCCGCCATGCTCGAACTCGGCGCCGGCTTCCATCCCGATCTCACCGGCCGGGAGAACATCTTCCTCAACGCGTCGATCCTCGGTCTCTCCCAGGAGGTGATCGAGGAACGCTTCGACGACATCGTGGGCTTCGCCGAGCTCGAAGCCTTCATCGACAACCAGGTGAAGTACTACTCGTCGGGGATGTACGTGCGGCTCGGGTTCGCGGTCGCCATCCACATGGATCCCGAGATCCTCCTCGTCGACGAAGTCCTCGCCGTGGGTGACGAGTGGTTCCAGAGGCGGTGCCTGAACCGTCTCCGCGAGTTCCAGGAAGACGGCCGGACGATCGTGCTCGTGACGCACAACGCCGACATGGTGCCCGACATCGCCGACCGCGCCGCCGTCCTCGACCACGGCGATCTGCTCATGGTGGGTTCGCCGAGCGAGGCGATCCGGGTCCTGCGAGAGCGGCTCTTCGCCGACCGCACCCAGCCCGCGGCGCGGCGTCTCACGGTCGTCGACGACGCCACTGCGCCCGACTCCGCCGGTTCCTCCGAGGGCGATCAGGCGGCTGACGTGCGGGTGACGTTCACACGCGTCGAGCTGGAGTTCCCGGGAGCGAATCACCGCACCTATCTGGTCCCGGGAGAGCATCTCGTCCTCCACGCGAGCTACACGGCCGACGGCGCGATCGCCGACCCGGCCGCGACGCTTTCGATCAAGGACGAGAACGGATACGAGTTGTTCGACGCCAATCCCCGTCCGATCGCCGTCGACCGCCTGCCCTTACAAGGGGTCTTGTCGTTCGCCATCGAACAGGTTCCGTTCCTCGCCGGCGCGTACACCGTCACCGTCGGGGTCACCGACCGTGACGGGGCGACGATCTACGGGGCGTACGTCGACGGAGCCGGCTTCGAGATCAAGAACCCGGGCGACGACCGGGGTCGGGTGCAGCTCGGCGTCGACGTGTCGGTGACCGAGAGCAGGGGTCCGGAAACCTCCCTGCCTTCCGAACGCGAGGCGGCCCGGTGACCCCGGAGTCGGCAGCGGCCGGCGAACCGGCGGGGGCGGCGCCCGATCTCGACGCTCTCGTCGCCGAGATCGAAGCCGAGGCGGAGGCCAAACTCGAGTCGGGTGAGCTGGATCCCGAGTTCCTCCACGAACTCGACATGCTCTTCGATCGGCTCGTGCCCCGGGGTGGCGACGAAGGCGACTTCTGGGCGGCGCTCGAGCGGGCCGAGCGTGAGGCGCTCATCGATCTCAACGCGCCGACCGAGTCGACGAACCCGGCCTTCGTGCCGGTCAAGCGCACGGTTCGGAAGCTGATTCTCTGGTACATGGAGTACCTCGCCGGCCAGATGACGGCGTTCGCGGGCAGCTCGTCCCGGGCGACCCGTCTGCTGGGCGACCAGGTGAAGGAGCTGGAGCAGCGGATCCGGCGATTCGAGCGCGAGCACCGTGAGTCGACCGAGCAGGACGAGGCGAGCCGCCTGCGCGTTCTGGAGGTCGCCGGTGAGCTGGCGGTCGACACCTGGCCGGCGTGGGCCGACGAGATCGTCGCCGGGTTCGGCTCGGTCGACGGGCGAGTGCTGCACGCCGACTGCGGCAGCGGGGCGCTGGTGCGAGAACTCGTGGCCGCGGGTGTCGACGCCTACGGCACCGATCCCTCGGAACGACTGACCGTCGAGGCCGTCGCCGCCGACCTCGACGCGCGGCCCGACCACGTGGTGACCCATCTGCGGCGCGTGACGCCCCGGGGTCTCGGCGGGGCGGTCCTCAGCGGCTGTGTCGATCGGCACCCGGTTGCCGACCTCGTCGAGATCGCCGAGCTGCTCGGCCGCAGCCTCGCGCCCGGCGGCCGGGTCGCTCTCGTGGGCGTGGTGCCCGGCGGGTCCGGCGGGTCCGGCACTGCTGACGCGGCCGAAGACCTGGCACCCGGCCGACCGCTCCGCGCGGAGACCTGGCACCGACTCCTCGATCGCAGCGGCTTCGTCGACATCGAGACGCGAGGCGGGGCGGACGGCACCTTTGTCGTGTGGGGCCACCGCAGTCCTTGAGTCCCGCGGTCCACCAGTTCATCTCGTCGCTGTCGCCCCACGACGCACTGGGGGCGCACACGCTGGCGGTGCGCGACCTGTTGCGCGACCTCGGTTACGCGTCGGAGATCTACGTCAAGGAGGCCCGAGGAGCGCTCCGTCGCACCTCCCGCCCCTACCGGACCTTCGAGGGCGGTGACCGAGACCCCACGGTGCTCGTCTACCAGGCCTCCACGGGTTCCGCCGTCGCCTCGTTCCTCGCCGAACGGGACGAGCCCTTGGTGGTCAACTACCACAACATCACCCCGAGCCGGTTCTTCGCGCCGTGGGAGCCCCACATCGGCGTCGAACTCGACGTCGGCCGGCGGCAGGTGCGCGATCTGGCGGGCCGCGCGGCGCTCGGGATCGCGGTGTCGGAGTTCAACCGCGGGGAGCTCGAGACGATGGGATACCGCGACACGGTCGTGGCCCCGGTGCTCGTCGACTTCACCGTCGGCGACGGCAGCCACCGGGCGTCGACGCCCCGCGAACGCTCGGGCGCCGACCTGCTGTTCGTGGGTCGGTTCTCACCCAACAAGGCGCAGCACGACCTGGTGAAGGCGTTCGCCGTCTACCGCCGCCTCTACGATCCCGAAGCCCGGCTCCACCTCGTCGGAACATCGTCGTCGTGGCACTACTGGCAGGCCGTCAACGCGTTCGTCGAGCGCCTGGGTCTCGGCGATGCGGTCGACATGCCCGGCTCGGTGTCGGATGAAGCTCTCGCCGACTACTACCGATCCGCCGACGCGTTCGTGTGTCTGTCCGAGCACGAGGGGTTCTGCATCCCGTTGCTCGAGGCGATGCAGTACGACGTCCCCGTGGTCGCCTACGCCGCCGCCGCGGTTCCCGAGACGCTCGGCGACGCCGGACTCGTGCTGCCCGAGAAGGGGCCGCTCGAGATCGCGGCCGCGGTGCATCGGGTGGTCACCGACGCGTCCCTCCGACGACGCTTGCACCGCGCCGCCGAGCGCCGTCTGGCTCACTTCTCCATCGACTCGCGCCGGCACCGGTTCGCCGGAGTGATCACCGACCTGGTGGATGCGCTCGCATGAAGGCCCTGCATCAGCTCGTACCCGTCCTGCGGCCGGGGGACGCGGTGTCGGCTCACGCGCTCCAGGTGCAGGCGCTGCTCCGGGAGCTGGGCGTCGAGTCGGACATCTTCGTCGAGGATGCCCACCCCGATCTCCGGTCGCGCGCCCGGCTCCTGGCTGACTTCCCCAGCCGGCGCCGGGACGCTGCGGGCGTCGGCCTCATGTACCAGATGGCGATCGGGTCGGCCTCGGCCGACTTCCTTCTCCGGCGGCCCGAACGGAAGCTCGTGAACTACCACAACATCACCCCGGAGTCGTTTTTCCGGCGGTGGAACCCGCAAGAGGTGACCAACATCCGGCGCGGGAGACGACAGCTCCACGACCTCGCACGGGTGGTCGAACTCGGCCTCGCGGTGTCCGAGTTCAACCGCCGCGAGCTGGACGACGCCGGCTATACCGACACGGCGGTGGCTCCGTTGCTCCTCGACTTCCACGAGTTCGACGTCGACGTCGACCGAGCCGCCCTCGACCGGCTGACGAAGGCCAAGGACGCCGGCGGGGCGGATCTCCTCTTCGTGGGTCGGCTCTCGCCCCACAAGGCGCAGCACGACCTCGTGAGGGCGTTCGCCGTCTACCGCCGGCTCCACGACCCCGCAGCGCGCCTCCACCTCGTCGGCGGGTGGGGCCCACCCGCGTACCTGCGGGTGGTGCGCGAGTACGTCGACGAACTGGGTCTGGCGGACTGTGTCGATCTTCCCGGTGCGGTGCCCCACGGTGAGTTGGTGGCCTATTACCGCACGGCGGATGCGTTCGTCTGCCTGTCGGAACACGAGGGGTTCTGCATCCCGCTGCTCGAGGCCATGCACCACCACGTCCCCGTGGTGGCGTTCGACGCCGCCGCGGTGGCGGAGACACTGGCCGGCGCCGGGGTGCTGCTTCCCCACAAGGAGCCGGCGACCGTCGCGGGAGCGATCGAGCGCGTCGTGCGCGATCGGGCGCTGCGCCAGGCCCTCCGGGAGGTGGCTCGAGAGCGACTCGACCACTACGGGCTCGACCGGGCGCGCCGCCGGCTTTCCGATGCCCTCGCCCCCGTGCTCGAGGACGAGGCATGAGGGTCGCCTACGTCCTCCCGCGGTATGGCGAAGAGGTCGTGGGCGGTGCCGAGTACGCCGCCAGGATCTTCGCCGAACGTCTGGTCGACCTCACCGGATGGGACGTCGAGGTGTTCACCACGTGCGCCGTCGACCATCTCACCTGGGCCGACGAGCTGCCGCCGGGCGACAGCGAGCTGCACGGGGTCACGGTCCATCGGTTCCCGTGCCGACCCTCGAGGCTCGACGCCGAACCCGAGTTCGTCCGCCGGGTGTTCGACGACCCGGGCGGCACGTCAATGGCCGACGCCGAACGCTGGGTCGATCTCCAGGGCCCCACCTCACCGGAACTGATCGACGCCCTCGCCGAGGCCGATATCGATCTCGCCGTGTTCAAGCCGTACCTGCTCCATCCGACGGTGCGCGGCGTCCGTCGGGTGAGTTGCCCCTCGGTGATGCATCCCGCAGCCCACGACGAGCCCGCGCTCCGGCTCCCCGTCTTCGACCCCGTGTTCGCGGCCACCGGAGGGTTCGTCCACAACACCCACGAGGAGCGGCGCCTCGTCGAACGCCGCTTCGGGGTGGCCGAGCATCCCGCCATCGTCCTCGGTCTCGGCGTCGATGCTCCTCCCGACGACGAACTGGAGACGTTGCCCCGGCCGGCCATCGAGGGCCTCGACGACCGTCCGTACCTGATGGCGATCGGCCGCGTGGAGTCGGGAAAGGGCACGGTGCTGCTCACCCGTTACTTCGCCGAGTACAAGCGCCGTCATCCCGGGCCGTTGGCGTTGCTCCTGGTCGGTCCGTCGCGCGACCAGACACCGTTCGAGCACCCCGACGTGGTCCTCGCCGGGGTGGTCGACGAGGACACGAAGTGGCGAGCGATCCGTCACGCCACCGCGCTCGCCGCTCCCGCCCCCTACGAGTCGTTCTGCATGGCGGTGACCGAGGCGTGGGCGGCCCGGGTGCCGGTGATCGTCAACGGCGCCTGCCCGGTCACGGTCGGCCATTGTCGCCGCAGCGGTGGGGGCCTCTGGTTCGACGGCTACCCGTCCTTCGAGGCGGTCGTCGACCGCCTGACCGGTTCCGAGGAGCTGCGCGTCAGGCTCGGCGAACGGGGCCGGCGCTACGTCGATCGCCGCTATCGATGGCCGCAACTCATGGGGCGATACCGCGACTTCTTCCAACAGATGGCCAACCGGGGATGACCCTTCTCCCAAGAGATGGCCAACTCGGCTGATCCGCCGGTTCTGCTCTCAATCGCACCGAGCCGACTGCCGATGCAGTGGGCATGCGTGTCCGAACCATCATCGGCCTCGCGCTCCTCGGTCTGGTCCTCGGACTGTTCCCTGGGGTCGCGCAGGCCGACCACCAGCCCGGCGAGCTGCTCGTCGTCTTCGATTCCGACGTGGCGTCCACGAGCCAGAAGGCTCAGCGGGCCCACGCCGTCGTCGACGGCAACGTGGTCGAGGAGCACGGCCGGCTGAACCTCGAGGTCGTCGAGGTGGAGGACATCCCCAGCGCGATCGACACCTACCGCCGTATGCCGGGAGTCAAGTACGTCGAGCGCAACCACTCGGTCAGTATCGCCGGCGCGCCGAACGACCCGCTCTACGACTTGCAGTGGCACCTCCAACCGCGCCAAGGCTCGAACAAGGGCTCGGCCAACGTCGAGCCGGCCTGGTCCAAGGCCGACGGTCAGGGCGTCGTCATCGCGGTCATCGACACCGGCGTGAGGGCGAGCGGGAGCGACCTCGCGTCGAGCCGGATCCTCCAAGGTAAGGACTTCGTCAACGACGACGACAACGCCGACGACGACCACGGTCACGGAACCCACATCGCGGGCACCATCGCCCAGTCGACCAACAACGACCGCGGGGTGGCGGGCGTCGCTCCGGCAGCCAAGATCCTCCCCGTGAAGGCGCTCGACGCCGTCGGGGCCGGTACCTATTCCGACGTGATCAACAGCATCAGCTGGGCCGTCGACAAGGGCGCCGACGTCATCAACCTCTCGCTCACCGGGGCCACGTACTCACAGGCGCTGTGTGACGCGGTCGCGGACGCGGCCAACCACTCGGTCGTCGTCGCGGCCAGTGGGAACAGCGGCCTTTCCGTCCAGTACCCGGCGGCGTGCGACGGCGCCATCGCCGTGGGCGCCGTCCGCTACGACGGGCAGCGCACCTCGTACTCCAACCGGGGATCGGCCCTGGACTTGGTTGCCCCCGGCGGTGACAGCAGCCGTGACCAGAACGGCGACGGCTACGAAGACTCGGTGCTCCAGCAGACCTTCGCCGACACCTGGGGTTACCGCTGGTTCGAGGGCACGTCGATGGCGGCCGCCCACGTTTCTGGAGTGGCAGCCCTCATCCTCGACGTCAACGAGAAGGCGAACGTCCCCAAGACGCTGCGCGACACCGCTCGCGACCTCGGTGCGGGTGGCCGTGACAACGACTACGGGCACGGACTCATCGACGCCGCCGCTGCCGTCAACGCGGCGCAATCCGACCCCAGCGGTGGTTCGGTTTCGACGGGCGGGTATCAGCTCGTCACCGACCGGGGCGCGCTCTACGCCTTCGGCGACGCACCCTTCTACGGCGCGGCGACGAACATCAACACCGTCGGGGAGTTCGTGACGGCCATGATGCACCCCAGCGGCAAGGGCTACTACCTGGTCACAGATCGGGGTGCGATCTACACCTTCGGTGACGTGCCGTTCTTCGGGGCGGCCACCAGCATCCGTACGGTCGGAAAGTTCGTCGACGGGTTCGTGCATCCTTCGGGGGACGGCTATTACCTGATGACGGATCGGGGTGCGATCTACACCTTCGGCGACGTGCCGTTCTTCGGGGCGGCCACCAGCATCCGTACGGTCGGAAAGTTCGTCGACGGGTTCGTGCATCCTTCGGGGGACGGCTATTACCTGATGACGGATCGGGGTGCGATCTACACCTTCGGCGACGTCCCGTTCTTCGGGGCGGCCACCAGCATCCGCACCGTCGGGGCGTTCGTGACGGCCATGGTGCACCCGAGCGGCAAGGGCTACTACCTGGTCACCGAACGGGGCGCCATCTACAGCTACGGGAAGGTGCCGTTCTACGGCGCCGCCACCGACATCCCGCACCCCGGCATGGTCGACGCCATCGTCGATCCGTCGGGACGCGGCTACTCCCTCATCTCGTGGAAGGGCGGCGTCTACAGCTTCGGGAGCGCCAAGTTCTACGGCTCCACCGCCAGCCTCGACCGGGTCGGCGACGTTGTGACTGTGCTCTCGTCGGTGACCTGACCGATCTGGTCGGGTCGATCGCCATACCCTGGAGTTGACGGTCCGCGTCACTGGCGATTCGTGGCACCGGCCCAGTCGTGCCAGCCGACGTTCGGGAGCGAGATCGACCGGCGAGCCCCTCCACTCCGGGGCCCGTCGGGCCGATGACCGTCGTGGAGGCTCATGGCACGCACGGACAGTTCATCACCCTCGGTAGCGCTCAGCGCGCGTCTCGCGCGCGGTTTCCTCGCCCTTGCGCTCGTGGCCCCGCTGCTGGCGCTCGCCGACGGCGACGCCGGAGCGGATCCTGAGGTCCCGGCCGTCGAGGTGGTGCCCTCTGTCGCCACGGCGTCCGATCAGGATGCCGACCGCGTCTTCGATGCCCTCGAGGAGCGCCTCGACCGGAGCGATGACGACGATCCGGTCCGGGTCATCGTCCAGGTCGACGCCGCTCCCAGTTCGCGGTCGCGTGCGCACCAGCGCGAGGTGGGCGACTTCGACGTCTCCCACGCGTACTCGCACGTGGACGCCTACGCGGCGGAGATGACCGCGGAGCAGGTGCGGCGGCTGGCCCGACAGCCCGGCGTGCGTTCCATCGAGGAAGACGCGCAGGTCCACGCCTCGCTCGACACCTCGAAGGTCGAGACGGGCGCCGACGCGGTCGTGGCCGAGTTCGGGGCCGACGGTGACGGCGACGGCCACCCGACCTCCTACTCGAAGGACGACGCCGTCGTCGCCGTGATCGACACCGGCGTCGACTGGGAGCACCCCGGCCTCGACGAGGGGAAGGTGCTCGCCAACAAGAACTTCCTCAGCAGCCCGGCGTGCTCCGCCCCCGACCCCCCCGGCAAGGACGACAACGGCCATGGCACTCACGTGGCGTCGATCGCGGCCGGCACCGGTGAGGGCAGCTCCGACCCGGGCCTCGAAGGCGTCGCACCCGGCGCAGGGGTGGTCGCGCTCAAGGCGCTCGACTGCAACGGCGACGGATTCGTCTCCGACATCGTCGCTGCCATCGACTGGGCCATCGACAACAAGGTCACCTACGGCATCGACGTCATCAACATGAGCCTCGGAGCCGCTGGCACCACCGATGGCCAGTCGTTCTTCTCGAAGGCCTCCAACCAGGCGGTTGCCAGCGGGATCGTCACGGTCGTCGCGGCCGGCAACTCCGGGCCCGCCGCCGGCACCGTGGCGATCCCCGGCGACGCCCGGTACGTGGTGACGGCGGGTGCGGTCACCGATCCGATGGACCTGGGCGGTGACCCGGCGGGTTTCGGCTTGGCCGACTTCTCCTCCCGCGGTCCCCTCGACGACGGCCGCACCAAGCCCGATGTGAGCGCGCCGGGCGTCGACATCCGGGCCGCCCGCGCGGGAACCACGGGGTACGTGGCGTTTGACGGCACCTCGATGGCCAGCCCGTTCGTCGCCGGCGTCGCCGCGCTCCTCCTCGATGCCGGGGAGACGCCGCCGTCCGGAAGCGTGTGCGACTGTCCCGACGGCGTGACGTCCATGTCGACACCGGTGAAGGACCGGCTCATGGGCACCGCCATCGACTTCGGGGCCGTCGGCACCGACGACGAGTACGGGGCCGGCATCGTCGATGCCTACGCCGCCATCGATGCCGTCGATGCGCACGCCGGCGTCGATGTCCCCAACCGTCCCGATCACCGTCTCATTGTGGACACGCTCGGCAGTGGCAACGACTCCGACTCCCACGGCCACACCATCCAATGCACCGGATGGCCGATCGCCGTGACCCTCGTCCACGACGGCGGCGACGACTTCGACCTGAAGTTGCGTGGCCCGGGCGGCGCCATCGTGGCCAGCGACACCGGCGGCCTCCGCCAGAAGGAGCTCGCATACGACCCGTCGGGAGGGTCCGCGGGTGACACGTACCAGGTCATCGCCGAACGCGCTTCGGGCGCCGGTGGTTACACCGTCGACGTGAGCAGCGGCGAGAGCACGTGCGAAGCCGGCGTCACCATCCGCACCGACGAGGGCCTGGTCTCGGTGAACGAGGATGGGACCACCACCGACACCTACACGGTGGTCCTCGACACGCAACCCACCCACGACGTCACCGTCGATCTCACGGTCGTGGATGGCGAGGTCACCGTCTCACCCGACCCACTCACCTTCACCCCTGCCGACCACGACACTCCTCAGACCGTCACCGTCACGGCGGTCGACGACGGCGACAGCGAGGGTGCGCACTCCTCGGTGATCACCCACACCCTCACCAGTACCGATCTCGACTACGACGGTCTCACTGCGCGGCGGGTCGTCGCCAACGTCCACGACGCCGCCGTGCCCGACCCGCCGCCACCGCCCACCACCACCACGACGACGACCACCACGACCACCACCACGACGACCACGACCACCACCGCGCCGCCGAAGGAGACCGCACCCAAGGTCTTGACGGCGGGGGGTTACCACCTGATGACGGATCGGGGTGCCATCTACACCTTCGGTGACGTGCCGTTCTTCGGTGCGGCGACGAACATCCGCACGGTGGGCGAGTTCGTCACGGGGTTCGCGCATCCGTCGGGGAAGGGGTATTACCTGATCACGGATCGGGGGGCGGTGTACACGTTTGGTGATGTGCCGTTCTTCGGTGCGGCGACGTCGATTCGGACGGTGGGCGCGTTTGTGACGGGGTTCGCGCATCCGTCGGGGAAGGGGTATTACCTGATCACGGATCGGGGGG
>CAZTOV010000056.1:12283-13380 GCA_964615175.1 uncultured Burkholderiales bacterium
CGGTGTACACGTTTGGTGATGTGCCGTTCTTCGGTGCGGCGACGTCGATCCGGACGGTGGGCGCGTTCGCCGGCGGGTTCGTGCACCCGAGCGGCAAGGGTTACTACCTGATGACGGATCGGGGTGCCATCTACACGTTCGGTGATGTGCCGTTCTTCGGTGCGGCGACGAACATCTTCACGGTGGGTGAGTTCGTCGACGGCTTCATCGCCCTCCACTGAGCGACGACGCACGCCGAGCCCCCACCCGCAGCGTCGCTGATCCCGGTCCGCGGCGTCTGCCGTCACCCGTCTCGTGGGCCGGTGCTCTTGCGGTTCCGGCGCCGGCCGCATAGCTTCCGGCGGTCGGACAAGGTTCGCGAGGTGGGGGAGAACGGAATGCGCAGCGCACACTTCCGAGCAGGTTTCCGAGCAGGTTCGGGTGCGGATCGGCGGGCTCGCCGGGCACTGCTGACGGCGCTCGTGGCCGTGCTGATGATCGCCGGCACGTCCCTCATCTCGCCGGCGAGTGGACAGGTCGGCGAGGAGGCCGCGCCCGATCGCGGCCCCGGCTGCGACTTCGACGGCGACGGCCGCGAGGACTCCGCGGTGGGCGTTCCGTTCGAGGACGTCGGCGACGCCGACGACGCCGGTGCGGTGCACGTGCTGTACGGGTCGTCGGCCGGGTTGAGTTCGGCGAACGATCAAGTGTGGAACCAGGACGCGCCGGGGATGACCGACGCCGCCGAGACCAACGACTTCTTCGGCTCGATGCTGGTGTGCGGCGACTTCGACGGCGACGGCCGCGACGATCTGGCGGTGGGTGTTCCCGGGGAGGGCCTCGGCGACGCCGACAATGCGGGTGCGGTGCACGTGCTGTACGGGTCGTCGGCCGGGTTGAGTTCGGCGAACGACCAGTTGTGGAATCAGGATGCGCCGGGGATGACCGACGCCGCCGAGACCGGTGACCGCTTCGGTTCGGGGCTCGCGGTGGGCGACTTCGACGGCGACGGCCGCGACGACCTGGCGATCTCCTCGGCCGAGGACGTCGGCGGCGCCGACGACGCGGGTGCGGTGCACGTGCTGTACGGGTCGTCGGCCGGGTTGAGTTCGGCGAAC
>CAZTOV010000057.1:0-3814 GCA_964615175.1 uncultured Burkholderiales bacterium
CGCCCGGCAGGACCCGGCAATCGTGGTAGAAGCCGTGGAACCGTCCGCCGAGATCACGGACCCAGGTGGTGAGGCGATGGGGTGCCCTCACTGACGCCGCGTCGCCGACCACGTCGGGGTAGTCGGCGAGACACCGGAGGAGTTCCAGCTCGCGTTCGTGGTCGAGAACGGCGAGACCGACCTCGCCGAGTGGCTTGCGCACGACGCCGCGCTCCTCGGCGATGCGGCCGATGGAGGCGATCCGGGCGTGTGCGTACTGCACGTAATAGACGGGGTTCTCCATCGACTGCGATGTCACGACGTCGACGTCGAACGTCTGGGCGTTGTCGATGCCCTGGAGGAGGAACGTCAGCCGGGTGGCGTCGGGATCGACCTCGTCGAGGACCTCGGCGAGAGTGACCATGTCGCCGGTGCGTTTCGAGAGTCGCACCGGCCGTCCGTCACGTTGGAGGGTGACGAGCTGGCCCAGGATGATCTCGGGCTCGGGTCCGAACTCGGAATGGGCCGGCACGCCGAGGGCGGCGAGCGCGGCCTGGAGCGACTTCACCTGCCCGTGGTGATCGGCTCCCCAGATGTCGACCAGGTGCCCCCACCCGCGGTCGAGCTTGTCGCAGTGGTAGGCGATGTCGGCGGCGAGGTAGGTGAAAGTGCCGTCGCTCTTGACGAGGACGCGGTCGCGATCGTCGTCCCATTCGGTGGCCGTGAACCAGACCGCGCCCTCACGCTCCTCGACCGCGCCACGTTCGCGGAGGTGATCGACGGCCGCCTCGACGGCGCCGCTGTCGTGAAGGCTCCGCTCCGAGAACCAGGTGTCGAAGATGACGCCGATCCGTTCGAGGTCTGACCGCTGTTCGGCAACGACCCGCCGGTATCCCCACTCGCGGGCCTCCTCCGGCGACGGCGAGTCGCCCAGCTCGCTCCGCATCTCGTCGGCCATCTCGGTCACGTACGCGCCCTGATAGCCGTCGTCCGGGGGCTCCTCGCCTTGCATGCGGGCCAGGAGCGACGCCCCGAAGGCGTCGAGCTGATTGCCGGCGTCGTTCACGTAGTACTCGCGGTGCACGTCGGCGCCCTGCGCCGACAGGAGGTTGGCGAGCGCGTCACCGACCGCCGCCCACCGGGCACCCCCGGCGTGCACGGGGCCCGTCGGATTCAGCGACACGAACTCGAGGTTGATGCGCTCGCCCGACAGCGCGTCGGACGTCCCGTATTCCTCGCCGGCGTCGATCACGTCGCGCAACACGTCGTGCAGCCAACCCGGCGCCAACCGGAAGTTCAGGAATCCGGGACCGGCCACCTCGACTCCGTCGAGGTGGGGCACCTCGGCAGCTCCGAGACGCCGAGCGATCTCCTCGGCGATCTCGCGCGGGTTCCGGCCCGCCGCCTTGGCGAGCTGCATGGCGACATTGGTGGCCCAGTCGCCGTGCTCACGCTGCTTGGGCGGGGTCAGCTCGATGCCGTCGGGAGGATCGGGCAGGCCGGCGTCGGCGAGGGCGTCGCCGATCGCGGCGATGAGGTCATCGCGGATCATGGGGAAGAGCCTCTATCGGGCTTGGGACTTCTCGAGGACTGCGGTGACCCGGTCGACGAGGTCGATCGGGTCGAAGGGCTTGGTGACGTAGTCGGCCGCGCCCAGGTCCATGCCCCGGGCGACGTCGGCACCTTGGGCCTTGGCCGAGACGAAGATGACCGGGATCCCCGCCAGCGCGTCGTCGTCACGGAGGGCTTCTGCCACCTCGTGGCCGGTCAGCTTCGGCATCATCACGTCGAGGATGATGATGTCGGGCCGGCTCGACCGGGCGGCCTCGAGGGCGGCGGCGCCGTCGGCCGCGGTGACCACCGTGTAGCCCTCCATCTCGAAGTTGACCTCGAGCAGGCCGAGGATCACGGGGTCGTCGTCCGCCACGAGGATGGTCTTGTCGGACATCGCGGGAAGCGTACACGGCACCCTGGGTGGCTCCCGGGGCCGAATGACCCTTCCACCACTCGTACGTACGCCGCCAATAGCGTGGTGGACATGGCACTGCCCTATGCGAACGAGCCCGAGGTCTGCGACACCGACATCGGCGACGACATCGTCGACGCCGATGTGGTCGAGCCTCCCCCCGCCGAGGGGCGTCACGTGCCCGACGTCGTCCGCGCCGATGCCGTCGCCCAGGCGGTCGACGCCATGCGCCTCGAGATGTCGGAGCGCGACGGCGAACTGCGCGACGTGCTCGGTCGCCTCGGCGAGCTGTACGGCCGCCTCGCCGACGACGCGCCCGACCGGTCGGCGCTCGACGAACACACCCTGCGGGCCCTGCTCCGCAGCACCGAGCACCTGGCGACGGTCACCGAGGCGTCGGTCGACCGGATCACCGACGTGACCCGCTCGCTCGAGCGCATGGCCGAATCGATGCAGGGTGTGGCCACCCGGGTCGATCGACTCGTCCGCCGGGCCGACGAATCCGAGATCCGCCTCGAGCGCCTCGTGCAGGCGACCGAGTCGCTCCGCGACGAGGTCGGCGATCTCCAGCGGGGACAGCAGGCCCGCCGCCGGCCACCACGGCTACGCGCGGTCGGCGACGCCGCTCCGGGCGAGCCGGGCGGATCCGCGGCCCCCTGACCCACGCGCCGATGCGACGGCCCTCGATGGCGCCGTGACAAGCTTCGGGCGATGAAACGCGCACTGATCACGGGCATCTCGGGCCAGGACGGCTCCTACCTCGCCGAGTTCCTCCTCGACAAGGGCTACGAGGTGCACGGGCTCGTCCGGCGGGCGTCGAGCTTCAACCGGCACCGCATCGACCACCTGCCCCACGACACCCGCGACCCCGACTGCACCCTGTTCCTCCATTACGGCGACCTGTCCGACGCCGTGGGTCTGGTGAACCTGGTACGCGAGATCGTGCCCGACGAGGTGTACCACCTCGGCGCGCAGAGCCACGTGCACGTGAGCTTCGAGATCCCCGACTACACGGGGCTCGTCACCGGGCTCGGGACGGTGCGGCTGCTCGAGGCCATCCACGCCGCCGGGGTCGATACCCGCTTCTACCAGGCGTCGTCTTCGGAGATGTACGGACTCGCTCCGCCGCCCCAGAGCGAGCAGACCCCGTTCCACCCCCGGAGCCCCTACGCGTGCGCCAAGGTCTACGCCCACCACACCGCGGTCAACTATCGCGAGTCGTATGAGCTGTTCGTCACCAACGGGATCCTTTTCAACCACGAATCGTCGCGACGGGGCGAGAACTTCGTGACCCGCAAGATCACCCGGGCCGTCGCCCGCATCCAGGCCGGGCTCCAGTCGGAGCTGTACCTCGGGAACCTCGACGCCAAGCGTGACTGGGGTTACGCGCCCGAGTACGTCGAGGGGATGTGGATGATGCTCCAGCACGGCGAGCCCGACGACTTCGTGCTGGCCACGGGCGAGACCCACAGCGTGCAGGAGTTCGCCGAGGCCGCCTTCTCCCACGCGGAAATGGACTGGGAGCAGTACGTACGCACCGACCCCCGGTACGAGCGGCCCGCCGAGGTCCACGAGCTGTGCGGCGACGCGTCGAAGGCCAAGCGGGTCCTCGGCTGGGAAGCCGAGGTGAAGTTCGACGAGCTGGCCCGGACCATGGTCGACGACGACATCCGCATCCTCGACGACGAGCTCTCCGGCCGCACCGTCCGCGCCCAGGGCTGACCAGGGTCGCTTACTGCCAGTAACAGCCGGTTTCTGGCGAGTTGGTGGCAGCAAGCAACGCCTGGGCCCGCTGGTACGCTCACATTCCTCGCCCCCATAGCTCAGCGGATAGAGCACCGCCCTCCGGAGGCGGGTGCCCAGGTTCGA
>CAZTOV010000057.1:3914-13081 GCA_964615175.1 uncultured Burkholderiales bacterium
GTCCTGGTGGGGGCGCCATCCATCTTCTCCCGCGGTACTCCATGAGCACCGCACCCGTTCCCGAGGTCGGCGCACCACAGGTTCGAGTCCTGGTGGGGGCGCCATCCATCTTCTCCCGCGGTACTCCATGAGCACCGCACCTGTTCCCGAGGTCGGCGCACCACAGGTTCGAGTCCTGGTGGGGGCGCTGCTCTACCGCTCACCCCTCCAGCGGTGCTCCAGAGCACCGCACCCGTCACTCGCTGGAGGCGGGTGCCCAGGTTCGAGGCCGGGTAGTCTCCCCGACCATGCCACGGATCCTTGGCCTTCTCATCGCCCTCGCACTCGTCGCCGCCGCCTGCGACAGCGGTGACTCCGACGGATCCTCATCCACGGACGAGCCGAACCAGTCCGGAGACGCGCCGGCCGAGTGCGACCGCCAACCGCCCTACTCGATCCACGCCGAGGGACTGGGCGAACCGGTCGCGGGCAGGCCCGAGTTCGAAGTCGTCGACGCCATCGCCCAGCGGATCCCCGTGGTCCCGAACGCCGAGGGCGGCCTCCTCGAGGGCGAGGCCAAAGAGCAGGCCGACGCCGAGGCCGCCACGACCGATCTGGCCATCTACGCCATCCACGCCGCCGACTTCCCGCTCGACCCCGAGGAGTTCGACGGCTTCGGCTTCGCTCGCGTCGAGCCCCCGGCCGACGGAGCCATGGCCGTCGTGAGCGTGCTGCCCCCGACCGCCGCGGGCATGTCGCCCGGCGACGTGATCACCCACGGCGAACCCGAGTTCGAGGCAACGACCACGTTCTCGACGCTCGGCGCCTACGTCCAGACGGCCGACCGGGGGCCCAGCGAGAGCGCGTTCACCGACATGGTCGGCGGCGTGACGATCCTCGCCGTCGACGACGACTCGATCTGCGTGCGCGCCGACATTTCGGTGATGGACGGCGACGATCCGGTGGCCGTCATCGAAGGTGTGATCGTCGCCGACGTCGTCAGGGTCGACGACAACTTCTACCTCACGTGATCCGGATCGGTCTCCGTCGTATGCCGACTCCGGCTAGCAGGGGGCTGAAAAAGTGGCGATGGAGTGGATCGCCGAGTCACTCGGCGTCATCTCGCAAGGACGCAGCCCGAAGGCGCAGCCACAAGCTGCGTCGAGGGCGAGGACACCGCGAGGGGCGTCGATGGCCGGCGAGACACCAGCGTCGACTTTTTCAGCACCCTGCTAGGGTGGTGGTACCACCGGGTTGCATCGCAGCCCGAAGCACCTCTCGGTGTTCCTCGATTCTTCTCGAAGCCTCGCGGAGTCGCCCGAGGCGAGCACGACCATCGAGGAACGGAGCGTTCCCCCTCGCGATCACCCAGCCGCTTCCAGGCTGACCGAGCCGCGCTCGGGTCGAACACCTTCCCCCAAGATCTCCGGTACCCAGGCCGGAAACCCCTGTGCCACAAACCGTTGATGCAGGAATCACTCGAATACGACACCTGGGTTGTGAGAAAGAGGAAAGCATGGCAACAGGAACCGTGAAGTTCTTCAACAGTGAGAAGGGCTACGGCTTCATCGAGCGCGAAGAGGGAGACGACGTGTTCGTCCACTTCTCCGCCATCGTCGGAGACGGATACCGCAACCTCGAAGAAGGCCAGAAGGTCGAGTTCGACGTGGCGCAGGGACGCAAGGGCGAGGAAGCCCAGAACGTCCGCTCCGTCTGACCATCGGTCGGGGCAGCCGCCCGGTTCCGCGCCGCAGCTGCCCCGCTCGTCAATTCCGCGACGACCTCCGGTCACCGATTTGTCGGAGACCGGAGGTCGTCGCGTAGACACAGGACACCCCCGACAGCAAACGCGGGAGTGCCATGCCGCGCGACCACGACGTCGTCCACCGTCATTACCAGCACGTCGCCGACACCTACGACAGCTACCTGTCGTATGAAGGTGACTTCGTCCGATCTCTCGCCGCTGCGATGGTCAAGAAGCTCGACCTCCGGCCCGACGACGACCTCGTCGACCTCGGAGGCGGAACGGGGCTCTACACGGCGGCGATCCTCGACCAGGTGCCGCTCGAACGAGTCCCGCTCCTTGTCGACCCGGTCGCCGAGATGCTCGACCGAGCCCCCGACGACCTCACCGCGGAGCGCATCCACGCCGACGCCCTCGGCTTCGCGGGTCGACCCGGGACCTACGACAAGGTCCTGATGAAGGAGAGCGTGCACCACATCGGCGACCGCAACCTTCTCTTCGAGCGCCTCCACGAGCGACTGTCACCCGGCGGTGCACTCCTCCTCGTCCACGTTCCACCCTCGATCGACTACCCGCTCTTCGATGCCGCCCTCGCACGCGCCCGGAGGTGGCACGCCGACCCCGACGAGCTGGTCACCCTGCTCCATGGGGCGGGATTCCACGTCGAACGCGACGTCTTCGAGTACTGGCATTCCATCCCCAAGACCCAGTACCTCGCCATGGTCGAGGACCGTTACATGTCGGTGCTCTCCACCTTCGACGACACCGAGCTGCAGGCAGGTCTCGCCGAGCTGGGCGAGCGCTACGCGGACGTCGACACGCTCGAGTTCACGGACCGGTTCGACCTGATCGTGGGCAACAAGCGCACGACCGAGACCTGACGGTCAGATGTACTGCGCGTAGTCGTCGAGGAGTGGCAGCACCTCGTCGCGCGGTACCGAGGGGATGCGGAACGCCACTTCGGTGACGCCGATCTCCCGGTAGTGGTCGAGCTTCCCCGGGGCCGGCACGGTCCCGAACGTGACGACTTCGAGGGTCGACGGGTCGCGCCCGGCCTCCTCCACGGCTACCCGCAGGTCGGGCAACGCGTCCTCGACGCCGGAGCCGCCGATGGGGATCCACCCGTCGCCGAACTCAGCGATGTGGGAGAACGTCGTGGGACCAGCCCCTCCGCCGACAAGGACGGGTGGGCGGGGTTGCTGCACCGGCTTGGGCCACGACCAGGAAGGCTCGAACCGCACGTGCTCGCCGTCGAACCCCGCCTCGTCCTGTGCCCACAGCGCCTCGATCGCCAGCA
Organism: uncultured Burkholderiales bacterium; assembly: GCA_964615175.1. Taxonomy (GTDB): domain Bacteria; phylum Actinomycetota; class Acidimicrobiia; order IMCC26256; family JACPCJ01; genus CAZTOV01. Next base: position 6,935 of record CAZTOV010000057.1, read on the forward strand.
TCTTCTCGCGCACGACGTCGCGGCGAACGGAAGGCTCGACCCCGTGGTCTTCCATCTCCTCCCGATTCCACCCGTAGCCCACACCGAACGCGAACCGGCCGCCCGAGAGGTGGTCGAGGGTGGCGATGGCCTTCGCCGCCACCAGCGGATCGTGCTGTGCCACCAGGCAGATCCCGGTCCCCACCCGCAGACGCTCCGTCGCGGCGGCCACGGCCATCAGCGCGACGAACGGATCGAGCGTGCGGCAGTACTCCTCCGGGAGCACCTCGTCACCGGTCGGCGCGGGTGTACGGCGGCTGACCGGGATGTGGGTGTGCTCGGGCACGTAGAGAGAAACGAAGCCGCGCTCCTCCAGTGCCACGGCCAGCTCGTCCGGCCGCATGGCCACGTCGGTCACGAACATGGTCGCTCCGATTCGCACGGTCGGACATTACCTCTGCGCCGGCCCGGCGTCGGGCCCGTGCTCACATGCATGGTCCGGCGCCGTTTGCGGTATCAGGTGCCGGATGCTCACTGTGGTGACTTCCTGCGTGTTCATCGTCGGTTCGGCACGCTGACAGACTGGTGGCCGTGCGCCAGGTGACCAAGGCCCTCCATAGCGCCGCCCACGACCGCTCGAAGTGGCCCTTTCTCGACGGGGCCCGCGGCGTGGCGATGATCGCCGTCTTCGGCTTCCACGCCATCCGCATCGTCGGCGAGTGGTACTCGCCGAAGATCCGGGGCGAAGGGATCCCCGAATACCTCTGGGCTGCGGGCCTCACCCGCTTCGCCATCGACGTCTTCTTCGTCCTCTCGGGCTTCCTCATCGCCACCACCTGGCGGGCGCGACGGAAGCGTCACGATCGTCTCCGCCCCGCACTGGGCGAGTACGTCAGGGGACGCGCACTGCGGGTCCTCCCGGTGTTCTGGGTGTCGATCGCCGTCCTGGTGCCACTGCGGGCACCGGAGCTGCTCACGTCGGCCAAGGACGTGCTCCTGCTGGTGACCTCGCAGCAGTACCTCGATCCCGATCTGCCGGGTCAGTTCAACGTGGTTACGTGGAGCCTCACGACCGAGATCCACTTCTACGTGCTCCTGCCGGTCCTCGCCGTGCTGATCGGTCGACGCTTCGGGAGCCTCCCTGCCCTCACCGGCACCGTCGCTCTCACCGTGTGGTGGTACGGAGCGCGCGGCGACTGGCCGTCGAGTGTCATCCTCGGACGCCTCGACCAGTTCGTGGTGGGCATGATCGTCGCCGAGGTGTACCGCCGGTGGAGCGAGGGCGAGCCATCCCGTCTCGTCGGTGCCGTGACCGCACGCGGCATGGGCTGGATCCTGGGCGCCGCGCTGGTCGCCATCGGCGTCTACCACGGCACCACGTTCGGCCTGCCCCGCGGCCACTTCTTCGACGCCTGGCAACACCCGCTCGCCGGCATCGCCATCGGCGGGCTCGGGTTGCGGATGCTCTGCGCTCCCGCACCCGGACACCTGCGACGCTTCCTCGAACGGCCGACGTTCCTGCTGTTGGGCGCGATGAGCTACAGCCTCTACCTGTGGCACCTGCCGATCCTCGACTCGGCCTTCGACCTGCTGGCGCCGTTCAACGACGGCGTCCCCGTCGTGGGCAACGCGCTCGCGCTCGCGCTCGCCGCCGCCCTCTCGTTCGCCGTGGCCGCGCTCTCCTACACGTTCGTCGAGTTGCCGTTCATGCGTCGCAAGCCGAAGTCGTCGAAGCCGGTCACGAAGCCCGTCCCTTCGCGAGAAAACGCCGCAGCTTCCGCAGCGGGAGCGCGTTGACCACTTCCGCCCTGGTCGCCCAGCCCCGCTGGGCGTTCCCGACACCGAGGTGCATGTTGTCGAGCTCGGGCACCGCGTGGGAGTCGGTCGAGATGGCGAACACAACCCCGTAGTCACGCGCGGCTCGGATCAGCTCGTCGGGCAGGTCGAAACGTTCGGGCTGGGCGTTGATCTCGAGGGCGGTGCCGGTGCGGGCCGCCGCCTTGCAGACCTCCTCGAGGTCGAACTCGATCGGCGCCCGCTTCCCCTGCCGGCGGGCAGACGGGTGCCCGATGATGTTCACGCACGGGTGCTCGATGGCTCGGATCAAACGCCGGGTCTGATCCGCCTTGGGCAGCTCGAAGTGGGAATGAATCGACGCCACGAGGACGTCGAAGCCGGAGAGGAAGTCCTCGTCCCAGTCGACCGACCCGTCCTCCTGGATGTTCAGCTCGGAGCCGTGCAGCAGCTCGATGTCGTGCCGCTCGGAGAGCTTCCGGAGCTGCTCGCGCTGTTCGAGCGCCTTCTCCCGAGTCATCCGCTGCATGGTGAGGAGCGGAGCATGGTCGGTGACCGCGTAGTAGCGGTAGCCGCGGGCCGCGGCCGCCTCGACCATCTCCTCGAGTGACGCCACGCCGTCGGTGAGGTCGGTATGGCCGTGCAGGTCGCCGCGAATGTCGCCGGGCTGCACGATCTCGGGGAGCTCACCGGCAAGCGCCGCTTCGATCTCACCGCGGTCCTCTCGGAGGGTCGGGGGAATCCACGGGAGCTCGAGTGCGGCGTACACCTCTTCCTCGGTCTTCGATGCCAGGAGCTTGTCGGTGTCGGCCTCGAAGAGCCCGTACTCGGAGAGCTTGAGGCCTCGCTGGACCGCCCGTTCCCGGATCTTGACGTTGTGCGCCTTGGACCCGGTGAAGTAGATGAGCGCGGCGCCCCACACGTTCGGAGCGATCACTCGAAGGTCGACCTGGACCCCCTCTCGGGTGACCACCGACGACTTGGTGTCACCGTGAGCGAGCACCTCGCGAACGATGCCCATGGAGGTGAAGCGGTCCATGATCGGGCCCGGCTTCGTCGAGGCCACGAGGACATCGACGTCGCCGATGGTCTCCTGCACGCGCCGCAGCGATCCCGCGTATGCGATCTTCCCCACCTCGTCGAGCTCTCGAAGCTCGTCGAGCACGGCCTCGGCCAGGCGGAGTGCGACGCCCACGTGTACCCGCTCCTCCCCCACGTGCTCGGTGGCGGCGAGGATCTTCCCCTCGAGCAGCTCACCGAAGCCCTCGAGGTCACGGAGCGCGCCCCGCTCTGCCGCAGCCCGCAGCTCCGCCACCGACGAGATGCCGAGTTCCTGGTTCACGAGTGCGGCGCGCTTGGGCCCCAGTCCCGAGACCGAGAGCAGATCACGCACACCGCCACCCACGTCGGCTCGAAGCTCGTCGAGCTTCTCGATGGTGCCGGTGTCGACCCACTCGCGGATCTTCTCGGCGATCGACTTCCCGACATTGGGAAGGTCGGTCAATTCCTTGGCCGACAGGTCGGCGACGTCGCGCTGCGACCCGCGCACCGAGCGGGCGGCGTTCTCGTAGGCGCGGATCCGGAACTGGTCCTGTCCGGAGAGCTTGAGGAGGTCGGCATACTCGGAGAGAAGGCCCGACACCTCGTCGTTGCTACGGGGCATGACCCCCGATCCTAGGAAGCGTCAGCCGACGTTGACAGCGACGGCCCCGACGAAGACGAACACGAGGAGGAGCGACCCGGCGATGAGGTTGCCGAGCGCCTCTCGGATCACCCGCTTGGGAACGATGGTCTGCATGCGATGCTCCGTGTCTGTCCAAGGTCGGTGACGAAACGGGGTGGCGATCCGTCAGTCCCGATTGACGATCGCCACCCCGGTTCGACGTCCGCTCCGTGAGGTGCGGCTCCGAGCCCGAAGGGTCTGTTGCCCCGGCCTCTCAAGAGCATGAAACCGGACGCGAGCCGACGAGGGAAGGGCCATTCACGAAACCCCCCGACCGGGCTAGTCGGAGGTGGACACCCTGAGGGATGTGATCAAAAGGCGACCGGGAGCGCGTCGAGCCCCCGCAGCACGATGCGTTCGTTCCGCACCGGGTCGCCGGCGAGGCGGAGATCGGGGAAGCGGCTGACGACGGCACCGAGCGCCTCCTGGGCTTCGACCCGGGCAAGAGCCGCTCCGAGGCAATGGTGCACGCCGCCACCGAAGGAGAGATGGTGACGGGCATCGACTCGCCCGATGTCGAACCCGTCGGCGCCGTCACCCCAGAATTCGGGATCGCGGTTCGCCGACCCCAGGCACGTGAGGACGAAGGAACCGGGCTCGATGCGGTGACCACCGACCTCGAGCGGTTCCAGAGTGACCCGGCGGGTGAACTGGACCGGACTGTCCCATCGGAGACACTCCTCGACCGCGTTTCCGACGAGCCCGGCGTCATCGCGTAGGCGGGCGAGCTGGTCGGGGTGCTCGAGAAGGGCGAGCAGCCCGTTTCCGATGAGGTTCACCGTGGTCTCGTGGCCGGCGATGTAGAGCAGGATCACGTTGTCGAGCACCTCGTCCTCGCTGAGGACGTCGCCTTCGTCCTCCGCGTGGATCAGTGCGCTCAGGAGATCGTCCTGCGGGTCGCTCCGCTTGTCGGCGATCACCCCGCGCATGTAATCGGCCATCAACCCCGACGCCTCGAACGCCGCCCGGATGTGTTCGGGCGGCAGGATCGGGTCGAGCGTGCCGGCGAGAAGGTGCGACCACTCCCGCAACTGGTCGCGGTCTCCCTCGGGCATCCCCAACATCTCGGAGATGACCTGCACCGGGAGGGGGAACGCCAGGTCGGCGATCACGTCCATGCCGCCGGCGCCGGCACCGGCGCCGGCGGCGACGTCGAGATGTTCGTCGACGATGGCCCGGGCGCGCGGGCGGAGGTCCTCGACGGCCTTGGGGGTGAAGACCTTGGCCACCAGCCGGCGGAGCCGAGTGTGGTCGGGTGGGTCGATGTTGAGGATGGCGTGGTTCCCGCGGTTGCGCGCCTCGTCGGTGATCTCGTCACCGAGCACCTCTTCGAACATCTCGAAGCGGGCCATGCCCTCGGCGTTGGCGTTGTCGAACTCGACCGAGAGTTCGGGGTCGCGGATCACCCGTTCGACGTCCTCGCGACGAAAGAGAAACCAGAGGCCGAGCACGCTGTGATGAACGGGATCGTGCCGGCGGAGCTGCGCGTATTGGGCGTACGGATCCTCGTGGTACCCGGGCTCGAAGGGATTGAAGGCGACGGGATCGGCGTGAGGTTCGCGAACAGCCACGGACCCAGGTTGACCGATCGGTCAAGGGGTTGGCAATGCCCGCGTGACCCACGTCACGCGGTGTTGGGTCAGATGGGCTGGGTCCACCCGAGCACTGCACCGGCGGCCACACCGACGATGAACAGGCCCCCGGCCCGCCGGGTGTGGAGGAAGGCGAGGGCGGCGAACCACAGCGGCCAGATCGGCCACCGCTCGGGTTTCTGTTCGGGCCGGGGTCGGTCGAACGACGGCCACACCTTTGCCAACGCGGGGATGCCGAGGAACGCCAGCAGCGCGGGCCAGGGCAGCGCACCGATCGCCACCAGGACGGCGAGGCCCGGGTAGAAGGCCGCCATCATCACCTGGGTGGTCCGCCGGGCCGCCGAATCGCCGAGGATCACCGGGAGGGTGCGGGTGCCGTCGCGCTCGTCCCACGGCAGCTTGTCGATGTGTTTGCCCATGAGCACCGCAGTCGACAGCAGCGCGTACGGGATCGAGACGGCGACGACCTCCCACGGGATCTCACCCACGGCCGCGTAATAGGTGCCCCCGAGCATCAGCGGCCCCCACACGACCAACACCGTCGGCTCGCCGAGGCCACGCTTCTTCAGCCGGAGCGGCGGCGTCGTGTAGGCGACCGAGAGGAAGAACCCGCCGAGGGCGAAGGCGAGGATCGGCCACCCCCGAGCCACGAACAGGGCCAGCATGATGCCGAGGTCGGCGAGGTTGACCACGAAGGTGATCGCGAGCAGTCCCTTCTTCGTGGTGAGGCCCGAGAGCACCGGATGGGGGGCGTACAGGGCTCGGGGATAGTCGTCTTTGTCGGTGCCGACCCACAGGTCGGCGAGATCGTTCATGAGGTTGTTGGACACGTGCGCCAGCACGATCCCGGTGAGGGCGAGTGCCAACCATCCGGTGTGGAGGTCGGGGTGGCCGACCGCGAGCAGCGCCGCCACGATCCCCGATGTGAGCGTCATGGGGAGGACGGCGGCGCGGGTCAGCACCAGCCATTTGGTGACGACATCGACCCGTCCCTGCTCGGGCAAGTTGCCGGTGAGCATGGCGTCGCGCCAGTTCCGGGTGAGGTTGGAGCGCGATCGC
>CAZTOV010000058.1:0-12844 GCA_964615175.1 uncultured Burkholderiales bacterium
GTGCGGTGGAGGCGGGTGGCCAAACGCCTCCGCGGCCGGGACACCCCGGGGGTCAGTCCATGATGTCGAGGCGTTCGAGCCAGAGGCCGGGGGCCTCGAGTTCGGCGGGCGTGGGGGTGTTGCGGGGGTCGTCCCACAGCCGGCGGAGGCCATCTCGCCCCGCCCGTTCCTCGGCGCCGGAGCAGAACGCGGCGGCGCGTTCGTAGTCGTCGCGGCCCACGTCGAAGCCGAGCAACGCCTCGAGGAAGCGGGCGGCCTCGCCCCGCTCGACCCGGTGACGGTGGCCGGCCTCGCGGATGCGGGTGAACGAGGGGATGAGCCGCTCGCCGATGTCGGCCAGCACCGTGTCGGCGTACCCCTCCATCAGCGCCAGGAACGTGCGCAGCTGCTCGTGGATCTGGCGCTGGGCCGGCGGCCGGATGGCGTCGAGGAACTGCGTCGGGTCGCCCAGCGCCCGCTGCATCGAGGCCGGGTCCGACGGGTCGAGGGGGCCGAACTGGTCCTCGACCGTCCGGGGGTCGACCTCGAAGGCGCTCACGTATTCCTCGGCCAGGCCCAGCACCCGGGCCTGGACCCACTCCTCGGAGAGCAACGCCGCGTGGACGGCCTCGTGGAGCGCCACGTAGAAGCGCAGCTCCTCCCCGGGCAACTCCCAGTCGCTCTCGAAGCGTTCGAGGTTGGGGAGCACGAACTCGACCCTCGGCGTCCCCGCGTGGGGGAGGGGCATCTCGTAGCGGCTGAGCACCAGACCGGCGAGGTGGCCGACCATGAACCCGGCCTGCACGCCGAAGAGGATGGGCCCCACCGCGGTGAGGAGCTGGGCGAGATCGGGCTGCTCCTCGCCGGCGGTCTCGAGGCCTTCGTCGGCCGTGGCCGCGGCGCCGAGGCGCTCGGCCAGCCGGGTGAGCACGGGTTTGAGGCCCTCGAGGGCCTCGCCCGCCCACGTCCCCCGTCCGAGGACGGCGGGCTCGCCCGACAACGACGATCCGAGACCGGTCACCTCCCGCACGTTCATCTGAGCCGTGTGGGTCAGCTCGGTGAGGAGGCGCACCTCGGTCTCGTCGGGTGGAGGGTCGTCGCTCGGAAGCGCACCCAGGTCGAGGCCGCCCATGCCGCCCATGCCGCCCATGCCACCGAGAGCACCGAGAGCGCCGAGACCCGGGGCCGCCGCCCCTTCTGACGCGTCCGGGTCAGCTCCGCTGTCGTCCTGGAGGGCCACCCAGCGGGCGAGCTGCGCCGCGATCTCGAAGTTGAGCGGGCCCTCGCTCTGGAGCATCCGCATCAGCTCGTTCAGGTCGAATCCGCCGCCGGATCCGAACGGGAGTTGTGGGCCGTCGCTCACACCGCCAGTCTATGGACCATGGTTTCAGTTGCCGTCACGGGTGTTTCCGGCCGCGCGGGCCAACGGCTCCTGCGTGCGCTCGAGGACGACGACGCGGTCGAACGCGTGGTGGGTCTCGACGTGCGCGAGCCCCGCTATCGTCCGCGCTCGCTCGATTTTTACGCCGTCGACGTCGGGACGGCCGATCTCAAGCCGCTCCTCGAGGGCGTCGACGTTCTCGTGCATCTGGCGGCGCGTTTCGAGCCCGAGCCCGACGAACAGGTGATGGAGCGGGTCAACGTCGAAGGCACCCGCCGGATCCTCGACGCCGCCGCGGCCACCGGGGTCCCCAAGACCGTGCTGCTCTCGTCGGCCGCCGCGTACGGGGCCCGAGAGGGCAACCCGGTGCCGCTCACCGAGGACGTCGCCGTCCGACCCAACACCGACTACGCGTTCGCCGCCCAGAAGGCCGAGGCCGAGCGGATCCTCGCGGACTGGCGTGACGAACATCCCGGCGTCACGACCGTGGTGCTGCGGCCTGCGTTCGTGCTCGGTGAGGACACCGCGCCGTCGGTGCGGGCCCTCGTCCTCGGCCGGCTTCCATTCCGGGTTCGCGGGGGCACCCCCGAAGCGCAGTACGTGCACATCGACGACCTCGTCAGCGCCGTGCACCTGGCGATCACCGGCGATCTGAGCGGTGTGTACAACGTCGCCGCCGACGGCTGGATGTCACACGAGGAGGCCGGCGCCATCGCCGGGCACGCCCCTCGGGTCAGCGTGTCGGCCGACGTCGCCGAGCGGATGACCGCCCGGTTGTGGCGGGCCGGCGTGGTCGATCTCTCTCCCGGCATGGTGCCGTTCCTGGTCCACCCCTGCGTGGTCGCCAACGACCGTCTGCGGGCGGCCGGCTGGGAGCCGCGGCACAGCAACGCCGAGGCCGTCCTCACCTGCGTGGAGGGGGAAGAAGGTGGTGCCGGGGGCCGAGCGAAGATCGTCCTCGCCGGAACCGCCGCGCTCGCCGGAGCCGCCGCCGCGGCCGCCACCTGGTGGTGGCGCCGCCGCTAGACCCTGTGTGTGCATGGCGTCGCGTTCTACCGCGACGCCATGCACACACAGGGTCAGACCTTGGCGGTGGGCTGGACCTCGGGGTGGGCGTCGATCCAGGCGTTCCAGTCGCCGGTGAAGTACTTGACCCGGGTCTTCTTGTACTCCTTCACCGACCACAGGAGGCAGTACTCGTCGACGCCGGTCTCGTCGCGGATCGCCGCGATGGTCTCCTCACACTCCCGGGCGCTGCGCCCGTGGACCATCGTGAACACCGAGTAGGGCCAGTCGGGGTAGGTCGGCCGTCGGTAGCAGTGGCTGACGGCGGCGAAGGCGGCCATCTCGGGGCCGACCTCGTCGAGCCGGTCGTCCGGCACGGCCCACACCCCCATGGCGTTGGCCTTGAACCCCGCCTTGCGGTGGTTCATCACGGCGGCGAAGCGCCGCATGAGCTTGCGTTCCTTGAACGACTCGAGGAGACCGAGCAGTTCGTCGACCTCGACCGGCCGCCCGACGGCCTCGGCGACCCGCGCGGCCTGGGCGGCGAACGGCGCCTCGACGAGGGGGAGGTCCTCCTGGACCACCCGGATGGTCGCGATCTCGACGTCGGACAGCTCGGGCGCCTCCATCTCGGGCTTCCGCTCCGGCCGCTCGTGGTCCTGCACCTCGGCCTTCGCCGACGCGTCGGTCTTCCCGGTCATGTCGAGCTTCACGCCGATCTTGTAGAGCTGGAGCGTGGGGAGGATGCGCGTCGCCTCCGAGCCCGACTCCCGGTGGATCACGTCGACGTGGGCGTCGAGGTCGTGTCCCGGCGGCACCGCCACCGTGTACCAGAGGTTGAAGTCGTGGTTGCGCTTGTAGTTGTGGCTGACCCCCGGGTGCTCGCTCACCACGGCGGCGGCTTCGTCGATGCGGTCGGGGTCGACGCGGGCGGCGACCAGGCTCGAGCCGTAACCGAGGGCTCGGGTGTCGAAGATGGCCGAGAGTTGGCGCAGGACGTTGGCGCCCTTCACCTTCTGGATCCGCTCCATCACCTCGGCCTCGGAGAGACCGAGACGCTCGGCCAGCGAGCCGAAGGGGCGGGCGACCAGGGGGAAGTCCCACTGCACGGCGTTGAGCAGCTCGTGGTCGGTGGCGTCGAGTTCGGGTGCGTCGATGGGAGTCATCGGTCCCCATGGTCGCGGGGTGAGGCCCACCCCGCCAAACGGGCGGGGAACTCGACCGCCTCGCCGTCGCGCACCACCGCGATCACGATGCGGTCGCCGGGGTCGTGTCGGCGCACGGCTCGCATGAGGTCGGCCACGCTCTCGATGTCGACGCCGGCCACGGCAACGACACGGTCGCCGGGCTCGACCCCGGCGTCGCCCGCCGGGCTGTCGGCGACGACCCCGTCGACCACCACTCCGTCCTCGCCGTTGACGGCGCGCACGCCCAGCCACGCATGTTCGATCCCACCGCCACCGGCGATGGCGTCGAACGATCGTCGTGCCTCGACGGCCGGCACCACCACCGGGCCGAGATCGTCCGGCGCCACGACCACGCCGATCAGGTCGCCGTCCCCGTCGAGCACGGCGCTCCCCGCGTGGCGACGGTCCATGGCCGCCTCCACCTCGATGGCGTCGACCATCCAGCCTTCGGAGTGGCGGAGCATGGCTCTCGCGGTGGCGATGGTCCCTTCGACGGTTCGGGGGCGGCCGTCGCGGTCGGCGGCGACGACGTAGCAGGCATCGCCCGCGTGCAGCTCCGAGGCGGGTCGGGTTCGGAGGGCGAGCCGGCGCACGGAAGCGCCCGACACCCGGACCACGGCCAGATCGTTGACGGGGTCGACGCCCACGACCTCGGCGCGATGCCGGTCGCCGGTCGTCGTGGCCACCTCGAGGCTGGTGGCCCCGCCGAGGGCCGCGGCCGAGGTGAGGGCGTGCCCCTCGTCGTCGAGGACGATCGCCGACGCGTAGCGGGCCTGGGGCCCGGCCCAGGCCGTGACGTGGACGACGGCTCCCGCGAGCACCGCGACCGAATCCGAGTTCGGCACCCCGCCGAGGGCGGTCGGCGTGGCCACCAGCGAAGAACGGTTGGCGGGTGGGGGCGCGCTCGACGTGCCCACGGCGCCGAAGGCCAACGCTCCCACACCCAGCACCGCGAGGGTGCCGGCGAGCCCGGCGGTGAGCGGCCCGGCTCGGCGAGGAAGGCCGACCGCGCCGCGGACCTCATGGTCGGCGTCGGAGGGCAGCTCGGAAGGGTGCACCCAGGGGCGCTGTCCCGGCCCCGGTCGGGACTCCTCCCCCTTCCCATCAGGCATGTGAGCGAGTGTAACGACGGCCCGACGAGGGGTGGGGTCGCCCCTCCGCGAGGCCGTTTGCGCGCGCAACGTGGCAATGTCACCACGCTGCACGGTTCGTGCGATCATGGCGGGATGCGATTGCCGCTCACGTCGGGCCTCTGGGCGCTGGGTGCGGTCGACGACGTCCGCCTCCGAGAACGCGAGTCGATGTTCGTGTGGATCCGGTGGCTCTTCGCGCTCCTCGGGGCCGCCGGTGCCGCCGCCGACCCCGGACGAACGGCGGCGGCGGCCTGGGCGCTCCCGGCGCTCGTGGTCGCGACCAACGTCCTCGCCACCGCGCTGCCCTCCCGCTTGTCGGAGACGGGACTGAAGCGCCTGGGATTGGCGGTCACCGTCGCCGATGGCGCCGCGGTCACGCTGGCGATGTTCAACTATGCGCTCAACGCCGACACGGCCACGCCGCTCCTGTTGATGCTGGTGATCATCGAGGCCGCCCTCCGGTGGGAGCTGCGGGGCGGAGTCGGTGCCGGAATCACCGCCGCCGCCGTGGCGACCCTGTGGTCGCTGTACCGCGACGCGGAATACGGCATCGAGTTCACCGGATCCACCGCCGGCGTGAGGGCGGGCGTGTTCGTCTTCACCGGGCTGCTGCTCGGTGTTCTCATCGCGCGTCTCGAGGAGGCGGGCGTCGAGAGCCGTCGCCGGATCCGGCGCACCGAGACGGTCGGCCACTTCGCCATCGAGGCCCCCCGGCTCGGCGTGGAGGAGGCGGCCGCCCGGCTGGCGACGTCTCTCCACGACGAGCTCGACCTCGAGATGGTCGCGGTGCTTCTGGTACGCGACGGCGAGCCGCCCGTGTTCGAGTTGATCGCCACGGCCGGGTACGACCTCGATGACGCCGACCTCGACCGCTACCGGGCGTTGCCGGTCGGCGAAGGCGTGATCGGCCGCTGCTACCGCACGGGCGACGCCCAATTGCTCCTCGACGTGGCGAGCGACCCCGACTATCTGGAGGTCGACCCCACGACCCGCTCGGAGATGGCCGTACCGCTTCGGTCGGGCGACACCGTGTTCGGGGTGCTCGACGTCGCCTCGCGCTCAGCCGGTGCCTTCGGGCGCGACGACCTCAACTTCCTCGAAGCGATCGGCGCCCAGGTCGGGCGGGCCTTCGACAATGCCCGGATGGTCGCCATGGAGCGGCGGACCATCGCCGAGCTCGAGCGGCTGTCGGCGATGAAGGACGACTTCATCGCCATCGCCAACCACGAGTTGCGCACTCCGGTGACCACGATCGCCGGCTTCGCCAAGAGCGTGGTGCGTCAGCGTGATTCGCTCAGCTCCGACGAGATCGACGACGCCCTCGAGCGCATCGCCCGCCAGAGCGACCATCTCAAGACACTCCTCGACGAGCTGCTCACCCTGCCCCGTCCGCTCCCCATGCGCCGCAGTGAATACGGCGCCGTGTGGGTCGACGAGGTCGCCGGCGACGTGGCCCGGGAGATGGAACCGGACGACGGCAGCCACGAGCTGGTCGTCGAAGTGCCTTCGGATCTCCCGCCGGTTCGCGGGGAGGCGAGTGCGGTCCAGCGGGTGCTCACCAACCTGGTGTCGAACGCGGTGAAGTACTCGCCCGACGGTGGCCGGATCATCGTCCGGGCCCGCCGCGACGGATCCCATGTCCGCGTCGAAGTCGTCGACGAGGGCATCGGCATCGACGCGGGCGACCTCCCACACCTCTTCACCAAGTTCGGTCGGGCCCCCGGCGCCGACTCGTCACGGGGCGGGATGGGCCTCGGCCTCTACATCGTCAAGGAGCTGGTGTCCGACATGGCGGGCACCGTGGGGGTCGAGAGCGAGGCCGGCGAAGGATCGGTGTTCTGGTTCCGTCTGCCCCCCGCCGACCCGGATTGAGCGGCGACTCCTCGGTCCCGGAGCGGGGGTTCCGGGGTGCGGCCCGTACAATGCGGGTGATGTGCGAGCGGGGACCGTCCGACGGCTCCCTCTGGGTCGACCTGTGCCCGGGGCCCCTGCCGGTCGACAAGGCTCGCCGGTGGGTCACCCTCCCGCGCACCGGGGGCGTGGTCGTGTTCACCGGGGTCGTCCGTGACCACTCCGAAGGGCGTGAGGACGTGCACGCGCTCACCTACGAGGCGTGGGAGGCGCAAGCGCGTGCGCGTCTTGCCGACGTGGGGAACGCCGCGCTCGGGCGCTGGTCCGAGCTGGGCCGGGTGGCGCTGCTCCATCGCCTCGGCGACGTACCCCTGGGCGAACCGACGGTGGTGGTCGCGGTTTCCTCGCCGCACCGGGGCGAGGCCTTCGACGCCGCCCGGTTCTGCATCGACACGCTCAAGGAGACGGTTCCGATCTGGAAACGCGAGCACTGGGCCGGCGGCTCCGACTGGGCCGCCCACGACCACGATCTGCGGTCCGGTGTGACGTCGCCGGGCGCGGCGGGGAGCTGATCGGCATGCTCTTCCTGCTCTTTGCCCTCGCCCTCAGCGCTCTCCTCGGTTGGTTCGTCGTGTGGCAGGCGCGGCGACCGAAGTCGCTCGAAGACGGAATCGACGAATTCTCCCGGGGTCTCGACGCGCTGGCGCCCCCCGACGACCGACGCCACACGCGCGATCGCCGAGACCCCGACGGTCGGAGGTAGCGGACCCTGGCTCGCGACCTCGCCATCGACCTGGGGACCGCCAACACGCTCGTCTACGAGCGGGGCCGCGGCATCATCCTCAACGAGCCGAGCGTCATCGCGCTCAACAGCCGCACCAACGAGGTGCTGGCCATGGGGCACGAGGCGTGGCAGATGATCGGGCGCACGCCCGGCTACATCGTGGCCGTGCGCCCGCTCCGCCAGGGCGCCATCACCGACTTCGACGTCACCCAGCGGATGATCCGCCTCCTGCTGCAACGGGTCGGCGTCTCGCGGTTCAGCCGCCCCCGGTGCCTGATCTGCGTCCCCTCGGCCATCACCGAGGTCGAGCAACGGGCGGTGATGGAGGCGGCGCGTCGCGCCGGCGCGTCCGCGACCTACCTGATCGAGCAGCCGATGGCGGCGGCGATCGGGGCGTCGCTCCCGATTCACGAGCCGCTCGGGAACATGGTCGTCGACATCGGCGGTGGGACCTCCGAGGTGGCGATGATCTCGCTCGGCGGGATCGTCACCATCCAGGCGGTGCGGACGGGCTCGTTCGACATCGACACCGCCGTCCAGGGGTACGTGCGGCGCGAGTACGGCATCGCCATCGGCGAGCGGACCGCCGAGGACGTGAAGCTGGCCATCGGCTCCGCCTACCCGGTGGCCGACGAGTACAAGGCCGAGGTGCGGGGCCGAGACCTCATGAGCGGATTGCCCAAGACGGTCGTGCTGTCGCCCGAGGAGATCCGGGCCGGGATCGACGAGACGGTGAGCACCATCGTCGACGCGGTGGTGCAGTGCCTGGCCCAGGCGCCGCCGGAACTGGGCCAGGACCTCATCACCGAGGGCATCCACCTGGTGGGCGGGGGGGCGCTCCTGCAGGGGCTCGACGTGCGGTTGGCCAACGAGACCGACCTCCCGATCATCGTCGACGACCACCCGCTCGAGGTCGTCGCCCTCGGTGCCGGGCGCTGCCTGGAGTCGTTCGACCGGCTGCAGGGGATGTTCCTGGGTTCCGGTGCGTGACCTCGACGCCGCCGATCTCGCCCAGCTCGGCTCTCGTCCCGATCTGAGCTCCGAAGAAGTCGAGCAGATCGTTGCCGCGGTGTCGGAAGGGCGCGGCGGGAAGGTCCGCGCCGTGGCGGTGTCGACGGTGGCGCGTCACGCGGGGTCCCTGCCGGTCTCGACGGTCGAGTCGGCATGGCGGGCCGCCGCGGGCGACGCCGATCCGGGCGTCCGTCGCCGCGCAGTCGAGGTCGCGCCGCTGGTGGCGGCCGCGGGCGTCGATGTCGGTGCCGACCTCGCCCGCCTGGTCCGGTCCGACGAAGTGCTCGTCGCCGAGGCGGCCGCCTTCGCGCTCGGGGAGTTGACTCCGAGCGCCGTCGCCGTCGACGTCCTGGGCGAACAGGCCCGCGACCACGACGACCCGCTGGTGCGCGAGGCGTGCGTGGCCGCGCTCGGCTCACTGGGGGACCCGGCGAGCCTGCCCGCCGTGGTCGCCGGGCTTTCCGACCGGCCCCCGGTGCGCCGCCGGGCCGTCCTCGCGCTCGCCGCCTTCGACGGCCCCGAGGTCGAAGCCGCCCTCCACACCGCCCTCAACGACCGCGATTGGCAGGTGCGCCAGGCCGCGGAGGACCTGTTGGGGTGACCCGTCCTCGTTCTTGGCTGCGAATTGCCCGCTCAGCGGGCAATTCGCAGCCAAGAACGAGGAGGTTGCTGCTCCCAATTCGTCACACCGGGCGCGTACCCTGAGCCCACTCCATGAACGCATCTGGCCCCATCCCCACGCCCTCCCTCGAGGAGCTCCGTCGGCATGAACGCTCGCGCGTGCTTCGCCTGGTCGCCGGGCTGCTGCTCATCACGCAGTCGATGTTCGTGGCCGGCTTCGTCGAGGTCCCCTACATCCAGGTCCAGCCCGGGAGCGCCACCAACGTGATGGACCTCATCAGTGCCGACGGCGTGCAGCAATACCCGCCGAACGGGCAGTTGCTGTTCCTCACCGTGTCGTTGTCCCAACGGGTGACACCGATCGAGGCCGTGCAGTCCTGGATCGACGACGACGTCGACCTGGTGAAGGAGCAGGTGTTCACCGGCGATCGCACCCGCGAGGAGCTGACCAAGATCAACCTGGCCATGATGCGCGAGTCGCAGCTCGTGGCAGCCAAGGTCGCTCTCGACCACCTCGGCTACGAGGTCGATCTGGTCGGGGGTGGCGCCCTCATCACCGAGGTGCTCCCCGACCGGCCCGCCGCGGGCAAGCTCGAGGTCGGCGACATCGTCACCGCGGTCGAGGGCGACGAAGTGACGTTCCGCCGCGACGTCATCGACGCCGTGCGGGCGCTCGAGCCGGGCGACACCGTCTCCATGGAGGTGGAGCGCGAGGGCGAGACGGTCACGGTCGAGGTCGGGACGGCGGAGTCCGACGACGGCGTCGCCCAGGTGGGGATCGGGTTGATCGACAACCTCAACTTCGACTTCCCGTTCGACGTCAACATCGACACCGGCCGGGTGGGCGGGCCGTCGGCGGGGCTGGCCTTCACGCTGGCCGTCCTCGACCAGCTCACCGAGGGCGAGCTGACCGGCGGGAGCACGGTCGCCGTCACCGGCGCCATCGACCCCACGGGAGTGGTGGAGCCGGTGGGCGGCGTGGAGCAGAAGGCCGTCGCCGCCCGCCGCGCCGGCGCCGTGCTGATGCTGGTGCCCGCGGGCGAGGCCGAACTCGCGCGTCCGTACGCCGGCGACATGCGGGTCGTCGCGGTGCACGACCTCGACGACGCCCTCGTGGCGCTCGACTCCCTCGGCGGGAACGCCCGCGCGTTGCGTTCTTGACTGTGAATTGCCCGCTCAGCGGGCAATTCACAGTCAAGAACCAGGACTAGATCCGCGGGGTTTTGTCCGGGATGAGCCACGGAGGGCGAACCGGGCTCCGGTAACCTGAATTCGGCGATGAGTGCCGCCGCCACCATGGTGCCCCCGGTGGGTGGTCGAGTGGCGGTCGCCGCGGGAGTCGACCGGCTCCGCGCACTGTCTCTTCTGTATGGGGCCCGGCGCCGATGAGTACCGCATCCGCCATCTTGAACCTGGGCGCGGCGCTCGTGGTCGTCGTGGCGGCCGCGAGCCTGTTCGTCGTGGCTTGGGCTCGACCCGAGTTCCTCGAAGTGCGTCTCGGCGGTCGCATCCTCCTCCAGGTGGCGGCCCTCACCATCGCCGCGGCCGCGATCGTGCAGGGGGCGTTGCCCGAGACCGACCCGGGCACGGCGGCGCTCGCGGTCGTACGCGTCGGGAGCGCCGTCGCGATGGGCGCCGCGCTCGGCAGCGTTCGCTACCGCCCCGCCCGGACCGCCCTCGCCGGGGGCACGGTGTGCCTCGTCGGCGGTGTCGTCGCCTACGCGGTCGACGCCGACACCGCGGGCACGGTGTTGCAAGGCGTCGCCGGTCTCGGCTTCGGGGCCGCGGCCGCGTTCGGTGCCCGGCGGGCCATCGCCATGCGCATCGCCACCTTCGCCACCGTGTTGCTGGTGGTGGTCGTGCTGGTCCTGTCGGTTGCGCTGTCGGTCGTCGTCACGGGCAACATCGCCGACGAGGCACTCAGCGGCACCGAAGAGCGCGCCGACATCGAGACGGGCATTCTCGAGCAGCAGGCCAACGAGGCGATCGGCCAATCCGACTTCCTCGCCGAGGTTCTGGTCACCTCGCAGACCTTCCGCTCGGGGGTGGAGTCCGACGACTTCGCCTCGCTCCAAGAAGCGATCGCCGACCTGCGGTCCGACTACCGCCAGGTCGACTTCATCAGCGTGATCGACGCCGCGGGACGGGCTCGGGTCGGCGCCGGCATCGACCAGACCGACTTCGTCGCGTTGTCGGGCACCTCGGTCGTGCAGACCGCCCTGGAGGGCGACGGCGCCGCGTCGGTCGAGCTGCTGGGCGACGACCTCATGGCGATCGGGGCCACGCCCGTCTCGCTCCCCGACGAACGGGGAGCGCCCGAGCTGGTCGCGGTGACCGTCACCGGGTTCCGGCTCAATCAGGCGTTCCTCGCCGAACGGCTCCAGGAGGAGCGCGGCACGCACTTCACCCTGGTGACGGCCGACGAGGTGTTGGCGAGCACCCGTGACCCGGCGCCCGAGGACATCGTCGACGCCGTCGGCTCCGAACTCGCGGGCGCGGTCGAACGGAGCGTTCTCGGCGGGGGGATCGCCCTGAGCGAGGAGACCTCGGTGAGCGGCACCGACGCGTTCGTCTCGGTGAGCCCCGTCGACCGCAGCACCGGCGAGCCGGTGGCTGCGCTCGTGGTGACGACCGAGAGCGAACTGGTGGAGGACACCCGCCAGTCGCTGTTCCGAACCCTCTTTCTCGTGGCGTTGATCGCGGCCGGCCTGGCCTTCGTCTCGGCCGTGTTCGCCGGCGCCCGGCTCGCCGCTCCCGTGCGCCGACTCACGGACGCCGCCCGGCAGGTCGCCGAGGGCGATCTCGGGGTGCGGGCCGATGTCGATGCGGCCGACGAGATCGGGACCTTGGGGGCGTCGTTCGACTCGATGACCGAGTCGATCGAGCAGATGACTCGCGAGATCCGTGAGGCCGCCGCCCAGACCGAGGCCATCCTTTCCGGCATGGCCGAGGGGCTCGTCGCCACCGACGCCAACGGGACGGTGGTGGCGCTGAACCCGGCGGCGGAGAAGATGCTGAGCCGCAGGGAAGGATCGGTGGTCGGGAAGGATGTCGCCTCGGTCGTCAAGGGAGACGACGAGGTCGGAAACCCGCTCGCCACCCGCCTGTCCGAGGAGTTGGAGACTCCCTGGACCGGCACTGTCCTCCTCGATCGTCGTCGAGGCCCCTTGGCGGTGGCGATGTCGGGCTCGCCCATCCGGGACGACGTCGGCACCGTCATCGGCCGTGTCTACGTGATGCGCGACATCCAGCGGGAGGCCGAGGTCGAGGCGATGAAGAGCGAGTTCCTCGCCAACATCAGCCACGAGCTGCGCACCCCGCTCACGCCGATCAAGGGCTACGCCGAGATGATGCTGTCGAAGAAGGTGCCCAGAGCGCGCCAGCAGGCGTTCCTCGGCACCATCGTCGAAGGGGCCGAACGCCTCGAACGGTACGTCGACATGCTCGTGAACTTCTCGGCCATGGAGGCCGGCCGTTTCGAGCTGCAGACCGAGGAACTCGACGTGCGTGAGGTCATCGAGCGCGTCGGCGAGCGTTGGGACTCAAGATCCGGTGGCCATCGTGTCGATGTACAAGGCAGCAGTCGCTTGCCGAGAGTCGTGGCGGACGAGCGTCTGCTCGAACGCGCGCTCCACGAACTGGTGGACAATGCGGTGAAGTACTCGCCTGAGGGAGGCACCATCCGACTGGATGCCCGGACGCGGGGGACGGGGGCGTCCCGACGGGTCGAGATCTCGGTCGCCGATGACGGCATCGGGATCGAGCAATCCGATCTCGATGGCATCTTCAGCGATTTCGCGCAGCTCGACGGGTCGTCGACCCGCCGCTACGGCGGCCTCGGCCTCGGCCTGTCGTTCGTGCACCGGGTGGTGACCGCCCACCAGGGCACCCT